>NZ_JBIWBA010000002.1:0-480453 GCF_044760715.1 Lysinibacillus sp. NPDC098008
CGTCAGATGGAAAAGAAACTTCGAAAAAAGATGGTAACGGTAATAGCATTTTGATAAACTTGGAGTACAAAGCGAAAACTCCTCTCGTGGTTTGTTTCGACAACAATTACGATACGTGAGTTTTCGCTTTTCTTCTATAGAAAATATGAAATTATTGAATTAATAGGAAGTCAACCACAAGTTATGGTGAAGAACCAAAACTATGAAGTTATAGTAATATTTACCATATCATTGAAGTTTATAAAATAAAGGGTTCATAGAAAAGAGGTGAATTATTTGTCTGTGTTCCATAAATTAACGAATACCGAAATGGAAATTATGCAAATCATTTGGGAACTGAATCGTTCTGTTACATCAAGTGAATTATTAGAAATCTTTGTAGAAAAAGCTTGGAAAGGACAAACCATCAATACCTTTTTATCTCAATTAGTTGATAAAGGATTATTATCTGTAACAAGAGGAAAATGGCGCATGAATCATTATAGCCCTTGTATAACATTTAGAGAATACAAGAAAAGGGAAGCTAAAAGTATATTAGATACAATGTATCAAGGGTCTGTGAAAACCTTTTTAACGACACTCTACGGTGAGAGAGTAGTAGATGATGAATTGGAACAATGGCTTTCAGAGAAGCAGGTGAATAGATAGGTTAATGATAGGACTATAGGGCACTTCTCATATTATCACTATTTTGCCTGCGTTTTCGTAATAGTTAAATTTTCTTGGTCATCCTAAATCCACCATTTTCTTAAGGTGAAATAATTAATAGAATAGCTTTAATAAATGGTATATTTCACAAGTTATTTAACAATAATATTTATTGAATAATTTAGAAATTAATGATAAATTAGGAATATGTATTTGCAAAGAAAAAATACATAGTATTGCAATTACACAATGTTTTAACTTGACATGGAGCCTCTGTGGTTATGAGTACCAAGCTAAAAAGCTAGCTATATCAATGGCTGGCTTTGCCGAACAAGGCTATCATATGCCTACCACTCCAAGTAAAGTCACAACGCCAAGTTAGATTGCAATACTCTGCACTTTTATTTTGCAATACACAAATATATAGAATAAGGAGGTATTCAAGAGATTTATGAGCGATTCTAAATATTTGAGTGAAAGTGAAATTACAGAAATATTAGAAAGTAGACCTAGAAACATAGAAGGATTTGTGCAAAAAATAGAGGTTACTGATAGAGTTGCTTTAAGAGAATCATTAGAAAAAACACTAGAGGTATTTAAATTAGAAGAAAATTTTAATCGTATTGAGTTTTTTAATAATGTATTGAATAATTTTGAAAACACAACTTTTTTTATAGATTTTGCAGAGGGTAATTTTATGTTTTATTCTTTTGAAACGGTTAAAAATTCTACACACTACGAAATAAAAGACACTGGTTTTTTTAAACTTCCAAAATAATATAAAACATCTTATGAATGAATAGTTCATAAGATGTTTTATTAACATTATTTATTTTATACCAAGGAAGGTAACACCAGCAGGGGTAGGCGTAACAGTTTTGCTTCCATCTCTTACTACATATTCAGCCATAAATGAGGCTTTATTTTTGTAGTGAGGAATATTGTAATCTCCTATTTTTCTGTCTATAAATGGTTTGATACTTGTTTCATTAAAAAATTGTTTAACAACTGGTGTATAATAATTCGTATTTGGTAATATTGCATAACCATAAAGATTGCCACCTATTTGGTCAATGCTATCTACACCAATATTTCTAGCGTACAGTGTAGCATAGAAAAGTGTATCAGAATGGCTAACATTACGGAACATTACCATACCAGCGTTAGGTAAAAATGGTTGAATACTAGTAGCATTTATTAACGGCTCGATTTCTTCGGCAGGTATTACTTCAACATCTTCTAAATCTAATTTTTTTAATACCTCTTCAATGTTTTCAACTTTTGCATTAGCATTTTCTTCAAAGTAATTGTCTATTATCTCCAATTCTTCAAGAGTAGTAACTCTATTTGTTGTTGATAATATACCTTCATTTTCTAAGATGCTCTCTATTTCTTGCTGGCTAAGGTTATCTGATGTTTTAGCAAGTCCAGAAATAGGTAAAAAAGTGAAGATTGTTAACATCAATACCGCTAATAAAATGGATATTTTTTTCTTCATGTTATATTTCCTCCTTTAATGTAATTATATGTATTATATAATCGCTTATATGTCGAATTTTGTAAAATTATGAAGTGATAAAAAGTTTTTTTGTTTTCTGTAACATTTTAGACACATCCTAATATAATTATTAAATACATTGATAGTAAATCATTTATGCAAAAAAAGAAAAGATGAGAGGAATGCGTCAAGCATTCCTTTTATTATGAGAATTTATTCGATTTCTTTCGCCACTGTAAATTCGGCAGTTCAACTAAGAAAAGAACATGTCAGATTCTGCCTAACACGTCCTTTTCTAAGTTTCACCCACTACATGGCAAGAACCATCAAAATTTTTTGTCAACAGGCTATCGCCACAAAAATTTTTGAGTTATTGTTCCACAATTTCTTGCCATGTAGTGGATGCCGAATTTCTGTGGTCTACCAAGAAATCGGAAAAAATTCAGCCTTCCGACTTCGAGATTGCGGCTTCAAGCAATCGAAAAAATTCGAGGAGGGAAAGAAAATGACAGAAAAACAATTATTCCAACCTATCTATGAAATCATTCGATTAAGGGCAGAAAGACGCAAGTTACCAAAGAAATACCTTGCTGAGCAGTTAAATCAGCATACGGTAAGAAGTCCAGAAGATTTTGCGAGTAGTGCTATCAAGTTTATGAGTGATGAGGGGAGAGAAATATTTTTAGTGGCTTGTCTGTCTACTCAAAATGAATTGTTATCTTTGCATCGCTGTCACATAGGTACACTCGATATGAACCTTGTATCACCAAGAGAAGTCTTTAAAACAGCAATAATGCAAAATGCGGCGTCTATCATCGTGGCACATAATCATGTGCGTTCCAATTGTACGCCAAGTCCAGAGGATGAAGTAGTGACAGAACGCTTGCAACAAGCAGGGGAAATAATAGGGGTGGAATTACTCGACCATTTAATCGTGACAAGTAATCAGTTTATCTCGCTAAAAGAAAAAAGCTACTTCTACTAGACAAATAAACAATCTTTTCACTTGATTGAAAATGCTTAACAAGTGAAAATACGGCACATGTTCATGCCATCCTCCTCCATGAACATGTGACGATAATTATTCAGGTTTTCTTATGAAATGGTTATTTTTCTATTCGCATAATCCGATATAAAAAGGCAACAAACTGCGCTCTTGTAACAGGTTCATTTAGGCGGAAATTGCCATTATCGCCTAATGCAATGCCTTCACGCTCTAACACCGCAATATAGCCTGCACTCCAATGTTGGCTATCTACATCTTTAAATGAACTTGTGCCTTGTGGTGTTAGCCCTAGTACGCCCACAAGGACTTTCGCTAATTGTGCTCTTGTCATATTTTCGGTTGGATGGAACGCACCATTTGCCCCATCGACAATGCCTGCTTGTTGTAATGTCGCAATTGCCTCATAGTAAGGATGATTTTTCGGTACATCTGAGAAATTCTCAGCGGTTCTTACTGTTTCGAGGGAAAAGGCTCTCGTCAATAACACTGCCACATGCATACGACTAATCGGTGCGTTTGGACGGAAAGACCCATCCTCATAGCCTTGGATAATACTGCGTGCTGCCAGTTCCTCAATCATGTCTTTTGCCCAATGGCTTTCTACATCATGAAATGTCACGTTTGGCTTTGGTAATGGCGGTTCTTGTGGCTGCTTCGGCTCTTCCACAGGCAATGCTGTCCACTTCGCATAAAGCGTACTATTTTCTCGCACAACCATTTCCTCTGTCAACGGCTTTGTCAGTGCTTCATCTTGATACCAACCATCAAAACGATAGCCTTCTCTTGTTGGGCGAGGTATCTCACTTATTTTTGTGTTGTAGGGTATTTCGATTGGTTGTAAAGCTGTGCCACCGTTCGTTTGCAAGGTGATGGTTACTTTTGTTGGTGGTGAGTAGTCGTTGTCATTCGATACAGATGATGGATTACTGCCTCCGCCTGTTGCGGGTGGGTTCGCTGTCCACTCGGCATACAGTGTCACATTGGTTTTTCCCATTAGAAATGTTGCATTTTCAGCATAGGATGTTCCTTTACCATCTGCTTGCGTGTTCCAACCCTTGAATATATAGCCTGTTCTGACGAGCTGACCGCTATTGCCTTGTACGGTTACATGGTCATTTTCTTCGTAGACTCCATTGTCTTTTGGCACAGTACCGCCTGTTGCGCCATTTTTATCGTAGGTCACTGTATAGGTTGGGTTTGTTGTCCATTTTGCATAGAATGTCTGATTTTGTGCGTTCATTGTGAAAGAGGCATTTTCAGCATAGTCCTGTCCTTGACCATCTGCTTGTGTATTCCAGCCTGTAAATGTAAAACCTGTTCTTGCTAAGTTGCCACGATTTTGTATGTTTACAGCACCGCCTTGTTTATAAGTCAGTTTATCAACAGGTATATCACCTGTTGCGCCATTTGCTTCATACATTACATGGTAAGCGAATTCCGATTCATACGCGCCTAAATCGATGAAGCTACCTTGCCTACGTGGGTTGCCTAAAAGGTCAGTCGATTGTGTATTGAGCGCATTGTTTCCTTTATTAATCGCGGGCGACCCTGCTCGTAGTTGATAATCTTGCTGATTTGGGTCAATGAAAATAGCGTCTGGTGTGTACGTATCAGGTTGTATATCCGTTGTTGACTGATGAAATTTGGCTAGCACCTGCCCATTTTCTTCTACATCCAATAAGCTATTTTCAATCGTACCACTATAGTTAGCAAGTGCTGGGTTGCCAGCATTACCTACGATAATACTATTGTGAATTTTACTGTTTGCACTGCCGCCATAAATAGCGTTTGTGCCTTTATTGCCAATCATTGTGACGTTTGTTAGGGTGGGGCTACTACTATAGGAATTGTACATGCCCCCTCCAAAAGCTGCGGCATTGCGATCAAACGTCACATTTGTGAGAGAGGGGCTACTATTAACATTGTACATGCCCCCACCTACGCTATAAGATGCGGTATTGCTACTGAACATCACATTCGTGAGAGAGGGGCTACTATTAGCATTGTACATGCCCCCGCCACCGCTGAGGACAGAAGATACGGTATTGTTACTAAACGTCACATTCGTGAGAGAAGGGTTACTATTAGCATTATACATGCCACCTCCATAAGATAATGCGGCATTGCTACTGAACATCACATTTGTGAGAGAGGGGCTACTATAAGTATTGTACATGCCCTCCATAATAAGATGCGGTATTGCTACTGAATATCACATTCGTAAGTGAAGGGCTACTATTAGCATTGTACATACCGCCCCCATTCCTTTCTGGAGTATCTGGATGATCCGCATTTCCTCCTGTAATGGTTACACCATCTAAAATCGCCGTATCATTTAAATTCAAGCCAGATGGATGATAAAAGACACGATAAGCATTTCCTGTATTATCCGTTGGGGTATTATCAATATCCCCACTTAACATCGTTTTATGATTCTTCCAATCTCGTTCTGTAACAGTGGTTTCTGTGCCATTAAAGCCCCCGTAAATCGCAACATTATTTTGCATTTGGAAGGTATTATAACGGTCTGTTGTTCCACCAACTTTTTCCGATGGTATATACGTCCCTTGTGCCAGCCAAATTTGTACAGTTGTTGCTCCTGCTGTTAATTTAGTGGATGCTTCGTCAAGTGCTGACTGTAAATCGCCAAAGGCATTTGCCCAGCTTGTACCATCTCCACTTGCTCCTTGTTTCACATAAATCACCGCACTATCCGCTGTCGTTGTCTGTTGTGTGATGGCTGCACTATCTGCGGAGGTCGTAGGTATTTGTGTGACGATAGAGCTTATTGTATTATTCTCATCTATCGCCATTACTGGTAGACTACCAAATAGCATTTGCATGAATAAGACCATTATTGCTAGAAAAGCAAGGGGTTGTTTGGTTTTTCGTTGCATGTGCATGGTTCCTTTCCATTGATTTTGTTTTACGTGGATAAATTATACAGAGCGAAGGTTAAAATTAGGTTAAACAATAAAAATTAATCTAAAAAAGGTTGATTAACTTAGCTCAATACATATAAGACTGTTCTCAAAATAAAATAGTAGGGTAGCTATTAAAAAGGAAAAACGGAAAGTTCGTTATCTCTGTGTCAGGCAAAACGAAATAGTCAGTCACCCATTCTATTATTTGTGCTTCCAATTCATGGTTTCTCAGAACAATCTACGTCTATTCATTTTGTTTGGTCAAAGAAAATGACCACTTAAAAACGCCATCTGTCGGTAACATACCGTTCAAATGACACTTTATGTGTGATTATAGATGTGTTTAATTGTCTTTAGATTTCTATAAAGCCTTGTATATCAAGGGTTTCAAACGGTTGTCTATATGTACATGCTCCGAATGGCGCTGGTAAAACGACCTTTTTAAATCTTTTAGCAGGACTTATTGCCCCAACAAACGGCACAATTTTAGTCAATGGGGACAATGTTTTCAACGCCCCTTCTACTTTACGTGATATTTACTTTATCGCTGAGAGCGGCAACTTTCAAGAAGATATGACCATTGCGCAAGCATTAAAGGCAAACAGCTTTTTCTATCCAAAATGGGATGAGGAGCTTGCACATGAATTGCTGCAAGCATTTGCGCTAAATCCAAAGGATAAAGTGCGGAGCCTATCAAAGGGTATGGTATCTGCACTTGGCATTATTACAGGCTTTGCAAGCAATGCAGCCATTAGCCCTATATTGGCTTAGATGTGGCAGCACGTAGTATGTTTTATGATTTGCTAATCGACCAGCAAATTGATAATCCACGATTATATATTTTATCGACACATTTAACTGACGAAGCTAGTGAATTATTTGAGGAATTTTTTATTTTACAAGAAGGGCAGCTATTACTTCAAAAAACGGCTGATGAATGGTATCAGCATATTGTTGCGGTTAAGGTTAATGCTACTGATGTTGTAGCGGCCATTGGTGAATTAGCCATTATCCATCAACATATGTTTATGCAAGAAATGGTTGCAATTGTCCATACAAAATGTCAAGCTTGAATCGGTTTCTCTACAAGATATGCTGGTGTATTTAAGTAAACAGAAGGCGAGGTCAGGAAAATGACAACATTAAAGGGTAGCTTTTATATTCTCATTCAAAGCTATAAGAAAAATATTATTATTTTTTGGGGCATTTTATGTTCCATTATACTATTGGCATTTTTTATAGATGCATTTTTTGGTCAATATGTAACATTTGCTATGACGATATCCATTCCCGTCTATATTTTCTATAGTTCAATGGCAGCTAAGTTTTTAAATAAAACTTTACCTTATTTTTTAAAGCTTGATGTTAGCCGCCAGCAATATATGTTGAATATTGGACTATTTTTTATTAGCTGGAGCCTTATAGGTGTGTTTATCATTGCTTGTGCACATAAAATTATTTCTTACGTTTCAAGCTTATTACATGTCAAAGATGTACTTATTATCCATCCAATTTTATTTTTTGGTACATCCCCTTCATTTTTACAAATGATGGCTTTGGATACTGTTTTACTATTATTCTGCCTTAGCTCTGGTCTTCTTTTAAATGTTGTGTTTTATCGTTTAGGGATATTAGGCGGCTATAGTTTTCTTGGCTTGCTTGCGTTTATTCCGATTTTAATGGTGATTTTCGAGTGGTATTCCCCATTGTTTGACTTCCTAACAGCATCATCCATTGCAACACTTATTAGCGGGCTACTTCTTTTTAGCATCTTACTGTATCTTATTATTGCAGCCAGTATGCGTAAAGTTTCGGTAAATCCTGCATAAAAAATAATAGACAAAGTCGATTTTTTCGATTTTGTCTATTATATTTAAATTAGGTTGCTATAAACCCAATTTTTTTAGATTTTAGCTTGCTGCTACTCTGTGGCTAGGGCAATATTTTGATGCCTCAGCCTTATTATTACTCCAATGCAGACAGTGGAATACGATAGAGCTTATCATCATGCTCTTGTGGATTTCCCCGACCATCCGAATTATTGCTAATAAAATAAAGAAAGTCATCTTCAATCAAGACATCCCGAATTCTACCTAAGTTCGTGATGACCTTATGTATTTCTTTCGTATCTAAATTAAATTGTAGGACGGCTGTCCCTCTTAATGCCGCTACATATAAATGACCATTATAATAAGCCATACCAGATGGTGCCCAAGTTGTATCGCTTCCTGAAGTAAACAGTGGTGCAATTAAATTTTCTTGTGCCTCCTTGCCTTCAATAATCGGCCAGCCGTAATTTTGACCCGCATGAATTACATTAACCTCATCATTCGCCTGGTTTCCATGTTCACTTGCATACATTGTTTCATCTGTTGACCAAGTAAGCCCTTGAGGGTTGCGGTGTCCATAGCTATAAATAAAGGATTCTGGAATAGGATTATCACTTGGAATGGTTCCATCCAAATTCATTCTTAAAATTTTCCCACCTAATGATGCAAGATTTTGTGCAATATCGCGATTAGATGCATCTCCCGTTGTTGCATAAAGCTTTTCATCTGGTCCTATTTTCAATCTTCCTCCATGATGATAAGTACCACTTGGAATTTGATCTACAAGCACGCTTTCTTCTATCCACCTATTATCCTCAAGCTGTAACGTAACAATGCGATTAAATTGACCGTCAGCATCTTCATACGTATAGTACGCATACGCTTTATTGGACGTTAAAAAATCTGGTGCTACAACAAAGCCAAGCAGCCCCGCCTCTGATGCTGTTGATAGCTCTTTGTCAAGCTTTACACTTTGTCGTTGTACTTTTTCTCCCTCTATTTTGACAATACTACCTGATCTCTCTGTTAGATAAAATGTATTGTCGATTTTATGAATGGACCAAGGTGCATCTAAATTTTCTGCAATCACCTCTATCTTCTCATCAGATAGCTGTTGCTCCTTTTCTGTATCATTTGCTTGTGGCGTATTTGCAGAACAACCTACGAGTAAAGCGATTATCAGCAAGTAGAGTGCTAATGTCTTTTTCATCGTTATCCTCCCTAAGCTTTTCAATTTTTTCTACTATATCCTAAATCAATGCTACAATCATCCTACCAAACCTCTCTTAAGGCGATTATAGAATGGGATGGTAAGGTTAGCAAATACCTATATCGAATAAATATCTATAGCAAATAAGCATAGAAAGCAGACCATATGCTATATTCTTGTAGTGGCAACGCAAGAGCCTATGTCTGCTACAGCTAATCCATTGCATTGATCGTAGCCTACATGATTAAGACAATGAACAAATCTTACAGAAGAAGAGCATCAGGCAATATTAGTAGTGAGCTTTGCTTTCAACCATTTAACCTTATGCTAAAGGCTGTGTTTTCAAGTTCAGCAAACATTTTTTATAATTTACAAGAGCGTATTTTTCTATAGGTAGGAGAAGCTCCATTCATGAAGCTGGGGTTTCTCTCTAAACTATGAGCTAATAGCTATAACATTTTCGTTAAATTTGCCATCTCAATAGCAGCAATAGCAGCATCATAGCCTTTATTGCCTGCCTTTGTACCAGCTCGCTCGATGGCTTGCTCAATCGTTTCTGTTGTGACAATGCCAAAAATCGTTGGTACACCTGTTTGTAAGCCTACGTTAGCAATACCTTTTGCTGATTCATTACATACATAATCATAGTGTGTTGTTGCTCCACGGATAACCGTACCAAGCCCAATAACAGCATCATATTTTTTAGACTCTGCCATTTTTTTCGCTATAAAGGGCACTTCAAATGCGCCCGGCACCCAAGCAACTTCAATAGCATCGTCCTCTACACCGTGACGCTTTAAGCCATCAATGGCACCTGCCAATAATTTATCATTAATAAACTCATTAAAACGTCCAACAACAATCCCTATTGTTAATCCAGTACCTACCAGCTGTGCTTCCAATGTTTTAACCATACTTCATTCCTCCTATAATAAATGCGCCATTTTTTCTTTTTTTGTATCCATATAATGAGCATTTTCTGCTACTAAACCAGCGATAAGTGGTACACGCTCCACCACTGTAATACCATATCGTTCAAGCTGTGCTACTTTATCAGGATTGTTCGTCATTAAACGAATAGATGTGACACCTAAATCTTTTAGCATTTGTGCACATAAGCTGTAATCACGCAGCTCACTCGCATAGCCAAGCATTTCATTTGCCTCTACTGTATCGTAGCCTTGCTCCTGTAATTCATAGGCTTTTAGTTTATTGAATAAGCCTATACCTCGTCCTTCCTGTCGCATATAAAGAACTGCCCCTACCCCTTCCTGCTCAATCGTAGCAAGCGCTGTTTGTAGCTGCGCACCGCAATCACAGCGTTTGGAGCCAAAAACATCACCTGTTAAGCATTCTGAGTGAATACGAATAAGTGGTGCTGTGACATGCTGTAAATCTCCTTTAATAATGGCAACATGCTCCTTAGCATCAATAGCGTTCGCGTAGCCAATCATTGTAAAGTCACCATAATGAGATGGTAATTGAATGCTCGCTTCGCGTGAGATAATTTGCTCTGTTGCAAGGCGATAATGGATTAAGCTTTCAATTGTTATAAGCTTCATTTGAAAGCGTTGAGCAAGCTCTTTTAATTGCGGTAGACGAGCCATCGTACCGTCCTCATTCATAATTTCGCAAATAACACCCGCTTGCTTACTGCCACAAAGCATGGCTAAATCAACGGCTGCTTCTGTATGTCCAGGTCTTGCAAGAACGCCATTGTCCTGTGCAATTAATGGAAAAATATGCCCCGGGCGGCGAAAATGCAATGGCTGTGCATGTTCATCCAGCATTTTTTCAATCGTTAATGCCCGTTGAAATGCACTAATCCCTGTAGTTGTATCAATATGATCAATGCTTACTGTAAAGGCAGTTTGATGATGATCAGTATTATGCTGAACCATTGGCGCTAGCTTTAGCAATTGCGCTATTTGTGTACTAACAGGGGTACAAATTAGCCCTTTTCCATATGTAGCCATAAAATTAATAACCTCTGGTGTTGCATATTCCGCTAATACAACAAAATCTCCTTCATTTTCGCGATTCTCATCATCGACAACAATAATTACTTTTCCCTGCTTTAAGTCAGCTAGTGCTTCTTCAATTGTGTTAAACATACTATCCCACCTTTAAAATCCATGTTGTTGTAAAAACTCTGCCGTTAATGTTGTTGATTTTGCCTGTAGCTGTTTCGCAATATACTTTCCTAGCACATCTGTTTCGATATTTACAAGGTCCCCTTCCCGCTTAAAGCCCAGTGTTGTTTCATGGATTGTATGAGGAATAATAGATACTGTCACAAGCTCCTTTTGTAACCCAAAAATCGTTAAACTAATACCATCAATTGCAATTGAGCCACGGGGTATGCATAACGCACTTGCCTCTTGAGAAACTCTTATATCAAAATAAACTGCATTGGCAAACGGACGTTTACGCAAAATCGTGCCTACTTCATCAATATGTCCCGATACAAAATGTCCACCAAATCGACCATTGGCACTCATCGCACGCTCTATGTTAACCGTAGCACCTATTTGTAATTGTGAAAGGGCTGTTGCACGTATTGTTTCTGGCATTACATCAGCTGTAAATTGCATATTCGTAAAGCTTGTTACCGTTAAACATACGCCATTAACAGCAATGCTATCGCCGATTTTTAAATCGTGCGTAATCTTTTGAACACCAATCGTCAAAGCAATGGATTCTTGCCCTTTTGCCATTTGCTTAATCGTCCCAAGCTCCTCAATAATTCCTGTAAACAAATGCTCACCTCATTTCATTGTTAGCGTTAATTTAATATCCTCACCTATTTTTTCAACTTCAGTAAAAGTAAATGCTCCTGCTAAAGCCTCTGTTGCCATTGAAAGTGCCTCAGCGCCCAATAATTTCGGAGCGATATACACTATCATTTTTTGGACAAGCCGTTGCTGTAAAAAGGCATCTGCCATTTGACAGCCAGCTTCAACATATACTGTCATAATGCCTTCAGCTGCCAGTATTCTTAAAATATTGCGCAAGGAGCAATCTGCTATTACAAATGTACGAACTCCTGCAAAATAACGTGGCTTTGCTGTAAAAAGCCATGTTGGAGCTATATTGTCATTCAATACTTTCGCCGAACTTGGAACTTTCCCCTCTCGATCAATCACAACTCGAATCGGCTGCTTCATTGATGTACCTAACCGATTTGTTAAACTTGGATCATCTATACAAACAGTGTTTGAGCCAACTAAAATAGCATCATGCACTGCACGCGCATTATGAACATCTTCTTGAACTTGTCGACCTGTAATGGCTGTTTGCTTCCCCTTTTCAGCAGTAATTTTGCCATCTAATGAAATAGCTTGCTTTAATGTCACATAGGGTAAGCGCTGTGAGATATAGTAGAAAAATGCTTCATTTAATGCTCTTGCTTCATGCTCACATAATCCCACACTTACTGTAATACCTGCCTCCTCTAACCTTTGGACACCTCGTCCAGCAACAAGTGGATTCGGATCAAGCGTGGCAATAAAAACATGTGTTACCTGTGCTTGAATAAGTGCCTCTACACAGGGACCAGTTTGTCCAATATGGCTACAAGGCTCAAGCGTGACATACACAGTTGCCCCTTGCGCTTTCTCACCTGCAATTTTTAACGCATTGATTTCTGCATGTGCCTCACCTGCCTTAAGATGTGCTCCAAAGCCTATAATCTCCTGATCTTTTGTAATAACACAGCCCACTAATGGATTGGGAGCGGTTTGATTGCTTCCTGATTTCGCCAAATCTATAGCAAATTGCATAATTTGTTTGTCATTCATTTCCTCACCTCCTTTAAAAATAAAAAGCCACCTTAAAATAAGGGGCTTTTACGGAAAAGGCATCACTAAATAAACCAGCATAATTGCTAGCTTTTTGCCTACCTTCTCTCATCCAGACTGTTACTGTCGGCTTCGGAATTTCACCGAATCCTGCTTATTTAAGCTCGCGGGCTTTACCGCCGATTGGGACTTGCACCCGACCCCGAAGGACTTTTATTCAATTAAAAAATGACCCTACATTCTACTGCGGGGTCATTTTTGGCATTGTCAAATAAAGCCACATCTCTGTCGCTTTTTTGCCTACCTTCTCTCATCCAGACTATTACTGTCGGCCTCGGAATCTCACCGAATCCTGCTTATTTAAGCTCGCGGGCTTTACCGCCGATTGGGACTTGCACCCGACCCCGAAGGACTTTTATTCAATTAAAAATGACCTCACATTCTACTGCGGGGTCAAAATAAGCATCATCAAATAAAGCCACATCTCTGTCGCTTTTTTGCCTACCTTCTCTCATCCAGACTATTACTGTCGGCCTCGGAATTTCACCGAATCCTGCTTATTTAAGCTCGCGGGCTTTACCGCCGATTGGGATTTGCACCCGACCCCGAAGGTACTATTCATATTGCGTCTAATTATACAGCAATCATTAAAAAAATCTAGCCATTTTCTAAAAATACTTTATAGCTAAAAAGTTATTGCTGCTCTAAACTTTACAAAGTAAGCCTTCAATTAGTGAAAGTTTCCTTCATCCTATACTGATTCATACAGAATAAAAAAGCACTGAACTATTGAATGAGAACAAGGCACTTTCCTTCTCAGCCCTTTCTTTTTTCAATAAGTTCAGTGCTTTATTTACCTAGGTGTATAAAATCCAATTGTGTAGTATGGAATATTTTTATTTGAGAATTGTACACCTACAAATGCATGCGTAAATTTAGCCTGTAAAATATTTTGACGATGTCCTAATGAGTTCATTAGTGCTTCATGTGCATAAATAGCACTATATTGACCATATGCAATATTTTCACCCGCATAGGAATATTCTATACCGCCAGCCTTCATACGATCCCAAGGCTCTTGCCCTTTCAGATTTGTATGATCAAAATACTGATTAGTAACCATATCAAGGCTATGAAGACGACCAATCTGATTATACTGTGATGCGTAGGAAAGTGCAGCTATGCCTTCTGATACACGTGCTTGATTCATCAAATGTACTGTTAATTCCTCAAAGCTTTTTTGACGTGCTTGGGATGCTTGTGCGTAGAAGCCATTTTTCGATAGTTCTATTTCCTTCGTTACCCATAAAATCGAACGAACCGTATTTTTAGCATGTACATCATAGAAAAATGTTACATATTTACCATCAATAAGATATGTACCGTGTGTTGTTTGACCATACGCATCTTTATAAGATTTCGTATACTTAGTCATACCCTTTAAAATAGCGTCCACTGGTGTACCATATTTTTTCGTCACAGTTGTGCTTGATTCACCAATTTTAATGCCAAACAAAGACTGACCTTTACGTGTATCATAGCCACCAACAATTTTATTATTTTTACGACCAACTAAATAAAATTGCCGATAGTTTTTAGATGCCATTTCCCATTCCATATCATATTCTGATGCAAATGTTCTATATGGCTTTTTCTGAATTACCGACTTTTTTATCGCTGCAACCGCTGTATCCCCACTTGCACTAGCATGCGTTATAGGCGTTAAGACAGGAAATATTAGTAACACTATCGCAAATATAGCAAACCATTTTTTTAGCATAAGTAACACCCTCCTTGTCCATTTATAGTTATTCTTACCCTAATTTTACTATTTAATTTTCTATGAATCTATAGTCGAATATATATATTAGACAAGGAAGGTATCGTAATATCTTGATCATTTTTATTAAAATAGCAAGTGCCCCACCGCTGCTGCAATTGGTAATGAAATCAATGTACGTAATATAAATAAAATAACTAGGTCAAAAAATTTCAGTGGAATTTTTGTTCCTAAAATAAGACCACCTACTTCTGACATATAAATGAGCTGTGATACAGAAACAACCGCAATCACAAATCTTGTTACTTCTGACTCAATACCTGCACCTAAAATTGAAGGTAGGAACATATCTGCAAAACCTACAACCATTGTTTGTGCTGCCTCTGCTGCCTCTGGTAAACCAAGCACTGTTAAAATCGGCTCAAATGGTTTCCCTAAGACAGAGAAAATACTTGTAAACTCAGCTAGCATTAAGGCAGTTGTACCAAAAGCCATAACAATCGGTGCAACACCAATCCATAAATCAATAACATTTCTTGAGCCATCCTTTACAAATTGGCGTGGATCACGATTTGCCTGTGCAACAGCAAGTGCATGTTCTAAACCATGCGATGCAGCACTATAGCCCTCTGGTAACTTCTCACGTGAATAGTCTACCGGTGTACCATCAATATAAGTATCTTCTTTCTGAGCAAGTGGATAAATTCGTGGCATAATAATGGCTAGCACAAGACCACAAAGAACAACTGTTAAATAGTATGGGATAAAATAGTTTGCTAAACCTACTGTTTCCAATACAACAATACAAAATGTAATAGATACAACAGAGAAGCTTGTTGCAATAATAGCCGCTTCTTTTTTTGTGTAGTTCCCCATCTCATATTGCTTACTTGTCATTAATACCCCAATTGTTCCATCACCAACCCATGATGTAAGGGCATCAATGGATGAACGTCCTGGGCTTTTAAAAAGAGGTCGCATAATACGAACCATCATTGTACCGAAAAACTCAAGCAGTCCGAAATTTGTTAAAAAAGGTAGAAGGAACCCTGCGAATAAAAATATGGTAAATAAAAACGTCACAAGTCCACCATTTGGGTCCATTAGCAAGCCACCTGTATTTTCATTATTAATAGCAGCAGGCCCAAAATTAAAAACGACCATTGATGCAAACACTAAACCAAGACAGCGTACAATCGTCCAAAACCAATTCACATAAAATAATGTATCTAAAATACTGGGCTCTTTAGCATTTCTACGAGGAATAAATTTCGCAATAAGCGCTCCAATGGCAGAAATGGCGAACATTATAACAGTGAAATAACTTATTATAGGTGCAACTATACCTGCAAATTGATTCGCTAAAATAGCTATTGGTACTTTCCAGACACCATCTGATAAAACTGGTGTCATAAATAAAAATATACCGATTAAAGATGGAATAATAAAATAAAAATACGTGGAAGTAGCATACTTTTTCATTTTTGACAAAACCTCATTTCTTGTTTTACTAGTACAAATTTTTGCTAAACAATTACAATCGACATTATATGGAAAATAACTACTTTATTATCATATTCCTTCTATGTGGTACAAACTGTCTAAACATGCCCCCTTTGTTTATGATAAAAAATATCGGTTACAATCATCCCTTTTCATTCAATACAGCATTCCTCCCGCTATTATAAAACTTTTACAAAAACTTTGAAGTTTAATGTTTAATCCAGAAAAAAACTAACTTCATTCATGTTTTTATAACAAATCTACTTTGTAGAACTATTGTAAACGCTAACATAAGCTCGGTTCAACCTCACATTTTTATGCATATTTATGCATTCATATTTCTCATGATATTTAACGGAAATGATAGTGGGAAAAAGAAAAGTGAATAAACGGAACCGTCTATTCACTTTGGGGAGTTGTAAATACTTCATGGGGTTAACTTGGCATTTTTATTTTCGGGCAGGAGATACAAAAGTCATTCGCTTCTTCAGAGGTGTGATAATAAAAACAGCATGTTTTGCTCAAGCGTATTGGTTGCTCCAATTCTTTGATTGTCACTTTAGGTCTACAATAGTTCGTTAAAGGATTCTTTCTTTCACCAAAAAGGGAGCCTGGCGCTTCGTTTACAATATACTGATAATCCTCTTGTATACGAGCTATTTCTTGCTCACTGGTTCCTTCTTTTATTTTTGTTTTATAGAGCCAATTTACATAAATCGTTGTATTTTCCCATAGGATTGTTTTTGGAACTTTACTTATTGCCGTTAATGATTGTCACACCTTCGCTAAATTATTTGCAAAGATTTCTTTGAGAACCTCATTCACAATCTTCTACTAGTACTGACACCGTGCTATCTATTAGCCGAATATTATTAATTCTACAATGTAGCCTTTTATCGTATTTTGACATAACGTAGAATGCTGAGGTCATCGTTAGGACGCTATAGCGCTTCGCAAATAACGATGCTGTCACTAATGTAGATAGTAACTGAAAGAAGTGAGCAATTTTTTGTAAATATGCTAGAGCTTGTTCATTGTCCAATAAATTTTTGGCACATAGAGAGTAAGTAGTATCTTCAGTTGGCTCTATCGTTAAGCGATAATCTCGTAGCAAAACTGATATTTCTTCAGCTGACAGTGTTAAGCTCAACTAATCCCTACCTGCTCTAATTCCTCCGTTTGGACGGTTCGTCCCTTGCCATGTGGAACACATAATGGTGTACCGAATAGCGGGTCGTTAATAATTGTACAATCCATACGAAAAACTGCTTGTACCATTTCAGCTGTCACTACCTCCTCTGGCCTACCTTGCGCATAAACCTGTTTATTACGCACCGCCACAATATGATGGGCATAGCGACAGGCCAAGTTTAAATCATGTAATACCATAACGACTGTACGTCCTTCATTTTCATTTAACTCAAATAGTAAATCTAAAATTTCTACTTGATGAGCCATATCTAAATAGGTTGTAGGCTCATCTAGTAAAATAAGGTCTGTTTTTTGAGCTAATGTCATGGCAATCCATACACGTTGCCGCTGACCGCCTGATAATGCATCTACTGGTCGATCAGCAAATTCAGTCATCTGTGTTACCTCAAGTGCATTGTTTACAATTTTTTCATCCTCTGTAGACCATTGCTTTAACCAGCTTTGATGAGGATAGCGACCTTGTTTAATCAATTGCTGAACGGTTAATCCTTCTGGCGCAACAGGACCCTGCGGTAAAATAGCTAAACGTTTTGCCACCTCTTTAGTTGGAATGGCATCGAGTTTATTATCATCTAAGAAAATTTCACCTGACTGTGCTTTTTGTAGTCGTGCAAATGTTCGAAGTAGTGTGGATTTCCCACAACCGTTAGCCCCTACTAATACTGTAATTTTGCCTTTTGGTATTTGAAGATTCAAATCCTCCAAAATAAAATTTTCACCATAGCTTACATGTAAATTTTGTGCTTCTAAGATATTTTTCAAAATTCTGTCACCCTCTTCTCACCCTTTTATCCTATAGCTTTATTGATTACGTGTTCTAAATAGTAAATAAATAAAGAACGGTGCGCCAATGGCAGCTGTAAATACGCCTGTTGGTAAATCCTTCGGTAAAAAGGCTGTTCGTGCCACAATATCAGCTACAATAACAATGATTCCACCTATAATAGCTGTCACAGGAATTAATCCTGCAAAGGAACGCCCGACAAGCATTCTGCTCATATGAGGGGCCACTAATCCAACAAAGGCAATGCCACCAGCAAAAGCGACAGCAGAGCCAGCTAGCATCACACTAATGAGTAGAAAAAGCAAACGATACACTTGCACTTTTACACCTAGCCCTATCGCTATGTCATCTCCTAACTCCTTTACATTCACTGTTCTTGCCAAAATAAACGTTAGTGGCAATAAAATAACTAGCCATGGTAATAGCAAATAGACATCCTGCATATTCGCCCCATACAAACTACCTGTCAGCCATAAATAGGCCTTTGTTGTTGCGGCTACTTCACTGATGACAAGGAGCATGGTCACAACTGCCTTGGCTAAGGCAGAAATCCCGATACCAATAAGCACCATCCGAATAGGTGTGACCCCTTTTCTCCATGATAGGAGATAAATAATAAAGGAGATAATGGCAGCACCTAAAATAGCAGCTAAAGGTAAAAACTGAATGCTGACAGACCCCATAAAATATACGATAAAGACAATCGCACCCATTGACGCTCCACTCGTTACACCAATAATGTCTGGAGCAGCAAGAGGATTACGAATAATTCCTTGTAAAATTAAACCAGCAACCCCTAACGCAGCACCAACTAATAGTGCCATTAATACACGTGGCAGCCTTAATGTATGTAAGACAAAATCGTAATCTTCATTCCCATAGCCTAATAATTCTTTCACCACTGTGATAGGGTGGATAAACTCACTGCCTACAGATAAACTAAGAATCGTAATAATCACTAATAATAAGCTTAATAGTAATAGAATCCAGCAAGTTCTTTTGGCAATTTGAAACGATATACGATTAGATTTTGTCCGTACCGTCATATAATTAGGCATTTTTCGCTAACCCCTTTCGTGCAATATAGATGAAGAAGGGAGCTCCGATTAAGGCAGTCATGACGCCAATCGGCATTTCTAATGGCATAATTACATATCTCGCTGCTATATCAGCTAATAGTAGCAATATTGCTCCCAATACGGCACTATACGGAATAATCCAGCGATAATCCATCCCAACAAGATGAATGGCAAGATGAGGGACAATCAAACCAATAAAGCCGATTGAACCTGCAACAGCTACTGAACTGCCTGCAAGTATAATAATTATTATACCTAGTGTAATTTTCGTAATCATTGTTCGTTGTCCTAATCCTTTGGCAATATCATCACCTGATTGTAGAATATTGATAGAACGTCCCATAAATATTGCTACGACTGTGACCACCAAAATAAACGGTAGGACAGGTACAAGCATGTCAATGCTACGACCCGATACAGAACCTGCTAGCCAAAACAAGACGCTTTGTAAACCCTGTTCATCAATAACTAAAAGCCCTTGCGTAAACGAGATAAATAGAGCTGTAATCGCTGCACCAGCTAATACTATCTTAATCGGTGTTAAACCATCTCGTCCTAATGAGCCAAGGAAAAATACCATAGCACCCGCTACACCTGCCCCTAAAAAGGCAATCCACATATAGCTCATTAAAGAACTAATGGAAAATAGCGTAATCGCGCTGACAATAAAAAATATAGCTCCTGCATTAATACCTAAAATATCAGGGGCTGCTAGAGGATTTCTTGTTAATGCTCGCATTAACGCCCCTGCTATAGCAAGACCTGCGCCAACTACTGTAGCAATCACAGCTCTTGTAAATCTAGATGTTCGAATAATAACATGCTCCTTGTTAGTAGCATCAAAATGAAAAATGGCATCATAGATTGACGAGAAAGGTATGGACGTTTGACCAATAGCTGTGCTGATGATAAATGCCAGCAAAAGAATCAAACAACTGATGAATAAGCCTATTTGTTTCATCGAGGTACTAGAAAGAATAATTCTCATTTTACGCCAACTTTCTTGCTCTACAATTTATCTTACGCATATAGTTGTAGGTTTCAAAAATGCTCAAACACTACAATAAGAGGGCTGTGTTAAGCATGCTCTCACACTTTAAACAGCCCTTATTTACTATCTTTCTAATTCAAATTTGTCATAAATATCATCTAACATTAAATTAGCACTAATGATTCCACCAGCTAGATTCCAATTAATTTCATCTACCTGATAAACCTGATTTGCCTTCACAGCATCCAGCTCTTTCCATAGTGGATGGCTTGTCCATTCCTCGTAAGTTTTTTTGACTGTGTTATCATTTTCCATAAACATATAAATAACATCTGCATTCATTTGTGTGATGCTTTCCTTGTCAGTTAGCTTCACAATTTCTAAAGAATCATCTGTTAAATTTTTAGGACCTTGGAAGCCAAGCTCAGATAAAATAGAACCTGCATACCCTGTTACATAAATACGAGCATGGTCTGCTCTAAAGTTAACAACAGAAACATGGAATGGCCATTTATCGCCAAGCTTCTCTTTGATTTTTGTTTGGAAATCAGCAACTCGTGTATCCCAATCTTCTAATAACACTTTGACCTTGTCTTCCTGCTGCATTGCTTGTCCCATCATTTCAGCCGTCCCTTTGAAATCAAATACTGTTTCATGAGCTACTGTTGGTGCAATTTGTGATAACTGATCATAAATTTCCTCATGACGTACTTTCGAAGCAATAATTAAATCTGGTTTAAGCTTTGCAATTTCTTCAAGGTTTGGTTGTGTTTCTTGTCCAACAATCGCAACGCCATCAAGATCATTTTTTAAATAATTATAAACAGGCGCTTCAGCCCAAGATTCTACTACCCCAACTGGCTTAATGCCCATTGCTACTGCAACATCTGTAGCACCTTGATATAGTGTAACAATTTTTGTAGGTGTGCCTTCAATCGTTGTAGTACCCATTGCATGTGTAATTTCACGACTAGAAGATTCTGTATTACTTTCTTCTGCTGTATCATTTTGTTGTGTACTACTGGAATTCGATGTTTTCTCCCCACACCCGACTAATAATAACGCGAAGGTTAATAGCAGCGTGAAAAGTACAAAAAAATTGTTTTTTTGTAGTGGTAATTTTGACATACATATCCTCCTAAGAAGTAATCGACAACGATAATCATTATCAATTAAAGAGTATACTGTACGATTGTTTTATTGACAATATCAATTTTTTAAAAAACATGCTTTTTTAATCAATCGCTGATGCTCTTCGCTTTTGATACAAAAAGAATTTGCTGAGCCTAGATAAAAATTTATTTTAAATTAAACATTCATGGCATTTAACCAATTCGATTGCTCTATACAATAAGCTTATGACTCTACAAAGAGCGTTTTAAAAAAACGTTCATTTCATTCAAAGGTGTAGATAAGTTTTCTATTATTTTAGTTACTTATTAGATTTACCTATGTATTAGTAGGCAAATAAATAGTCCCCACTCAAACAGATTTCATATGTTAGTAATGAACTACAACTTATCAAAACAGGAGGTAATAACATGTTTCAACGAAGACGCCATTCGGCAAAAGGTCCACACTGCTGTCCACCACAAATGATGCCAACGCAATTTGATCCACCACAAGTTTTACCAACAGAACAATATGTACGTACAAATTATATTCATACAGTTGTGCCACATGTACAACCTGCACATATTACAACAGTAAACAAACATATGATTGACCATCAATACTATTTCCCATATACAGAATCAGTTGTCAATGAATGCTGTGAAAACCATACGCTTTGCGGCACACCACATAACCACTGCCATATGCCACCATGCCATCATAGATCTAAAGGCTATTAACTAAAACCGAGCCAATAGAAAAAGGGCGACTCAAAGTTATATTTGAGTCACCCTTTTGAATGATTAATACATTTTTAAATACTGATCGCGCTCCCACTGATGGACAGTTGTGCGGTACATATCGAATTCGATTTCTTTTGCTTCTTTAAAGTTTGCGTAAATATGCTCACCTAAAGCTGCTTGTGCTACTTTATCTTTTGCAAGTAATGCTAAAGCATCGTCAAGTGCTGGTGGTAAGTTTTCAATACCATTCGCTTTACGCTCTTCCTCTGACATTACATAGATATTGCGGTTAATCGCTGCTGGTGGTGTTAATTGTTGACGGATACCTTCTAGACCCGCTTCTAAAATAACAGCCATCGCTAAATATGGATTTGCAGATGGGTCCACAGAACGTACCTCAACACGAGTAGAAAGACCACGTGCTGATGGGATACGAATTAATGGTGAACGGTTTTGTGCAGACCATGCTACATAACATGGTGCTTCATAACCAGGTACTAGACGTTTATAAGAGTTAACTGTTGGATTTGTGACAGCTGTAAAGCCTTGAACATGTGCAAGAACGCCTGCCATAAACTGCATAGCTGTTTCAGAAAGTCCTAATTCAGTAGATGCATCGTAGAATGCATTTTCCTTACCTCTAAATAATGACACATTAAAGTGCATACCAGAACCAGCTTCGCCAAATAAAGGCTTCGGCATAAATGTAGCATGCAAGCCGTGCTTACGTGCAATTGTTTTTACAACAAGCTTAAATGTTTGGATATTGTCACAAGCTGTTATAGCATCTGCATATTTAAAGTCGATTTCATGCTGCCCAGGTGCTACCTCATGGTGAGATGCTTCGATTTCAAAACCCATTTCTTCCAACTCTAATACAATATCACGACGGCAGTTTTCACCAAGGTCAGTTGGCGCTAAATCGAAGTAACCGCCATGGTCATTTACTTCTAATGTTGGTTCGCCTTTTGCATCTAATTTGAATAAGAAGAATTCTGGCTCAGGCCCTAAATTGAAGCTTGAGAAGCCCATTTCTTCCATTTTTTTCAGAATTCGTTTCAGGTTATTACGTGGGTCACCAGCAAACGGTTCGCCTTTAGCTGTATATACATCACAAATAAAACGTGCAACTTTTCCTTTTTCAGAAGTCCAAGGGAATACTACGAAAGAATCAAGATCAGGATATAAATACATATCTGATTCTTCAATGCGAACGAAGCCTTCAATAGATGAGCCATCAAACATCATTTTATTATCTAATGCTTTGTCTAGTTGACTTACAGGAATCTCAACGTTTTTGATTGTGCCAAGAATATCTGTAAATTGTAAACGAATAAAGCTTACATGTTTTTCTTCGATAAGACGTTTAATGTCCTCTTTTGTGTATTTACCCACAGTTTTCCACACTCCTATAATTTGTCTAGCTTATATGTTTACTCACTCCTATTAATTAATAGAAACGAGATAAATCCCCGCGTCGGATGGATGCTTTTTGCATGCGCTGTGCTTGACGCATTTCCTCACGCATAATCTTGCGTAATTCTGAATCACTTAAATCTTGTTCATCAATCGTTGCAGCAGGATTGTTCTTTTTCGCAAAAATCTTTTTAATTTTTGCCATATTCATACCCTGCTCTAAATAATCTTTAATTTCAAGCAATGTGTCGACATCGTTTAATGAAAACATGCGACGGTTGCCCTCTGTTCGGTGCGGCTCAATTAAATGGTGTTCTTCATAATAACGAATTTGTCGTGCCGAAAGTTCTGTTAATTGCATCACAATACTCATCGATAATAACGGCATCGTTCGTCTAATTTCACGACTCATTTAAGTCCTCCTCCAATACCCGCTAATCATATAACGAAATTTTTGCACTGTCAACCAATCATGTAAGGTTACCTAACATGATTGGTTATATTTTTTAAAAACCGATGAAAAATTGTAAAAAACTATTCAATTTTATAGTTTATAACGTTTTATTTAGCTATTTTGAATCGCCTGCACCGCACTGCAAATGGCAAATTTTACATGCTCATACGTTAATCCTCCTTGGATAAACGCTGTAAATGGTGGGCGTATTGGGCCATCTGCTGTTAGCTCAATGCTGGAGCCTTGTATAAATGTGCCTGCTGCCATAATGACATCATCCTCATAGCCCGGCATATAGGCTGGTTCAGGTGCATAGTGGGCATTAATCGGTGAATTTGCTTGGATTTCACGACAAAAGGCAATCATTTGCTCAGCTGTTTGGAATGAGACCGATTGAATTAAATCTGTACGACTTGCATTGTAGCTTGGCGAGGTGCTCATTCCAATTTCCTCTAGCATCGCTGCGGTAAAAATAGCACCCTTTAATGATTGTGATACCACATGTGGCGCTAAGAAAAACCCTTGATAAAAATCAGCCAATGTATTTAAGGTAGCGCCCGCTTCTGCCCCAATCCCTGGAGATGTCATACGATAAGCACATTTTTCCACTAAATCTGCACGCCCTGCAATATAGCCACCGATTTTTGCTAAGCCACCACCTGGATTTTTAATAAGTGAGCCTGCCATTAAATCAGCCCCAACCTCTGTTGGCTCCTGTGCCTCTACAAACTCACCATAACAATTATCAACAAAAATAACAGCGTGTGGTGCTAATTTACGCACTGTCGCACACATATCCGCAATATCAGCAACTGTAAAAGATGGACGTGTCGCATAGCCCTTAGAGCGTTGAATAGCAATCATTTTCGTGCGCTCGGTAATGGCTGCTGCTACTCCGTCCCAATCAATGGCTTGATTATCCAATAAATCAACATGTCGATAGCCAATATTGTAATCCTTTAATGAGCCGGTATCTCGGTCACCACCATCGACAATGGCTTGCAATGTATCATATGGCTGACCTGAAATATACAGCAGTTCATCGCCAGGTCGTAGTACACCGAATAGACTAAGTGTAATCGCATGTGTTCCTGAAATAATTTGTGGTCGTACAATGGCTGCCTCTGCGCCAAATACCTCCGCATAAACACGCTCTAAATTATCGCGCCCCTCATCATCGTAGCCATAGCCATTTGATGGATGTAGATGATAGTCGCTCACCTGATGCTTACGAAAAGCCCCTAATACTTTTTGCTGATTATAAAATGCCATTTCCTCCACTTTTGCATGATAGGGTTGAACTTTTCCCTCTATTTTTGCCGCTAATGCTAGCGTTTGTGCTGATAAATTTGTCGTAAACGTCATTCTTTTCTTCTCCATTTCACAGTTGTCCCGTATATTTACGCTGACGGATGTTTTACTTTATTCCAATATTATCTTAACAATTTGTTTGTCTACCTGCAAAACTTGCCTATTGTTTCTTTGCGCAATTTACGCTAAGCTAATGTGCGGACTATTTAGCAGCTAAATTTTGCTAGAAAATTCATATATTTTGTTACTAAGAAGGGATGAAGGAGATGGCTTGGGAAGTTTTTAGTATTATTGGAACAATTGCCTTTGCTATTTCAGGAGCAATTATTGCAATGGAAGAGGAGTACGATTTATTCGGTGTTTATATATTGGGAATTGTGACAGCCTTTGGGGGCGGAGCTATCCGAAATTTATTGATTGGTCTGCCTGTTACAACATTATGGGGGCAAGATATGATGTTCCAAATTGCACTTGCAGCCATTACAATCTTTTTTATTTTTCCGCATCACCTTATCCAGCACTGGCATCGCTGGGGTAATTTCACAGATGCCATTGGTTTATCCGCATTTGCAATTCAGGGTGCGCTCTATGCGGTCAAACTCGATATGCCCATCAGTGCCGTTATTGTCGCTGCTGTTTTAACAGGCTCAGGTGGAGGCATTGTGCGCGATTTATTAGCACGACGAAAGCCTTTAGTGCTTCGTGATGAAGTCTATGGCGTATGGGCTGCACTTGCAGGTCTAATTATTGGGCTTGAAATGTTTGCAGGAGATATTTTTCTCTATATTTTATTTGCTATCATTACAGCATTACGTATTCTTTCTTATATGTTGAAATGGCGTTTACCCTTACGTAAATTAAACAGAGCATAATTTTCCTATTAGCTATCCGTCACTAATAAAAAACCAAACAATGCTATCACACATTGTTTGGTTTTTCTAATTTCATCGTTTCCTCTAATGTCGCCATATTTTTCATCATTGAGCAAGCCGCATCCAAAATCGGGAAGGCTAAGGCTGCGCCAGAGCCTTCTCCTAAGCGCATATTCATATGTAGCATCGGCTCAATGCCAAGCAATTCAGCAGCCATTTTAGCACCCGGCTCCTCTGAGGCATGAGAAGGAATCATATAATCCTTTACTTTCGGCTCAAGCTTATAGGCAATAAGTGCAGCAATAGTCGAAATAAAACCATCAATTACAACAGGCTTACGATGTGCAGCAGCAGCAAGTATAACACCAGCCATCGCTCCTATCTCTAGCCCTCCAACTTTAGCCAGTACATCAATTATATCTTTAGGATTTGGTTGATTAATCGCAATGGCTTTTTTAATAACAGCTACTTTATGTACAATGCCCCCTTGACCAACACCTGCACCAAACCCTGTAACATCAATAGGATCACAGCCCGTCAAAACAGCTAATATAGCAGCGCTTGGTGTTGTATTACCAATCCCCATTTCCCCTGTTCCAAGTACAGTAGCTCCCTGTGCTATTTCCTCCATTGCCACATGAATCCCGACTTCAATAGATTGAATCGCTTCCTCTCTGGACATAGCAGAACCTCTTGCCATATTAGCAGTGCCATATTTAATTTTCTGCATTATAACACCAGCATCAGGCGGAATATCCCCTTTAACACCAACATCTACTGTGACAACCTTTGTATTCGTTATACGGGCAATCGCACAAACACCTGTACCACCCTTCGGAAAATTTAATGTTTGAAGGAGCGTAACATCTTGTGGATTGGATGTAACACCCTCCTCACAAACACCATGATCTGCCGCACAAACAATCATGACCTTTTGTTCAAGGCTTGGCACTAACTGTTCTGTTATTCCAGCAAGCTGTACAGCAATGGACTCCAGTTTCCCTAAACTTCCCGGAGGCTTACATAGTGTATCGATTCGCATTTTTGCTTGCTCCATCATCTCCTTCTGAACACCCTGAATGTTATGAATTGTACTTTGTAATAATTGCATCATTATTTCTCCCTTCATTTAAACAAAAAAGTCTGTAGTTTATTGTCATGACAAATAAACTACAGACTTTTCCATCATCTATATCTTCCCAAAGCAAGCAGGCAGGTCTTCTGGCTCAAGTTCAACATTTCATAACACCTTCCCAGCTATTCACCAGTGGTATTCGCTATGAAACTCCCTTATACAGTGGCGGGTCCGCTAAAGCTTTTCACTTTATTCCCTATTCTCCCGTAATGGGCACCTAATGCTTTTATATAATTGAAACTTCTATTTCTACCTTCTATCCATCAGTTCGGTCACTCTATCCGTCACTTTTTGGATTCTATCCGCCATTTTGGCTGTTCTATCCGTTTTCTTTGAAAGAGGTTATTTAAACTCCAACTCACCATCATATGCAAGCATGCCGCCTTCAAGGTTTGTTACATCGAATCCATGTGCCTCTAAGTAAGCGCAGGCATTGGCAGAGCGTCCTCCTGCCTTACAAACAATAATATATGGCTTTGTGACATCTAATTCTTCTAGGCGCTCAGGGATTGTAGCAAGAGCAATATGCTGTGCGCCAGGGATCATGCCGTGTGCAACCTCATCGTCTTCACGTACATCAATAATATATAAATCTTCATTTGCATCCAATAGTTCTAATAATTGTGTTGTTTCCATTGATTTCATTATTATAGCCTCCAAAATAGCAATTTCCTCTATCATTATAGCTTGAAGTCTAAAAAACAGCTAGTGCGAAGAACGCATTAGCTGTTTTATAACCTTTATCATTCAGTTTCTAACAACTCTACGTGCTTGGCTGGAACGAATGTAGAAATAGCGTGCTTGTAGATAAGATGTTGCTTATGTTCAACATCCATTAATAAAACGGTAAAATTATCATAGGATTTCACTGTTCCCTTTAGCTGAAATCCATTTAACAAAAAGACAGTGACAAAAATACTGTTTTTACGTAATTGATTTAAAAACGCATCTTGCAAATTAATTGATTTCATCCAATAGCCTCCCTACCAACTTTCTACCTCTTCATTCCTATAGTAGCATGTTCTACCAATTTATCAATGAGTAATTTATCTATAATTGCTCATCGGCTGTTAAAAAATAAACGTCCATTTTATTACGAAAATAAGTTAGCTGCCTTTTCGCATAGCGGCGTGAATTTTGTTTTAAGCTATCAATCGCTTCCTCTAATGAGCATTTGCCATCTAAGTAATCATATAATTCCTTGTAGCCAATTGCTTGAATGGACTGCACACCTCGAATATTCTGCTGCCATAGACCTTTTACTTCGTCTAAAAGCCCTTGCTCCATCATGATATCGACACGACGGTTAATACGGTCATATAGCACTTCACGGGACATATTTTGCCCTAGCCCAATAATAACATGCTTATACAGCGGTACTTGTCCACGATTTTGGGCTTCAGCCGCTTTTGATACACCACTTAACTCCAGCATTTCCAATGCGCGAATCACACGGCGTGTATTATTAGGATGAATGGTTGCGGCTGTTTTAGGGTCTAGCTTTTGTAGCTTATGATGCATTGCCTCTGGGCCGAGTGCTGCTAGCTCATCATAGTAAGCTTTACGTGTCGCTTCATCTACTCGTTCTTCAGTAAATTGGAAATCATAAAGTACGGCTTGGATGTATAAGCCTGAGCCACCAACTATGATGGGAAGCTTCTGTCTGGCTTGAATTTCTGCAATTTTGTCCCGTACTAGCCTTTGGTAATCTGCCACAGAAAAAGCTTCCGTTGGCTCTAAAAAGCTAAGTAAATGATGGGGAATTCCCTCCATCTCCTGCTCTGTAATTTTAGCTGTACCAATATCTAGCCCCTTATAAATTTGCATGGAATCACCGTTAATAATTTCTCCATTATATTTTTTGGCTAATTCAATGCTTAACGCTGTTTTACCAGAGGCAGTGGGACCAACGATGGCTACCACTTCAGCCTGCTCTATACTACTTTGTATCATATTTTTCTAACCACCGTAATAAAACTTGAAAAACTGCTTGTTGATTATCTTCATTTAAAATTTCATGACGTTTATCCTCAAATAAATAAACCGTTACATCCTGTACACCTGCTGCTGCGAATTGCTCAGCAACTGTGTAAACACCTAAGCCCTGTTCACCAACAGGGTCCTTGCTGCCGCTTATCAAAAGAATCGGCAAATCCTTCCTCACTTTAGCGATTTCCTTTTTGCGATTCAATGTTGTAAAGCCTGTTGTTAAATCAACGAAAAATTGATTTGTTGGAATAAAGCCACAATACGGATCATCAATATATTTTTGAACCTCTTGCTGGACAGAAGTTAGCCAGTCGTAAGCCGTTTTGGGATTTGGGAATTGCTTATTAAAGCTGCCAAAGCTGAGCTGATTTAATAGCTGACTCTCTGTTTCTTTACCAAGTCCTTTTGCTAATGCCCTAGCAAGAAGATTTCCTACCGCATGTAATGCTGTAACATTGCCTGTTCCACATAAAATCACTCTATCCACATTATTGCTATATAGTTGAATATAGCGTCTTGTAATAAATGAACCCATACTATGACCAAAAAGTATTAATGGCACATCAGCAAACTGCTTGTGTAGCTGTGTAATAATCTCATGAGCATCTTTCACAACACGCTCAAAGCCATGATGTTCAGCGAAAAAGCCTAAAGTGCCATTATAGGCAGCCGTTTCGCCATGTCCACGATGATCATGCATTGTTACAGCATAGCCTGCTGCATTCAGTGTTTGTGCAAATGAAAGGTAACGACCACTATGCTCTGCCATACCATGTAAAATATGAATATGACCAATGCATGGTGCCTTTGGCTGTAATGTGCGAGTGAAAATAAAATGTTGATCTGACATTTGAATATAGCGTGTCATTTGTTACTCTCCCTCTTTCGCAAAATATGTCGCATCCATAATCGCTTGATCAAGCTGTGTGATATAGGCATTTTTTTGTGCCTCTGTATAATTTAAACGCTGCTGCATCACTTGTACAACCTGCTGCTTATAGAGCTTAACGGCTTCAATATCAAAGTATAATAAACCTGTACGACGAATAAAGAAGTCACTTGGTGTGTAGACCATTTCTGCTTCAATGCCATACAGTAACATTGCATGTAAGGCAAGGGGCATTGTGCTACCGTGTTCATGCAAATATTTGACACGGTCAAATAACGCATCGACATTTGTACCATACTTTTGGACAAGCTGCTTTGCTTCATCATAGTTTAAGCCGTATTGTACACCTTCTCGCGCTTTATAGGCGATATAGTCAGGGAAATTAATCGCATTGATGCCCTTTGCACCAGAAAGTGAGAGCTCACGTGTTAGACAGGGGCCTGCATGCTTATAGCGACGAAGCTTCACAATTTTATCCACAATGGTTTCTGCCATTTGACGATAGCCTGTTAGTTTACCACCTGCAATCGTCATTAACCCACTTGGTGCTATCCAAATTTCATCCTTTCTGGAGATTTCAGAGGGATCCTTGCCTTTTTCATAGATAAGCGGACGTACTCCTGCCCATGTCGATTCAATTGTATCCTTGGTAATCGTAGCCGTTGGAAATACTTTTTTCGCTGCCTCTATTAAATAATCGACATCTTTCTTTGTTGCAACAGGATGTATTGGGTCACCCTCAAAAACTGTATCTGTTGTGCCAATATAGGCTTTTCCATCACGTGGAATCGCAAAAGCCATTCGCCCATCCACAATATCAAAATAAACAGCCTGCTTCAGCGGAAAATATTTTTGGCTTACAACAATATGAACGCCCTTTGTTAAACGTAGTTGCTTATTATCCGTGACTTTATCCTTTTGTCGTATTACATCCACCCAAGGACCTGCTGCATTGACAATTTGTGCGGCATGAACATCAAAGATTCTGCCTGTTACATGATCCTTTACCTTAATGCCAACGAGCTTTTTCCTGTCATAAATAAACGCTGTCATCTCAGCATAATTAACGCAAAGTGCTCCATGCTCTGCGGCTTTTTTTAATACTTCAATGGTAAGTCGTGCATCATCTGTACGATACTCTACATAATAGCCACCACCAACAAGTCCATCTGGGTTTAGTAAAGGCTCTAATGCAAGCGTTTCCTCTGCGCTTAGCATTGTTCGACGCTCCTGCTTTTTTACACCCGCCAAACGGTCATACACCTTTAATGCTAGCGATGTTGTGAGCGGACTAAGGGAGCCCTTTTTATATAAGGGCAAGAGCATTTTTTCAGGTGTTGTAACATGAACGGCATTATCATAAACAATTTCACGCTCACGTCCTACTTCCGCTACTACGCCAACATCGAATTGCTTTAAATAACGTAAACCCCCGTGAATCAGCTTTGTTGAACGACTCGATGTACCTGCTGAAAAATCTTGCATATCAATTAAGGCAACAGATAGCCCCCTTGATGCAGCATCTAGTGCAATGCCTGCTCCTGTAATACCTCCACCAATAACGAGTACATCAAAACTATAGTGCTCTAAATAGTGTAAAATTTTAGGACGCTGCTCAAATGAAAACATACTTTTCTCCCCCAATAGCTATAATTTAAAAATTGTTGTCGCCTCTACAGCCTTTATACAGTGCTGTAGCTTAGTTTTCCTTCATTTGTGGCTGATAGATTTTCCTACTTGTCCAAAGTGCAGATAGTTCATCTTGATTTTGCCAAAAACCTGTGGCAAGCCCTGCTAAATAGGCTGCTCCTAGTGCTGTAGATTCATTCAGCTTTACCTGTAAAATATTACTTCCGTATGTTCCACTTTTTTCGAATACATTTCTAAATTCTTAGCAGTACGAAGCCATTGGATAGCTGAAACACATTGCCCTCTAATGTATAGGTAACGTTGTCAGATTGAACTACCTGTTGCTCTGTATTTAATAGTATAAAGCAGCCAATGCCATACGTGTTTTTTGCCATGTCCTTTGTAAAGCAAGCTTGCCCAAAAGAGCTGCTTGCTGATCACCAGCAATGCCTGCAATCGGAATTTTTTTGCCAAAGAAAATATTTGGTGCTATTGCTGTGTAAATTTCTTACCTCAGGCAGCATTGACATGAGAATATTTAATAGCTAACAAGGCTCCTGATTCCATTGCAATTCGTCAATATGATAGAGCATTGTACGCGCTGCAACGGAGTAATCAGTAATATAAGCCTATCCCTTTGATAATCACCAAACAATAAATCTTCATTTTCATCCCTTGCACTACATCACTCGCTTAAACATTTTTTCTACTTCATAGGTTGTAAAATGAATAAGCACTGGACGTCCATGTGGGCATGTAAATGGATTTTCTGCCTTGCGTAAATCTCGCAGCAATGCCTCCATTTGCTCCTTTGTTAAATAATGATTAGCTTTAATGGATTTTTTACAGCTCATCATAATAGCAGCGTCCTCACGTAATTTTTTAACATCTGCTTTTTTCGTTGTCAGCACTTGCTCAATTAAATCCTCGATAATTTCCTGTTCCTCACCTTTAGGAAACCAGCTTGGATGCTCCCGTATGACAAAGGAGGATTGTCCAAATTCCTCTAAAAACACCCCTACAGCTTCTAACTCATGCTTATTTTCCCGTAAAATAAGCGCTTCATCGGCTGCATAGTGGAAGGTAAGCGGCAGCAATAATGCCTGACGCTCCTGTGGATTGACCTGACCAACCTTTTCACGGAAAAACTCATATTTAATGCGCTCCTGTGCGGCATGCTGATCAATTAAATAAAAGCCATCCTCCATTTGTGCAACAATATAGGTGCCATGAATTTGTCCAACAACCTCAAGCGCTGGAAATGGTTCCTTAGCGGGCGGCTGTGCTACGTCTAGCACCTCTTCAGCCGCTGCTGCCTCCTGCTGTGGCATTGGTTGCCAGCTATCCTCCATCATCGTAGCAATAGGCTCCGGCTCTACGCTATTATCAAGCTCAGACTCCTTGACGGTTTGAACATTGTATAACTTTTCTACAATGGTGTTCATTTTTTCAACATCCATTTTAGGTGCTGGCTTCCATATATTTAATTGCTCCGTAGCAGGCTTTTGGACTTTTTCCTTTTTCTCCATTTGTGGCACACGCATGACTGAACGGAGCGCCTCTCGTACTGTTTCCCCAATCAATGTTAAAAGCTCAGGTTCTTTACTTAAACGGATTTGATGTTTGGCAGGATGGACGTTTACATCTGTTAAATAGGGGTCGCCCTCTATATAAAGCACAACAATTGGAAAGCGCTCAATCGGTAAATACGTATGGTATGCATCCACAATCGTTTTTTGCACTAAATAATGCTTTACCCAACGCCCATTCACAAAGATGGACATATAATTTTTCGAAGCACGCGTTATTTCTGGTAAGGATAAAAAGCCCGAAATTTTATAATCATGTGACTCGCCTTGGAACGACACCATTTTCTTGGCGTTATGGACACCATAAATCGCAGCAAGCACTTGCTGCACATCGCCTCGTCCATTTGTTTGCAGCAATTGTTGACCATTGTGCAATAAGCGAAACGCAATTTGTGGATTGCCAAGGGCTAGTCGATTAATAAGGTCAATTGTATGCCCAAGCTCTGTTTGAATGGTTTTCATATATTTTAAACGAGCAGGTGTATTAAAAAATAGCTGTGATACGGTAATATCTGTTCCTTTGCGTAAAGGACCAGGCTTGTGTGTCATCATATGTCCACCCTCAAGCTCTAAATATGTACCCGATTCACCATTGGATGTAATAAGCGTCATTTTAGAAACAGCAGCAATGGATGCCAAGGCCTCTCCGCGAAAGCCAAGTGTACGAATGCGAAATAAATCATGCTCCTGATAGATTTTACTCGTTGCATGGCGAGAAAATGATTTTAAAGCATCCTCTTCATCCATCCCACTACCATTATCAATTACTTGAATAGAAGTAAGACCTGCTTCTAGTAAAAAAACATCAATGGATGTACTACCAGCATCAATCGCATTTTCAACAAGCTCTTTAACAACAGAGGCTGGTCGTTCTACTACTTCCCCTGCTGCAATTTTATTGGAGAGCCATTCGTCCATAATTTGTATGTTTCCCATGCTCGTATCACTCCTTTATTTTTTAGCATTTAGTAACTCTTGCTGTAGCTCATATAAAATATTGATCGCCTGCATTGGTGATGTGCCTAAAATATTGAGCTTTTCTAATTTTTTAAGCACCTCTGCTTTGGCTGGCGAAAGAGGTTCCTCCTCTGCAAATAATGACATCTGTACAGGCTGCTCCGCTACTTGCTGCACTTCAGCCACTACCTCTTTACCTGCCTCAAAATCTTCAAGTAAAACACGCGCTCTTATTAAAATCTCCTCTGGCAATTGAGCAAGCTGTGCTACATGTATACCGTAGGATTTATCAGCCGCGCCTTTTTTCACCTTATGCAGAAAGACAACTGTACCATTTTTTTCAGTGGCAGACACATGCACATTCTGTAAGCGTGGCAAATCCTTTTCAAGCGCTGTTAATTCATGATAATGCGTAGAGAACAATGTGTTTGCTCCAATTTTGTCATGAATATATTCCATCATCGATTGTGCCAAGCTCATGCCATCATAAGTCGATGTTCCACGCCCGATTTCATCAAATAGCATCAAACTGTTTTTCGTTGCATGCATAATAGCATGCTGTGATTCAAGCATCTCCACCATAAATGTCGATTGTCCTGCTGCTAAATCGTCTGCTGCACCAATACGTGTAAAAATTTGATCAGTGATCGGCAGCTTTGCCCTTTCAGCAGGTACATAGCAGCCCATTTGTGCCATCACAACAATTAATGCTACCTGACGCATATAAGTGCTTTTACCAGACATATTAGGTCCTGTAATGAGCATCATATTATTGGCTTCCTCAAGAATACAATCGTTTGGTACATACATTTGTTTATTGAGCATTTTTTCCACAACAGGATGTCGTCCCTCAATAATCTCAAGCGCACGCCCCTTATGAAATTCTGGCTTTGTAAAACGATATTTTTCGGAAACACTTGCAAAGCTTAATAGTACATCTAATTCGCTAATGCTTGCTGCTAGCGCTTGTACACGTGGAATAAATACCTTTAATGCATCGCGAATTTCCACAAATAGGTTGTATTCTAATGTTAAGCTTTCTTCCTCTGCATTTAAAATTAATGCTTCCTTTTCTTTTAATTCCTGCGTAATATAACGCTCAGCGTTTGCTAATGTTTGCTTGCGCTCATAGCGTGTTAAATCTGCTAAATGAATATTGGATTTTGTAATTTCAATATAGTAACCAAAAATACGGTTATAGCCAATTTTTAAGTTTTTAATTCCTGTTTTCGCACGCTCCTCCTGCTCAAGCTGGGCAATCCAATCCTTGCCATTGCGAGCGGCATAGCGTAGCTCGTCTAAGCGCTCATTATAGCCATCACGAATCACATCCCCCTCTTTAATGGTAATAGGTGGATTATCCGTAATAGCTCGTGCTAGTAATGCCTCAACATCTGCACAAGTATCGAGTGCCGCGCCTAATCGTTGAAGTGTTTCCTTATTAGCGTCCAGTAGCTGCTGCTGAATCGTCGGCACTTGTCGTAATGAGTCGCGCAGCTGTGCTAAATCACGCCCACCTACATTGCCAAAAGCAACACGACCAGCCAAGCGCTCTAGATCATATACTTGTTTTAGAGAGGCTTGTAGCTCTGTTCGTACAAAATATTCTTCTAATAAATCTGTGACAATCGCCAATCTAGCTTCAATTGCTGAACGTGTTGCAAGCGGCTGATGTAGCCATTGCTTTAATTTACGCCCACCCATTGCTGTTACTGTATCATCCAGCAACCATAGCAGTGTGCCCTTTTGATCGCCGCCACGGATCGATTGAATCAGCTCTAGATTACGTTTAGAGCTTGAATCAATGCGTAAATAATTTTTAAGCTCATTAAATGTAAATGCTTGAATATGCGATAATGAGCGCATTTGTGTTTTATCGATATAGGCAAGCAAGCGTAAGCATGGAATTTGTAATGCTTGTGGTACAGCCTCTACATAGCTTGCTGCCTGTTCCATGGTCATTTCATCTTCTTCAATCGAAAGAACAATTCCTGCATTCACTGCATGCTCAGCCAATAATAGTTGTAAGCTTTCTGTCACAATTAGCTCACGAATACCATAAGCCTGCATTTGCATTAATAATGCCTTACCATCACCTTCAAGCGAAGAAGCGACCGCTTCACCTGTCGATAAATCCAAATAAGCGTAGCCAAATGTTTGAGCATCTAGTTGCTCAGCCGCTCCAATAAAATGATTCGATTTACCGTCAAGCGTCTTGCCTTCCATAATAGTACCCGGTGTAATTAACTGTACAACTTCACGCTTGACTACACCTTTTGCTTGCTTTGGGTCTTCTGTTTGCTCACAAATTGCCACTTTGTAGCCCTTTTGCACAAGTGTTTCAATATAATTTTTAGCCGAATGATGCGGCACACCACACATTGGAATTCTTTCTTTTGCGCCAGCATCTCGGCTTGTTAGTGTAATCTCTAAAATTTGCGAGGCATTAATCGCATCCTCAAAAAACATTTCATAAAAGTCGCCTAATCTAAAAAATAAAAAGGCATCTTTATATTCTTCTTTTACCTGTAGATACTGTTGCATCATTGGAGTATATGTCGTCATATTAAAAATTCCCTCACTCTTGCCTAATAGATACTTTTATTATAACAAAAGATACATGCGAAACGCTTTTTTCACCTTTTTTAAGATGCTAGCATTTCGCATGTATCAAAAAATGATGTTTGGTTAATTTATCTTGATCGTTCATCAGGAAACGATGAGGACTCTAACACATACCTACCTTCTCCCTCAGAGCTTGAAGATGAACTTGAACTAGAGCTGGATGAGGATGATGAACTTTCATCACTAAAGCTCCAATCTTCTTCATAGTCTAGTGGATGGACACTAATACAAATTGTTGTTTCACCCATTACTTCAACAATGACTTCACGCTCTACAACAATTTCAAATTTTGTACCACATGGAGAGATGATAGCTTCAATACAATTTGGCTCTTGCAGTACACGAACTCGAACATCATCACCGACACTAATTTCACCATCACGATAGTGCAGCTTTACTTTGTCTTTATAATGAACTGTTTCGGAAAATACCGCTGTCTTTGAGTGATTACTATAGGCATACCACACGTTGACATCAAATTTTCCTGTTACCTCCACAAACTTTCCGACTTTTTTCGCGGAGCATGTATGATTAATCACCCAGCATCCTAAAATACTTGTCGGTTTATTTGTTGGCGATAATACTACACGCTCTTCCGTTCTTTTCTTCCCCTTGGCAACTACTGCTTTCGTCACGATTTGTCGTAAACGTTTCAGCGCAATTCCTCCTTCGACTCTTTTCACTTCATCATATGCAGGTAGCGCCCATTGGGTGAACATATATTTTTAGACAATACGAAGTTGCTTTCGACAATATTGAAAAAGCACAAGAAATCAATGTTTGAAAAATTGATTTCTTGTGCTTTTCTAGTCATGACCTTTATGAACAGCTACCTGGCTGAGAGTTAGCTACCTGTGAACCTGTTTCACCACGCAGCACATCACCACCTGTTGAACGAATAATTTCATTTGTTACATTGTTGGCGATTGTATTCGATACTAATTGTAGTAAAGAATTAACCTCACCTTGTGACTCTTTAAATTGCTGTACAACAGGAATATCATTAATTTCCTCTTCGATTTTAGCAATTTTCTCTTCAATCATTTTTAACGCTTTTTCTTTTCCTAGGTGCTGGAAATTCACCGCTTGCTTTTGTAAACTTTTTAAGCTAGCAATACGTTCACGCACAAGCTGGTTTTCATTAATTTGTGCCTCTGCTTTTTTGAAAAATTCAACCTCTGGTGTATTGGCAATCATATGTGCAATTTCATGTGATTTTTTAATTAAATCTTCTTTTGTATATAAAACTTGTGTCATTTACGCTTCCACCTTTTCATTTTTTACAACTTCCATAAATTCACCTGTTAATGAATAAGAAGATGTTTCGACTATTTTTACCTTAACTAGCTGCCCGATCATTTCTGCTGGTGCTTTAAAGTTAACAAGACGATTTTTACGTGTGTAGCCTGCTAAAACATCGTCGCGTTTTTTACTTGTACCCTCGACTAAAACTTCAACAACTTCACCCTTCAAGCGTTCCAATGCTTTGCGTGAATATTCACCAACAACTTCATTTAAACGTTGAAGGCGCTCTTTTTTCACCTCTTCAGGGACATTGTCAGTCATTTTTGCAGCTGGCGTGCCCTCACGAGGAGAGTAAATATACGTAAATGCTGATTCAAAGCCTACTTCACGGTATAAGGATAATGTTTCCTCAAATTGTTCCTCTGTTTCATTTGGATAGCCTACAATAATATCTGTTGTTAATGTAACATCAGGAATCGCTGCTTTAATTTTCGCTACTAATGCAAGGAAATGTTCACGTGTATATTTACGTGCCATAATTTTCAAAATGTCATTAGAGCCAGATTGTACTGGTAAATGAATATGTTCCACTAAATTGCCACGTTTTGCAAGCACTTCAATCAAATGATCATCGAAATCACGCGGATGGCTTGTTGTAAATCGAATACGTGGAATATCAATTTTGCGCAATTCATCCATTAAATCACCGAGACGATAGTCACTATCCTCAAAATCCTTGCCATAAGCGTTGACATTTTGCCCCAGCAGCATGATTTCTTTGTAGCCCGCTGCTGCTAGCTCACGCACTTCTGCAATGATCTCCTCTGGACGTCGACTGCGCTCCTTTCCACGTGTGTATGGCACGATACAATACGTACAGAACTTATCACAGCCATACATAATATTGACCCAAGCCTTAATGGAACCAAGACGTTTTTTTGGCAGGTTTTCAATGACATCGCCCTCTTTAGACCAAACCTCTACAACCATTTCCTTCGACATATACGCTTCTTTTAAAATATTTGGCAGACGATGAATATTGTGTGTGCCAAATACCATATCCACATGCGGGTAGCTTCTTAAAATTTTATTAACAACAGATTCCTCTTGCGACATACAGCCACAAACACCAATAAGCATTTCTGGATTTTTGCGCTTATATTTTAACAGAAAGCCAAGTTCTCCAAATACTTTGTTTTCTGCATTTTCACGAATGGCACATGTGTTTAATAATACAACATCCGCTTCGTCAATTATTTCTGTTGGTGTATAGCCAAGCTGCATAAAAATCCCAGCCATTACTTCTGTGTCATGCTCATTCATTTGACAGCCATACGTACGAATGTAGAAGGTACGATCTTTCCCCATGCCAGCAAATTCTTCGGCAATGCTAAAGTCTTTATGGTATTTAACCGCTTCTTTCCCACGCTTTTTAGCATCCTTTAACGAAGGTGCTGTAAAAACCTTCTCAAAATATTTACTATAATCCTTTTCAGGCTTGTCTTCTTTTTTTGGTTGATTGACTTGCTGATTAGCTAAGCGTTGTTCCTCATTCATTGCAATCAGGTAACTCCTTTCAAACGAAATCCATGCACTTGAATTCCCATTTTACTATTATACTGAATAGTTGCTATATCCTACAAGGTTTGTGCATGAAATGTCGTGTTTTCGACTTAAATATGGTTGGTTGGCTATCCGTCTATTATGTGGTTCTATCCGTCAAAGTGGACATGCTATCCCTCAGTTTTTCCATTCTATCCATCATTCCATAGATAAAGAAAATCTAGGTATGCGCTATCTACCTAGATTATGTGGAAAGACCTAAAAATTGAGCATATGTATGTGGCTCATTTTCCTTTAAAATTGTTAAAAATGTAAATGCCAACTGAACCACTGACCACCATTTCATATTGTAGATCATTTCAAAGCGTGTAGGCTCTAATGAAAATACATCCTGAAAAATAGCAATCGGCTCTATTTGCGCATCCTTTAAAATGGATAAAAAGCCAAGAAATAATGTGTGGTCCTTCACTTCAATTAGCCTATCCTCTACAAGCGCATCAATATTTTCTGGTTGCTGAAAATTACACTGTGTAGCCACATAACGCTCCAAATCTTGAGCGCGCTGCCTTTCCTCACGTTCCCTTTTCTTTGCAATAAAATCAATGACGTTATTCACAGTCATCGCCTCTTTTTTCTTTTATTGTAGCATTTTTTGAAGAAGCTTCGCTTGTATAGACTCCATCTATTTTTCTAGCAATACATTCACCTGCGATTTGTCATGATGCTGGGCGTTTCGTTTACCCGCCTTTCAGTGCATTATACCTGCGAAGTTTAGACATTTACCCGTGATTCCATGCGTAATACTCACGAATTTTAGGCTGTTACCCACGATTTAAGCAAAAAAGCATTTGAGATACGATGATCCCAAATGCTCTTTCTATTTTACATAAACTCTTTTACTAATTCATTAAAATCGTTTTCGCTCATTTTAATATCGATATCTGTTAGTGGTAGCTCTGAGTAGCCTGTTACTTTCTCCTGATAAGAAGTTGTTTCTGTATCATGATAAATAATGCCTGTTACTAAGCCCTCATGCTCCATCACTGTACGCATTGCCATGCCGCGATCTGAATTATCATAGCCTTCAATATCAGCAAGCTTTGTTAAGTTCTCTTTAAACCAATCATATGTGTTTACTTTATTGTATGTGACACATGGTGAAAAGACATTGATAAAGGAGAAGCCTTTATGATTAATACCCGCTTCAATTAAAGCTGTTAATTCTTTAATATCTGTAGAGAAGCCTTGTGCCACAAATGTAGCGCCACTTGTCAATGCTACCTCTAATGGTTTTAATGATGGTTCAATCGCTCCACCTGGTGTCGATTTTGTAATAAAGCCTGCTGCAGAGCGTGGCGATGTTTGCCCTTTTGTTAAGCCATAAATTTGGTTGTCCATAACAATATACGTAATATCAATATTACGGCGAATGGCATGAATCGTGTGCCCCATACCGATGGCAAACCCATCACCATCACCACCAGAGGCGATAACATGTAAATCACGATTTGCCATTTTTAAGCCTTGTGCAATTGGTAATGCACGGCCATGGATGCCATGGAAACCATAGGAATTAATATAGCCTGAAATACGTCCAGAGCAGCCAATCCCTGAAATAACAGCAAGCTCATTTGGCTCAATGCCTACATTTGCAGCAGCACGCTGAATGGCTGCCTGTACAGAGAAGTCACCACAGCCTGGGCACCAGTTTGGCTTCACCGTATTACGAAAATCCTTAAATGTTGCCATTAGCGAGTCAACTCCTTCACACGATTTTCTAATTCACCTGGCAAGAATGGTGTACCATTATATTTTGTAATTGTCGTAATTTTATCGTGACCGCCAACATTCATTTTCATAATATTGGCTAGTTGACCTGTGTAGTTATTTTCTACAACGATCACTTTTTTCGCCTGCGCTACAAGTGGTGCTACTTCCGCAGATGGGAATGGATGAATTAAACGAATATGGGCATGGTTAACCTTGATGCCCTGTGCAATTAATCGTTCCTGCACCTCTTCAATCGCTCCGCGTGTTGAGTTAAAGCCGACTAACAAAATATCCGCCTCATCATATGGTGCATTTGTATAAACAGGTTGTTCAAATTTTAAATGTGCAAGCTTACGGAAGCGTTTGTCCATTTGTATTTGGCGATTGCCTGTTGCTTCAGAGGGCTTTCCTGTTTCATCATGCTCAACCCCCGTCACATGGTGAATACCATGTAATGTACCAGGAAGTACACGAGGAGAAATGCCATCGTCTGTATTTTCATAACGCTTGAAATAAGCTTTATCTGCCGCTTCTTCCAACTCATCTGTCACAATCTTACCACGGCGAATCTCAATTTTACTGTAATCAAATGGCTCTACAGATTGTTTCCCTAATGATAATTGTAAATCGGTCATTAAAATAACAGGGAGCTGTAATTCCTCAGCAATATTAAACGCTTGGATTGTATCAAAAAATGCTTCCTCCATTGTTGAAGGTGCAATAACTACTTTAGGGATTTCTCCATGTGTGCCATAAAGCATTGCCATTAAATCAGATTGCTCTTGCTTTGTTGGTAAGCCTGTTGAAGGACCACCACGCTGCGTATCCACAACAACAAGTGGCTGCTCTGTCATGCCCGAAAGACCGATTGCCTCCATCATTAATGACAAACCAGGACCTGCCGAAGCTGTAAAGGAACGAACACCACCAAAGTTAGCACCAATCGCCATTGTTGCTGCGGCAATTTCATCCTCTGTTTGAATAACCGTACCACCGAATTTTGGTAATTTTTTAATTAAGTATTCCATAATTTCAGAGGCTGGTGTAATTGGATATGCTGCCATAAAGCGTGTACCAGCAGCTATTGCACCCAGTGCTATTGCATCGTTGCCAATCATAAACATACGGCGTTTGCCATCTGCTGGTGCAAGCTCCCATTCCCCAACGCGATCACCTAAAAGCTCATTCATCATTTGATGGCCGCGCGCAATCGCCTCCATATTTTTTTGAACAACCTCTTCACCTTTTTTACCGAAAATATCATCGACAACATTTTGGAACACTGCATCATCTAAATTAAGCAATGAAGCTGTTGCCCCAATTGCTACCATATTTTTCATCAATGAAGTGCCAAGCTCTGCTGCTATTTCAGTAAATGGCACAGCAAATAATGGTGCCTGTGAATCTTCTGGTTTTATAGGATCAAATTTTGCATCCGCTAAAATAACACCTGTATTTGTTAGCTCTTGATAATTGACGTCGATTGTTTCTTGGTCAAACGCCACTAAAATATCTAAATCATCCGCAATTGCACGTACTTCTGTTGGACGAACTGTAATCTTATTATTCGTATGGCCACCTTTAATTCGAGAAGAGAAGTGACGATAACCGTATAGGAAATATCCTAAACGATTCATTGCCATTGAGAAAATTTCACCTGTACTCTCAATCCCTTCACCCTGTTGCCCACCGACTTTCCACGAAAGCTGATGTAACATGTCAACAACTCCTTAAATCCAATGTATACTATTATTTTTCCTTCATAAGTTTAACACGAAGAAACCCTTCTGTACTATTGTTTCTCAATGATTTAGGCGAAAATCAGACCTTTGACTGAAAATTTTTTCAAAAAGTTGTAATTTTCAAATCTAAGCAAAATCACGCCTCTATTGCAAGTGACATCTATCATATGTAAAGAAAAAACGAAAAAATGCCTCGCCACATTATTATGTGACAAGGCATTTTACTTCATTACTTTTTTATCGAATGCGTTTTTCCACTAGCAGCTTTAAGGCTGTACGTTCTTCGCCAGCAATTAAAATATCAGCAAACGCTGGCGCGCAAATTAAATCTGTGCCACTTGGCGCTACAAATCCGCGTGCAATGGCCACTGCTTTCACGGCTTGGTTAAGTGCACCTGCCCCGACTGCCTGCATTTCTGCTTGCCCTTTTTCTCTGATTACCGCGACTAATGCACCTGCAACTGAATTTGGATTAGAGCGTGATGATACTTTTAATGAATCCACAATTATTCCTCCCCGTTTCGCGAATAGTGTTTACGCTCAACAACTCATGTCCCCCTTTTTGGACCTCAAGTTATTGTCCGTAGCACATTTTATGCTCCACAAGAAGGAAATAGACTAAGAATCCTGTATCCCACTAAAAGAGTTGTAAACCAACAAACTTCGACTTATTTATCCTTGAAACGGATAGTCGTCATTTATATAAATACGTTCACAGTGACTAGCCTTCCCTGTTTTATCATCAATCTCTACAAAGAAGCCACTTAATACCTCACGTCCTTTTTTCGGCACTTCAAAGCGAGTTGGCATATTTGTTTGGAATTTAGAAATCACACTATCCTTCGTCATGCCTAAAATTTCATCATACGGACCTGTCATGCCGACATCTGTAATATACGCTGTACCATTTGGATAAATTCTTGCATCGGCTGTTTGCACATGTGTATGTGTGCCAACAACTGCCGAAGCCTTACCATCTAAATGCCAGCCAAGCGCAATCTTTTCACTTGTCGCTTCTGCATGAAAGTCCACAAAGACAAGTGGTGATGTTCGGCGAGCTTCCTCGATCAACAAATCAGCCATCGCAAATGGGTCTTCATGTGGAGGTAAAAAGACACGACCATGTAAATTAATCACCGATAATGTCACACCGTTTTTAGCAATTTGCACCATGCCCTTCCCTGGAGCCTCGCTCGAAAAATTAGCAGGGCGTATTAAATAATCTGCGTCATCAATAAAATCAAAAATATCTTTATTGTCCCATGTATGATTGCCCATTGTAATCACATCTACACCCATTTGTAAAAGGCTGTTGTAAATATTATGAGTAATGCCACGCCCTGCCGCTGCATTTTCACCGTTTGCAATGACCACATCAGCATTGTATTTCTTTTTTAAGCGAGGTAAATATTTTTCCACTGCATCTCGACCAATTGAACCAACAATATCACCAATAAATAAAACCTTCATTTTTTAACCACTCTTTCTTTCCCTTATGCCTTTTTCCATCAGCAAGGCTTATTTCATAACCGGCTTCAAATAACATCCTTAATTGTAACGTTAGGCAGTTTATTAAGCAATTAAGCTTTTCCAGTAAAAAAGAGGCTCTCCAGATATTTATCTAAAGAAACCTCTAACTTTCAATATTATTTCGCGTACTCCACAGCACGTGTTTCACGAATGACTGTCACTTTAATATGACCTGGATAGTCCAATTCTTCCTCAATGCGTTTGCGAATATCACGTGCAAGTCGATGGGAAGCTAGGTCATCAATTTTTTCAGGTTGTACAATAATACGGATTTCACGACCAGCCTGAATCGCATAAGATTTTTCTACGCCATCATAGCTTTCTGAAATTTCCTCTAACTTTTCCAGTCTGCGGATATAATTTTCAAGTGTTTCGCTTCGTGCACCTGGACGAGCTGCTGATAATGCATCAGCTGCAGCCACTAATACTGCAATAACAGAGGTTGCCTCTGTATCGCCATGATGCGAAGCAATACTGTTAATAACGACAGGATGTTCCTTATATTTCGTTGCTAATTCTACACCAATCTCAACATGGCTACCTTCAACCTCATGGTCAATTGCTTTACCGATATCATGTAATAAGCCTGCACGACGAGCTAACGCTACATCCTCGCCAAGTTCAGCAGCAAGTAAGCCTGCTAAATATGCGACTTCAATTGAATGTTTTAAAACATTTTGTCCGTAGCTTGTACGATATTTCATACGACCTAAAATTTTCATTAAATCAGGATGTAAGTTATGAATACCAATTTCAAATGTTGTTTGCTCACCTGTTTCGCGAATTTGTTCATCCACTTCACGACGAGCTTTTTCCACCATTTCCTCTATGCGAGCAGGGTGAATACGGCCATCTTGTACAAGCTTTTCAAGTGCAAGTCGAGCTGTTTCACGACGAATTGGGTCAAAGCCTGATAAAATAACCGCCTCTGGAGTATCATCAATAATTAAATCAATCCCTGTTAATGTTTCCAATGTACGGATATTACGGCCTTCCCGACCAATAATACGGCCTTTCATTTCATCGTTTGGCAAGTTCACGACAGATACCGTTGTTTCTGCTACATGATCTGCTGCAAAACGTTGTAATGCCAACGATAAAATTTCACGTGCTTTTTTATCGGACTCTTCCTTCGCACGTGTTTCAGCTTCCTTCGTCATCACTGCAATATCAGTCGCTAGCTCTTTTTCTACCTCATTTAAGATAATTGTTTTTGCTTCATCTCTTGTTAAAGCAGAAATACGTTCTAGCTCTGTTTTTTGTGATGCAACGAGCTCGTCCACTTTGCTCTCCATCTGTTCAATATGCTGTTGTCTTTCAGCTAGAGCATGTTCTTTACGCTCTAAGCCTGCTTCTCTCTTATTTAGAGCATCATCCTTGCGGTCAAGATTCTCTTCTCTTTGCAATAAACGGTTCTCTTGTTTTTGAAGTTCTAAACGACGTTCACGAATGTCATTTTCTGCTTCAATACGAAATTTGTGAGTTTCATCTTTGGCTTCAAGTAGTGCTTCTTTTTTCATTGCCTCCGCTTCTCGTTTTCCTTCTTCAACGATTGTTTCAGCAACATGTTTAGCACCAGTGATTTTTGAGTCATTCACTTTTTTCATGTAGATATAGCTAACAGCGGCACCAACGATGAGTCCAAGCAAAGCGGAGATGATAGTAATTCCATCCATATGAACACCTCCTCTTGCTATTTGGGTAATACAGTTTCAGTCGGCGCATACATCAATATAAGCCTTGTGAACAACAAGGAACTTTTGTTCATCCATTCTATTCACAAAGGGTGTATCTTCATCCAGCAGAATAGAGCCATCCACTGGAAAGGAATTACAACAATGGTCACTTCACTAGGAAGCTTTGAAAGTTGTAATATCGCTTTCATGAAAGATAGTTATTTAATGAAGATATAATCAAATGTATTGCCTATTTAAAGTCATAATTCAGAAATTATACATATTTTATTGTATAACTAGCCTTAAGCGCTGTCAAGGAGAGTCAGGTGTCTATTCACCTGCCAACTAAAAAAAGTAAGTCCTATCCATCAAGTGAATATTTTGCCTAATACTTTTACACTAGAAAATATTTTATGTTTACTAGCATTTCGTTAAAACCAGTACATAAGAAATATTTTCTTACAAGCTCGTGTAGTTGTTGAATTTGCAGCTAACTCGTATTTTAGTGTTGCTTCTACTATATTCTACGCAAAAATTCAGCAATATAGACAACATCACCTTTCAATAGAACGATTATATCGCTACAAATTTTTCACAAAAAAAATACATTGCTCCTGCTTTTTCGTGCAAGAGCAATGCATTAGCTTATTCTTCTTCAAGAAGTGACATTAATTCTTCATCCATTTCTTCTTCGTCATGCGCGGCAATTGTATAAGAAGCAGCAGCAATACCGTAAGAAGAGCGAATTTTATTTGCAATTTCCTCCATCACAGCAGCATTTTCTTTTAAATATTGCTTCGCATTTTCGCGTCCTTGACCTAGGCGCTCATCACCATATGCATACCAAGAACCACTTTTTTGTACAATATCTAATTCTACCCCTAAATCGACTGTTTCACCTTCTTTAGAAATCCCTTCTCCATACATAATATCTACTTCAGCTGTACGGAATGGTGGTGCTACTTTATTTTTTACAATTTTAACCTTTGTGCGGTTCCCTACAATATCATTCCCTTGCTTAATTGCCTCTGCACGACGAACTTCTAAACGCACGGAGCTGTAGAATTTAAGCGCACGCCCACCAGGTGTTGTTTCTGGATTGCCAAACATCACACCAATTTTTTCACGGACTTGGTTAATGAAAATAGCAATTGTTTTGGATTTATTGATCGCTCCTGAAAGCTTACGTAAAGCTTGGGACATTAAACGTGCTTGTAAGCCGACATGAGAGTCACCCATATCTCCTTCAATTTCAGCTTTTGGTACTAATGCTGCAACAGAGTCAATAACGATAATATCAATGGCTCCACTACGTACTAATGCTTCTGCAATTTCAAGTGCTTGCTCACCTGTATCTGGCTGCGATAATAATAGCTCATCAATATTAACCCCTAATTTTTGTGCATACACTGGGTCTAATGCATGCTCTGCGTCAATAAACGCTGCCTGTCCACCCGTTGCCTGTACTTCAGCAATAGCATGTAGTGCAACAGTTGTTTTACCTGATGATTCAGGACCATATACTTCAATAATACGTCCACGTGGATAACCACCTACACCTAATGCAGCATCAAGTGCTAATGAGCCACTTGAAGATGTGGCAATTTCTAAATCCGTTTTTTCACCAAGCTTCATGATGGAACCTTTACCAAAATTCTTTTCAATTTGTTTTAACGCCTGTTCTAAGGCTGCTTTACGATCACTCATTTATTTTCCTCCTTCAAAAACTGTTCATTAGTTATTATCTATCTCTACTATACTTGCTTTTGAGAAATCGCGCAAGAAAAAAGCGAACATTTATTCGATTTTTCTTCAAAATAAAAATTTGAGCAGTTTTTCTCTACTCAAATTCCTATTTGTTAGTTTATTTTTAATAACGCTTTGTATAGCCACGCTCTTCTAATAACTGCATTAAATAATGGCATGCAAACTTCACTGCACGCAGTCGATTTGTATTCCGCATACCAGATAGATGTAGCAAGTATGTAAGAGGCTCCTCATCGTTAATCGCAATACCAATCCATACTGTGCCTACTGGCTGATGGTCATGTGCTGTAGGACCAGCTTCTCCTGTTAAACCAATCCCAATATTTGTAGCGAATTTTTCCCGCACAGCACTTGCCATTGCCGCTGCACATTCACTACTGACAACACCATGTGTATCAATTAGCGCTTTTGAAATACCAAGCTGTTTTACTTTCGCATCAGCTGTATAGGTAACAACGCCTCCGATTAATGCATTGCCCACCCCAGGAATTTCCGCAAGCTCTGATTGAAATAATCCAGCTGTTAAACTTTCCGCAGCTGCAATTGTTAGCTTATTATCCAGTAGCATTTCAACTGTTTTAGAGGCAAGCGAATCATCATTGACACCATATTGATAGTCGCCAACAAGTGCCTGTATCTCTGCAACTTTGGCGTCAATTAGCTGTTGTGCCTGCTGCTCTGTTGGTGCTTTAGCTGTGACGCGTAATGTTACCTCACCGTCTGAGGCAAGCGGTGCAACAGTTGGATTTGTTTGAGCATCTAAAATATCTTGAACGCGTACTTCAAGCTCCGCCTCACCAATACCATAAAAACGCATAACATGAGAGGCGATTGTTCCCCCATCATTTAACATAGCTGCAAGCTTTGGCTTTGCCTCAAATTGGAACATTGGCTCTAGCTCTTTTGGTGGTCCCGGCAGTAAAATATAAGTGCGATGATCCTTTTTAAAAATCATACCTGGTGCCATGCCATGATGATTGGCAAGCACTTCACTGCCTGCTAATACTAATGCTTGTTTACGGTTATTGTCCGTCATTGGACGACCTCGTTTGGCAAAAAATTGCTCAATATATGTTAAAGCAACCTCATCCAGCTCAAGTGGCACGCCAAGATGACGAGCAATTGTTTCCTTTGTTAAATCATCCTTTGTAGGACCAAGTCCACCTGAAAAAATAATTAAATCTGCACGAGATTCTGCAACTGCAATCGCTTGCTCTAAACGCTGTGCATTATCACCCACTACAGTATGATAAAAAACATTTATACCTAGCTCTGATAATTGATTGGAGATAAATCTCGCATTTGTATTTGTAATTTGACCTAATAATAATTCTGAGCCAACCGCAAGAATTTCAGCATTCATGATACACAAGACCTTTCTTATTTAGACTCAAGTAATACACGTCGATTTAGATAGAAATAATCCCAGCCAGACCAAAGTGTAAAGAACAATGCAATATAAAGCATAATGATATCAAATGGAATACCAATAAGTGTAAAGATGGTATTGTGTAAAAGAGCCGCTGCAATCGCTACAATTTGTGCCCATGTTTTTATTTTGCCAAGCTGATTGGCTGCAACGACCTCTCCTTCACCTGCCAAAATTAGTCGTAAGCCCGTTACTGCAAATTCACGGCTAATAATAAGAATGATGATCCAAGCTGGTGCCATCTTTAGTTCTACCATTAAAATAAAAGCTGCTGATACAAGCAATTTATCAGCGAGCGGGTCTAAAAATTTCCCAAATGTTGTGACAAGGTTATATTTACGTGCATAGTAACCATCCACCCAGTCAGTTGTAGAAGCAAGAATAAAAATAAGCGCTCCAACAAAATGATGGACTGGCATCTCTGCACCAAATAGTGTCAATGTTCCCCAACCAAAATCAAACATCATAACAATAACAAAGAATGGAATAAGTAAAATTCGAGAGATGGTAATTTTATTTGGAATGTTCATTTTTCTAACACCTTTCATGATGAAAGAAAGTAGTCACCATAGGATGACTACTGTTCTTTATTGAAATTGATGACGATATTTTGCGTGACAACTTGCTGTGCATACGTTAATGGCTCGTCATTAATAAAGATTTTAGCCTGCGTTGAATTACCAAGGCGAATACGCACATAGCTTTCAGCAGTAGCATCAAACTCTACTACTTCTCCAGCATTATAAACACGCGTATCTGCTAATAATTCTTGTTGCTGCTGGTTACGAATCCCAACAAATGTAGGACCTGAAACTTCAATGCGAAGTTTCAATGTATCTGTACCTGTTAACGTATAAGAGGTTGTTGCTCCATCTGCTTCAACAGTACCCGCGGAAATTGTTTGCTTCGTTTCTTCATCTTCAGGTTGTTCTTCATCAGCTGGTGTTTCTTCTTTAGCATCTGTATCCTGTTTGTCATCTGTTTGCGTATCTTCATTTTTGTTGTCTTTTTTATCTTTTTCACTATCAATTGGTTTAACATTTGTATCGTACTCCATTTCAGGAGTCGAATTGTCAACCTCATTTGGTTGTGCATTATTTTTGGATTGCCATAGCACCCATATAATAACAATAATAACAATAATAAATAAAGCGACAATAATTTTTGGCATAGCCTCCATCATTTTATTGGAAGGGCCTTTTGTTACCTTACGTCTACTAGGACTATTTGTTATTGATTGGCTTACTTGATCATTTGGTGTACTTGGCAGCTCATTCTTATATGTTTCTAAAATTTCCTCTGCGTTTAGACCAACAGCCTCTGCATATTGCTTAATAAAAGCTCGTACATAAAACGAACCGGGCATAATGGAATAATTGCCTTCTTCAATTCCTACTAAATAACGTTTTTGAATTTTCGTTATTTCTTGTAAATCGTCTAAACTGTAGCCTTTAGACAGTCTCGCCTCTTTCAGTCGAGTCCCTAATTCTGCCACTAATAACACCTACTTTAACATCAAATTAAAAATTAAATCCTCCAAATGAATCAGATTCGGACATATGATTTTTTTCCATTATTTCATAAGTAATTTCTTCATCAACGTGATGACGTAGTTCAATAATATAATCAAAATCTTCTATTTTATATTCTGAATGCTGAACAAACATATCAGGATGCTCTACAACTTTGATGCACGGCATATTCATCATTTCACGCACCAATTGCATATGCCGCTCATCAGATGAACGACGTGTTACAATCCCATCTAATATAAAAATATTGTTACTACTAAATTCATCCCCCACAAGTTTATTACGAACGGTTTGCTTGATCATTGTGGATGATAAGAAAATCCACTTTTTATTGGCACAAACACTTGCTGCAACAACAGACTCGGTCTTCCCTACACGGGGCATACCACGTATACCAATCAACTTATGTCCCTCTTTTTTAAAGAGCTCTGCCATAAAATCGACTAAAATTCCCAGTTCATCTCGCACAAAGTGGAATGTATTTTTTTCGTCTGCATCTCGAGGAATATAATGACCATGTCTAAGCGCTAGTCGGTCACGAAGTTTTGGTTGTCGAAATTTGGTTACGTTAATATGTTCCATTGTCGAAACAATTGTACGAAAACGCTCAATCGCTTCATCATTGTCTGTATGCACTAACATACCTCGTCGATCCTTATCGACACCATTTATTGAAATAATATTGACACGAAGCATCCCTAAAAGTGAAGCAATATCTCCTAATAATCCAGGGCGATTCACCTGAATTTCATATTCAAAGTACCAATCGCTCAAACACACTCGTTCCCTTCCTATTAGTTAACGTAAAAAATCCTTTATAAGTTCCATCATAGCCGATTTTTTATGTAATGGAAAGTTAGAATGCACGGAATTATAGCGTTATTTTTAAAAACTTACTAATTTTTTTAGATGCATAGCTGATATGCTTACATACGTTCTCGTTTTCAGTGAAATTGTATAGAAAAAAGAGGAGATAGGCTCTCCTCTTTTGTTATTGCACATGCTTATTTTGTACAAGCTTTACGACACAATTCGCCAGCGCATGCTTTTCATCTTCAGAGGCAACGCCCCATAAATCCGACAAAACACGCTCTTGCTCATTTTTAGGATCGACATTTGTCGCCAAATATTCACCGATTTGTACGGCAGCTTGTTGAATCATTTTCTTTGGCATACCGCTCGATTCCGCTTGCATGACATTTTGTCCTAAAAACGATGTCCATTTTTGCCAGTTTTCTAAAATCGTCATATGTTCCTCCTCCTTTACACATGTAGTATGTGCAAAAGAGAATATTATATGTACCAACCACCATTTAATCGGATAATTTGTCCTGTTACATAATCAGCCTTGCCTGATAAATAAAAGCGCACCATTTCAGCTACATCCTTTGTTTGCCCAATTTCGCCTAGTGGAATATCTTCCAAAATATAATTGAGCTCCTGTTGACTTAAATGGCTGTTCATAGCTGTATTAATAAAGCCTGGAGCAATTGCATTGACCCGAATACGAGATAATGCCGCTTCCTTGGCAAAGGACTTAACAAAGGCATGCTGCGCTCCCTTAACAGTGGCATACAATGTTTCCCCTGCTGAGCCAGCTTCACCCCAAATGGAGCCAATAAATAGCACATAGCTAACATTATGCTTGCGAAGCTTTGCGGACAATAAAGCCGTTAATCGCATTGGATTTTGCACATGGACACGCCATAATGCATCCATATCCTCCACAGCTGTATCTTCAAGCAGTGCATAATGCGCTTGCCCATTTGCAAAAACAATTGCCTGCACATGAAAAATTTGTGCTGCCATGCTATCAGCACCAGTGGATGTTGAAAAATCCCCCTGTACAAGCATAAACTCCTGTGCAGGGAAATCTTTAGAGAGGGATTGATATAACGTCTGTGCCGCTTGCACGTTATGGGAATAATGCAGATAGATAGACCAGCCATCTTCTGCTAAACTTCGACAAATAGCATGCCCAATCTCACCTGATGCACCTAATATAAGCGCAAATTTTTTCATTGTACATCCTGCTTCGTTGGTAAAATTTTAAATATTGTTTGTTGAGATTCGCCTTGAATCGAAGCAAATGCCTTATACAAATCGTCAATTGTTAACGCTTCAAGCACTGGCACGACATCGAATAAATTCATGTCATTAAATGAATAACGTGTAAATTGGTTCGCAATAAACTCAATTGAATTGAGCGCACGTAAGAAGAAGCCGATTTTTTTACGCTTTATTCGCTCTAAATCAGCGCTTTCAAACTTAGCATCTTTCTCATATTTTGCTAATTCTGCTATGATCGTTTGTGCTAATTGGTCTGGCTCCGTGGAATCAGAACCAATCATGGCAAAGCCAAAGCCCTTTTCTAAGGTAAAATCAAAGGCATATGTTTCATCAATTAAGCCTGCCTCATAAACGTGCTCATAAAAATGAGAGGTACGCCCAAATATAAGCTCAAGCGCAATTTGAACAGCTAGCTCATGCTTTAGCATTTCTTGACCTGATAGATTTGTGTCTTTTGCTTTCAAGCCAATATATACCTTAGGCTTTTGCACATCCATCTTTAATGTACGTTCCTTAATCGCCACATCTGTTGGCTCTTTATCAAAGAAGCGTTGAATTGGTGTAGGCTCTGGGAATTCTTTTTTTCCTTGATTGTCACGAATAAAAGTCATCATTTCCTCTGGCTCCACTGCGCCGATCACAAATAGTAACATATTGGATGGATGGTAAAATGTATTGTAGCATGTATATAAATGGTCTGCTGTAATCCCATCAATGGATTCAATTGTCCCTGCAATATCAATTTTTACTGGATGGTGATGGTACATATTTTCGATTGTCCCAAAATATAAACGCCAATCAGGCTGGTCATCATACATCGTAATTTCCTGCCCAATAATACCCTTTTCCTTGTTAACAGTCGCTTCTGTAAAGTATGGCTCCTGCACAAAATTTAATAATGTTTCTGTACTTTTATAAATATTGTCAGTCGATGAAAATAAATAAGCCGTGCGTGTAAATGATGTAAAGGCATTGGCAGAGGCACCGTACTCGCTAAACTTTTGGAAAACATCTCCATCTTCTTTTTCAAACATTTTATGCTCTAAAAAATGGGCAATACCATCTGGTACTGTCACACTTTCTGTTTCACCAATCGGTACAAATGTACGATCGACAGAGCCATATTTAGTTGTAAATGTGACAAATGTTTTGGAAAAGCCTTTCTTCGGTAAAATATAAACATCTAACCCATTCGCTAGCTTTTCATAATAAAGTGTTTCATCTAATTGCTTAAATTCAATTGTTTTCATTGTGCGGCTTGCTCCTTTCCATATAAGAAATAGACCGCTTCAAGCTGCACTGTTTTTGCCATTTCCACAACATCTTCCTTCGTCACAGCTTTCCACTTATTTGCCCAAGCTTCCACAGAGAACTCCTCAGGTAAATTTTTATATTGATCGAAAATTTCAATTTGTCCACGCGCAGAATCTAAAGACTCTTTTAATTGATTTGTGAGCATTGCCTTTGTTTGCTCCAGCTCTAAATTGGAAATATCTCCTGCCTGTATAGCTGCTAATTGTTCTTTAATTAATGTCAATGCTTTTTCTTCATTTTTCGGCTCAATGCCAGAAACAACGAAAATTAAGCCATAATGTGAGGCATAGGCACTTGATGCATAATAAGCAAGGCTCTCTTTTTCACGAACATTCATAAATAATTTAGCATGTGGATAACCACCAAAGATACCATTAAAAATTTGCATTTTAGCGAAATCTGGATCGCCAAATTTAACGGATGTACTAAAGCCAATATGCAATTTCCCTTGCTTCATCTCATGCTGCTCTCGAACATAGTCTTGCTCGGGATGCTTTTGTGGAAGCACTGCTGGCACTTCCTCTGGCGTACGATCTTTAAATGGTAGCGCTTGCTGTAATTTTGCTACAATTTCTGCTTCATTAATATCGCCAGCGACATAAATATCGATTTTATCATTAGCAAGCATTGATTGATATGCTTCAAATAACGAGGCAGGTGTGATTTTTTGAATTTCCTCTACACTACCATTGGCTGAAATAGAGGCTGGCTCATTTGGTCTTAAAATTTGCTGTAAACGAAACTGTGCAAAACGAGATTTATCATCAAAAATGGATTCAATGCGTTGAATAACGGTTTGCTTTTCACGCTCTACAATCGATGCCTTAAAAACGCCATTTTCTAAATTTGGCTCAAAAATGGCTGTGTGCAATAAATCAAGTACATTGTTTAACACACTTGCGTTTGCTAAATAATGCTCGTTCACCGTTTCTACATTCATCAGCACTGTATGTTCATTGCCACGCTTTGATGTATCAAAATATAGCACAGTGCCATACAAGTCATCTAAAAAGCTTCGAAAAGCAGCCGTTGTCTTATATTTAGCATTACTATGCTGTAATACATTTGTTAATACTGTACGCTCTGAGGCACTTTTAGCTGTTAATGCTCTTCTCCATTTAATTGAAAAGTTTACAGTTTTAAATTGGGTCGTTTGTCGGATATGCAAATTGACACCTTTTGCAAAAGGTATTGTTTTAAACATATAAAACCCTCCTATCCTTCTTAATATAACGATGTACTACACATACTATACATGTCTATTGTCTATAATTGCAAAAAGAATCCAAAGTATGTATGGAAAAATTAAAAAATATATGTAATTGGCTAAGTTGACATGGCAAAAAGACTGAGCATTGTTCGCTCAGCCTTTCTTATAATTTCTTAGCGTTTCCCTTTAATATAGGGTTGTCCACTTGCCTTTGGCGCATTCGCTTTACCAATAAAGCCTGCTAACGCAAGGATTGTTAGTACATATGGTAAAATTTGCAGATAGACAGCTGGTACATTTTCGATAATTGGAATTTGACTTCCTGCAATACTTAATGTTTGTGCCAATCCAAAGAATAGAGCTGCACCTAATGCACCAATTGGATGCCATTTCCCGAAAATCATTGCTGCAATTGCCATAAAGCCTTGCCCAGCAATTGTTGCGTGTGAAAAGTCATGTGTAATTGTTTGTGCATAGACTGCACCGCCAAGTCCACCTAATGCCCCAGAAATCACAACAGCAATATAGCGCATTTTATTAACATTAATCCCCATTGTATCTGCTGCCATTGGATGCTCACCAACTGCGCGAAGACGTAAACCAAATGGTGTTTTATAAATAATAAACCATGCACCAATTGCTACTGCAAAGGCTAAAATAGATGTACTATATACATCGCGGAACAATAGCGGACCGAAGAATGGAATATCCTCTAAATAAGGGATACCAAAACGGCCGATTGGTCGCGTAATCATATCTGTTTGACCTTTATCATAAATCATTTTTACTAAAAAGACTGAAACAGCTAAGCCCAATAGGTTGATAGCTACCCCAGATACCGTTTGATCGGCACGGAAGGAGATGGAAGCAACCGCATGGAAAAGTGAGAAAATCCCACCGATTACAACAGCTGCTAGCATTGCTATCCAAGTTGTTGCTGCACCTAGTGATGAAGCATATTCTAAATTAACATAAATACCAATAAAAGCACCGATAATCATTAAGCCTTCTAGCCCGATGTTGACAACACCAGAGCGTTCAGAGAATACACCACCGATAGCAGTAAATATCAAAGGTGTTGCATAAAGAATCGCTGAAGGGATGATGAAATATAACATTTCTAAAAAGCTCATGTTATTGTCCCTCCTTTTTCTTGCTCAGCTTTTGTAAGCCTACTCGAATAATATAGCCTGATGCCACAAAGAAGATAATTAATGCAATAATAATGGATACAATTTCTTCTGGAATACCCGCAGCATTTGGCATATTAAGAGCACCATATTTCAATGAACCGAAAAGAGAAGCTCCGAATATTACCCCTAGTGGTGTATTCGCACCAAGCAAGGCAACAGCGATTCCGTCAAAACCGATTCCTGTAAAGCCTGGTTTAATCGATGCATTTTGGAAAGTACCTAGCGCCTCCATTGCACCACCAAGACCCGCAAACATACCTGAAATTGTCATGGCTAAAATAATATTTTTATTAACACTCATACCTGCATAATCAGCAGCATTTTTATTAAAGCCTACCGCCTTTAGCTCATACCCGCGCGTTGTTTTTTCTAAAATAAACCACATCACTACGACCATTAAAAGTGCAACAATGATCCCATAGTGAAGGCTTGAGTTGTCTGTAAGCTCTCTTAAAAACGGAGAACGCAATGAAGCTGACTCAAGAACACGTTCTGTTTTAAAGCCACCATCCGACAATTTTTTAATGACTGCGTTCGCAATATAAAGCGCAGTATAGTTCAGCATAATTGTCGCAATTACTTCATGGACTTTAAATTTCGCTTTTAAGAAGCCTGCAATAAAGGCCCAAAATGCACCTGCAGCTGCTGCTGCTAATAATGCTAATGGTAAATGAATCACTTTAGGTAGTTCAAATGCATATCCTACCCAAGCTGCTGCTAGCCAGCCTAAAATAAGCTGCCCTTCAACCCCAATATTGAACAGCCCTGTACGGAAAGCAAATGCTACTGCAAGACCTGCCAATATATACGGTGTAATTTGACGAATTGTGTTCCCAATTGAATATGAATCTCCAAATATACCTGTCCAAAGAGCAATATAACCTTGTACTGGGTCATAGCCACTCACTACCATAACGATAGCACCTACGATTAAACCGATAATAATAGAGATGATAGGAACGAGAATATTAATGACACGATTTGACATTAGTCGTTCCCCTCCTTCGCACCATGCTTGTTATTTTTTTTACTTTGCCCAGCCATCAGTAAGCCAAGCTCTTGTTCGGTTGTTTCTTTTGGATTTAACTCATCCACAATTTGACCATCATAAATAACAGCAATACGATCTGATACATTCATAACCTCATCTAATTCAAACGAGATTAATAGAACAGCCTTGCCTTTATCACGTTGCTCAATAAGGCGCGAGTGAATAAACTCGATAGCTCCTACATCAAGACCGCGAGTTGGTAAAGCTGCAATTAATAAGTCTGGATTACGATCGATTTCACGCCCAATAATTGCCTTTTGCTGGTTACCACCAGATAGCGCACGTGCTGGAGTCATTTCACCATTCCCTGTACGCACATCGTATTCTTTAATAATTTGGCGAGCTTTTTCCGATACCTTTTTATAATCCATGACAAAGCCTTTGGCGATAGGAGGCTGATAATATGTTTGCAGTGCAATATTATGGCCAATCGGGAAGTCTAATACTAAGCCATGCTTATGACGGTCTTGTGGAATATGTCCAACGCCCTCCTCTGTAATTTTACGAGGCTTTAAATTTGTAATATCCTGACCATTTAACTTCACAGTACCGCTTTTCACTTTGCGTAAACCTGTAATAGCCTCGATTAATTCAGATTGACCGTTACCATCAATACCCGCAATACCAACGATTTCGCCTCTGCGAACGTTTAAGTTAAGACCTTTTACTTTATCGATATTACGATAATCCGTTACAACTAAATTCTCAACGGACAATACTTCTTTTGTTGGGCTTGCATCTGTTTTTTCTGTTTTAAATTCAACCTGACGACCAACCATCATTTCAGCAAGCTGATTAGGGTTTGTGTTAGCGGTTACAACTGTACCGATTCCTTCACCCTTACGGATAATTGTGACGCGATCGGATACTTCCATAATTTCCTTTAGCTTATGGGTAATTAAAATAATAGATTTCCCCTCTGCAATAAGGCGACGCATAATTTGAATTAATTCTGTAATTTCTTGTGGTGTTAAAGATGCTGTTGGTTCATCAAAAATTAAAATTTCAGCACCACGATATAATGTCTTTAAAATTTCAACGCGTTGCTGCATCCCAACTGTAATATCTTCAATTTTGGCATATGGATCAACATCTAAGCCATATTTTTCAGAAAGTGCCTGTACTTTCTTTGCCGCATCTTTAATATTAACAATGCCCATTTTAGTAGGTTCAGAACCTAAAATAATATTCTCTGTTACCGTAAAATTCTCTACCAACATAAAGTGTTGGTGCACCATACCAATTCCTAAGTCATTGGCAATATTCGGGTTTGTAATTTTAACAGCCTTCCCACGAACACGGATTTCGCCACCTTCTGGTTGATACAAACCAAAAAGAACGTTCATTAAAGTCGATTTACCTGCACCATTTTCACCTAGCAATGCATGGATTTCGCCTTGTTTCAGTTGGAGGGTGATGTTATTATTCGCCACGAACTGACCGAATTCTTTACGGATTCCTAGCATTTCAATCACATATTCCAATTTTGTCACTCCCTTAATAGGCACTATATAGTAAGTATTTTTGCCTTAGCGTATAGTATCTGCCGCTACAATGACTGATGGTACAGATTAGCAATACGTCCAGTGCTTGAAATGGATAAGGCTTAGCAAGATCGTTGCATAGATGCAGCACTAGCTAACAAACTCCTGTGCCTCCTTTCATTACTTGAGGCTATACTTTATTCACTGATTTAAGCCCACCTATAGAGGTAGGTGTTTTGCTAAATTAATACAGGAAAGGTCATCGTTAGAAACCTTTCTTCTATTAACTTGTTACCATCAATATGTTTTCATTATGACTACCTCTATACGGTTCATCTAAATCAAATAGAGAATTGCAAATAATCTAAATATAACGATAGATTGAAAAATCATCATAAGGTCCTTCGACAAGTCCCTTATGATGATTAACAGATGAATTATTTTTCCACTTTTTCTGGAACGACAATTTCACCCTTAGCAATTTTTTCTTTATATTCATCGATTACAGCTTGTACATCTTCTGGAATCGCACCACGAGAATCTGCAAGTTTAACGCCATCTTCAGCTAAACCGTATACAAGTGTTTCTCCACCTGGGAAATCACCATTTTTTGCTCTATTTGAAATATCTACTACTGCTGTATTAACACCTTTTAACATAGAAGTTAAAGTAACGTTTGTTTCCTCATCTACTTTACCTTCTTCGTATTGGTCAGCATCTACACCAATTACCCAAATATTTGCATCAGGGTCTTTTTTCTTACGCTCTTTTGCTTCAGAGAATACACCATTACCAGTTCCACCAGCAGCGTGGAAGATTACATCAACACCTGAAGAATACATACTGCTTGCTGTAATTTTACCAACATCGGCTTTATCGAACGCACCTGTATATTTATCTTCAATAATGATATCAGGGTTTACAGCTTTTGCCCCTTCAATAAAACCAGCTTCAAAGCGATTAATAACTGGAATATCTACGCCACCTACGAAACCGATTTTACCTGATTGTGACATTTTAGCAGCTGCAACACCAGCTAAGAAAGCACCTTCTTGCTCTTTGAACAATACTGATACAACGTTATCTGCTGGTACTTCTGCATCAATAATCGCGAATTGACCATCTGGATTTTCATCCGCAATAGCAGCCATCGCATCTTCCATCATATAACCAATACCAAAAATTAAATTAAAGTCACGACGTACTAATGAGTTTAAGTTTGCATCATAGTCTGCATCTGATTTTGATTGTAAGTAGTCGAAACCACCGTCACCCTTTTCTAAACCGTGCTCTTTACCATAAGCTTGAACACCTTCCCATGCAGATTGGTTGAATGATTTATCATCAACGCCACCTACGTCCGTAACCATCGCTACTGAGAAAGCCTCTTCTGTGTTGCCACCACCTGAAGCATTGTCATTGTCTTTTGCAGCGTTATCGTCGTCTTTTGCACCACATGCACCTAAAATAGCACTTGCCGCTAATACTGATGTTAATACTAAACCAAATTTACGTTTTTTCATGTTTTTAACCCCCCAAAGGTATTGTAATTAGCAGGAAAAAATTTAGAAATGTTCTACACCCGTTTACGAACTACATGGAAGCTGAATTTATCAGCCCGGAAATAATTTTTTGAATAGAGCACTACTTGATCATGGTCATCGTAATGCAATTGCTTTAACACTAAAAGAGCTGTTTCACGTCCACAGTTTAAAATCGGTGAAGCTTGTTCATGATAGCCGACTGGATCAATATAGGTAATCGCATAAGCAACATGAATTTTCCCAGATTGTTCAAGAGCAGAGAACAGTGAAACTTCTTTTTTTTCAACAAAGTCAGTAGGCAAAAAGCTTGCTGGTAGTCTATCTATACAGTAAACTACTGGGTCGCCATCCGCTGTTCTGACACGTTCAATTGTGAGTATTTTATCTTCGCCATCACATTGGAAGCGTTTTAAATCTTCCTCAGAAGGTATGTGCTCAGTCGCCTTTAAAAAACGCGAGCCTGGCTCCATACCTACTGCCTCGATCATAGAAGAAATGCTTGATAACTGCTCAATACCTGATGTAAACAACGGCTTAGGATTAACAAAAGTCCCAACCCCATGTCGACGCACAATTACATTTTCTTCTTCCAACAGTCGAAGTGCTTCTCTAAGTGTTGCTCGACTGACTCCTAGTGATTTCGATAATTCAAACTCTGAAGGCAGCTTTTCATTTTCTTTAAAAATACCAGCCTCAATATCAGATTTTAAACGATCAATTACTTGAAGATAGAGATGACGATGATCTGCTTTAATAGTCACATATATCACCACCAAAATCAGAGATCAGACATCTGATGTACAACATTCCTACTAATCGTTCATAAATATAACATTTTTGAAGAATGAAATAAATAGTTTTGATTAAAATCTGTTATAGAATTCATTGTTTATTTATTTCCATTACAAATAATTGGACAACCAGACAAAACGCCCCATTATTTATAGCCTATTTTTTGTTTAGCTTTCATATTGATGGATAAGCACTTGGCGAGGCTTACTGCCCTCTGGTGGCCCAACAACCCCACGCTGCTCCATTTGATCGACAATGCGTGCAGCCCTTGAATAGCCTATACGGAAGCGGCGCTGAAGCATTGAAACAGAGGCTGTTTGCATATTAACGACTAATTGTACAGCTTCATCATATAATTCGTCTGTTTCCTCTAAAATGGTTTCCTCCTCAGTAGGAATCATTTCCTCCTGATACTGTGCCTTTTGCTGTTCTATAACAAAATTAACGACTGATTCAACCTCTTGGTCGGATAAAAAAGCACCCTGTACTCGCTTTGGCTTGGAGGCACCAGCAGGTAAAAACAGCATATCACCACGACCAAGTAAACGCTCTGCTCCACCCATATCTAAAATCGTTCTGGAGTCAATTGCGGAGGATACAGCAAAGGCAATTCTTGAAGGAATATTTGCCTTAATAACACCTGTTAACACATCTACACTTGGTCTTTGCGTTGCAATAATCAAATGAATGCCTGCTGCCCGCGCCATTTGTGCTAAGCGTGTAATGGAATCCTCCACATCATTGGACGCCACCATCATTAAATCTGCTAGCTCATCCACAATCACAACAATATATGGTAGCTTTGGATGCTTTTCATCTGTTCGGTCATTCATTCTTTGAACATGTGCATTATAGCCTTCAATATTTCGCGTACCTGTATGTGAAAATAGATCATAGCGACGTTCCATCTCAGAAACTACCTTTTTCAAGGCTTGCGAAGCTTTGCGTGCATCTGTTACAACAGGCGCTAATAAATGTGGAATGCCATTATAAACATTTAACTCTACCATTTTTGGATCAATCATCATTAATTTCACTTCATGTGGCTTTGTACGCATTAATATCGATACAATAATGCCATTAATACAGACACTTTTCCCGCTACCTGTCGAACCTGCTACAAGTAAATGTGGCATTTTATTTAACTCTGCTAACACAGCTTGTCCCGTAATGTCACGCCCAAATGCAACTTGCAATAAAGCTTCTGGCTTTGCACCATCCTTTGACTCTAATACTTCACGCAATGTCACAATCGCTACCTCACTATTTGGTACTTCAATGCCAATCGCAGATTTTCCGGGTATTGGCGCTTCCATCCGAATATCTTTTGCAGCAAGCGCTAGCGCAAGATCATCCTGCAGATTAACGATTTTGCTTACTTTCACACCAATATCAGGTAAAATTTCATATTTTGTCACAGCTGGCCCTAAATGCACCTGAGTCACCTTTGCCTTGACGCCAAAGCTTTGTAATGTTTGTTCAAGCTTTTTAGCATTTGCTTGGATAACCGAATATTCCCCACTTTGGTCATGCTGTGGTGGTAATTGTAATAAATGATAGGATGGCAGTTGATAATCTGCATTTTCTACAGCATCTGTACCTTGGATATGAACATCCTCCACCGCTTCTTCTAGTTCATTTTCCACCGTATGTGTCACATCAAACCCATCACTTTCATGTGATACATTTTGTGTAAAAGCAGAAATAATTGGCTCATGAGCGGGCTCTTCTTCTTCATATACTGGTATATCAGCATCCTGCTCCACCGCTGCTATTTCATCCGTATTTTCTACTCTTGAGCGTCGATTGCTTGGCTTTTTAGGTATATTTTTCTTCTTTTCATGGCGCTTCTTTTTCCATTTTCCAAATAAATCAGGCATTTTCTCTGCTAAATAAGGTACTAATGCTTTGCCTGTTACAAGAATTAAGCCAATAAAGAAAATAACCCATGCTACTACTTTTGCGCCTGATGCATCAAATAATACGTGTAGCCCACTATAGAGCAATGCACCAATCATACCTCCACCTAAAGCATCACTACGATGAATAATACCATCTGTACTTATTAAAATTCGCCATGATTCACGTAAAACAGAATCAGATAATAAACCACCTGATTTTGACAATTGCTCAAATAATATGCCATGACTAAAAATTGTTAAGCTCATAATAATCAGCACTAGCCCCATTATTAAACGATCCTTTATGCCTACCTTTTTACGGCCAATCATCAATAATAGCGCAATAAAGATAAGCATAAATGGCACAGCGAAGTGTAAATTTCCTAAAAAAAACATAGCTATTGTTTGTAGTGTACGTCCAATCACACCATACTCAAAAATCATGATGATGGCTAACGCAATAAAGAGTACACCTAGAATTTCATACATAAGCGGATGCATTTCTTTTTTTTCAGTTGTTGCCTTACTTTTCGTTGTTTTTTTCTTCCTTACTGCCACCTATTTCACCTTCTTTTGCAATCCATTTTACTCCGTATTCACACTCTTTTTTGTACCAAAAGCGTAGCATCAGGTACAAGCTGGAAGATTTCCACCGATTGCAGGTTCACTTTATATATGCAACCAATCATAACATGTAGAACTTCTTGATTTCAAAAAAAGGATTTTCCACCGTAATTGGGAGAAAATCCTTTTTTGCAAAGCTGTGATGATTATCTACATTAATACTCCATAATAATTGGGATAATCATTGGACGACGCTTTGTTTTTTGGAATAAATACGTATTTAATGTATCTCGAATTTCTTGCTTAATATTTGTCCACTCGAATGTATCTTTGCCAACATATTTTTCAATAACATTTTTAGCAATATCTGAAGCCTCAACCATTAATTCTTCTGATTCACGCACATAAACAAAGCCGCGTGATAAGATTTCTGGACCAGATGCAATTTTCTTTTGCGCTCGGTTTAATGTCACAACGACAATAAAAATACCATCTTGTGATAATAGCTTACGATCACGTAGCACAATATTGCCTACATCGCCTACACCAATCCCATCAATTAAAACATTGCCAGCTTGTACACGACCGCTCATACGCATTTTATTATTTTTATATTCAACAATATCCCCTTTATCGGCGATAAATATTTGGGATTTATGCATGCCTAGCTGCTGTGCTAGCTTAGAGTGAGCAATTAACATACGGTACTCACCTTGAACAGGAATAAAATACTTCGGTTGCATTAAGTTAAGCATTAGCTTTAAATCTTCCTGACTACCATGTCCTGATACATGGACATTTTTGCTGGAAGTTAAAATTTCAGCGCCTGCTTTTGAGAGAGCATTCATTGTATTAGCCATTTGCACCTCCATATTTGGAGAAGGTGTAAATGTAATCAATACTGTATCGCCCTGCTTAATTTTAATATCACGGTGATGCTTGCGGACGATTTTTTCTAACGCATCCAGTGGCTCTCCTCTATTACCCGTTGTAATAATAATAATTTCATCATCTTGGTATTTCTGCATTTCCGAAATCGGAATAATTGTTTCCTCATCAACCGTTAAATAACCAAGCTGCACACCTAAATCTACAGCTTTTTCTAAAGGTTTACCAACAATCACTACTTTACGGAATGATTTCTGTGCTTGGGCAAATACTTGTTGAATACGAATAAAGTTGGATGCATAGACAGCTACTAAAATACGACCTGGTGCTGAGTGGAATGTTTTTGATAATTGTTCTTCAATCACAATCTCCGATGTCGTATAACCTGGTCGCTCTGCTTCACACGACTCAGATAATAAAATAAAAACGCCGTCCTCCCCTAATTGTGCCATTTTCGCTAAATCTGGTTTAAATTTACCTGTCGCTGATTGATCGAATTTAAACTCTCCTGTATGAACAATCGCGCCTTCAGATGTATGGAACACTACCCCTAACGAATCGGGAATACTATGTGTTGTGTGGAAGAATGTTACATACGTTGAGTTAAAATTCATACGACTGCGGTTTGTTACTTCAAAAAACTTGACCTGATGTGGTGCAGGCAATTCTTTTAAATGTTCCTTTGCTAAAGCAATTGTTAGTTTCGATCCGTACACAGGAGCCTTTATTTTTTGTAATACATAGGCAATAGAGCCAATTGCATCTTCATGACCATGTGTTAAGAAAATACCTTTTACACGCTCTTTATTTTCTTCCAAATACGCAATATCAGGAATTACGATATCAATCCCAAGCATTTCGTCTTCTGGGAACATTAAACCGCTATCCACCACAAATAGCTCTTCATCAATTTCTACTACGTACATGGCTTTCCCAATTTCGCCTACGCCTCCAAGAGGGATGATGCGAATTAATTCATTTTTCTTTTTTGTCAATTTATTTCCTCCTAAAAATATCCCGAACAGCAACCACTTAACATTTATTATACGGTTTGCACAGCTTTTGCACAAATTAAAAATACATGTTTCACAGTGAAAATAGATTTTCCTGTTAATTTTGATTGCTGGTAGCTGGAAAAACACAGATTGACAGGCATCAACTTTAAAGTTTCGCATCACTGTTATAAGCTTGTGCTTATTTTCATTATGTAAAGTTCATTGATTGAATAACAAAAGACATTGAGCTTCTCAATGCCCTTTGTTAAAAGCTGAATTCGTTCACTTTTCCAAACCTGTTGCTAGGTCAGCCTTCTATATATAAAAAGCTAGCAGAAAATCAGCGTTATAAGCTGATTTTTCTACTAGCCTTATTGCGTGGGTTATCTAAAATTTTTCGCTTTTTCTTGATACGTATCCCAAATGCGGTCAAAGTTTGCCTTTTCTTCATCTGTCATTTCCATCATTGGCAGACGAACATTGAGCGTATCAAAGCCTAACTTTGTCATCGCATATTTAATTGGCGATGGGTTTGGTTGAGCAAACAGCGCACGTACTAGAGGTAATAATGCTCGATGAATTTTGGCTGCTAGCTCATGATTGCCTTCTTCAAACGCTTTAATCATTAACTGCATATCATTGCCAACAACATGGGCTGCTACTGAAATAACACCAGCGCCGCCAATCGCCATCAGCGGTAATGTTAAACCATCATCTCCGCTATACACTAAGAAATCATCAGCAGGATCAACATTTTCAATAATGTCGCCCATCTGATCTAAATTGCCACTTGCTTCCTTAATCCAAGCAATATTAGGAATCTTACTTAAGGCAACAGAAGTTTCATAGGCAACATTCACACCTGTGCGCCCAGGAACATTATAAAGCATCACAGGTAAATTTGTTTGCTTAGCAATTGTTTCAAAGTGGGCATAAATACCTCGTTGATTTGGCTTATTGTAATATGGTGCTACAAGCATAATACCATCTGCACCATTTTCCTCTGCCTTATGTGTCATCATAATGGAATAAGCTGTTTCATTATCTCCTGTCCCTGCAATAACAGGTACTCGACCTGCTACTTTCTCTACAGTAAAACGTACAACCTCGATTTTTTCTTCAGTTGACATTGTTGGGTTTTCAGAGGTCGTACCACAAGCAACGATACAATCTGTACCATTGTCAATTAAATGATTAATAATGCGTTCTAATTCTGGGTAATTAATTGTGCCATCATCTTTAAACGGCGTAATCATAGCCGTTCCAATTCGACCTAAATTCATCCTTACACCCCTCTTATAGTAAGTTATCCTCAAGCATTGCTTCTGCAATTTGGATAGAGTTTAATGCAGCACCTTTTAATAAATTGTCGGAAACAATCCATAAATGGAATCCTTTGCTGTTATCTAAATCTTGACGGATACGTCCTACAAAAGTAGCGTCCTCCCCTTCTGCATAAATTGGCATTGGGTAAGTTTGTGTTGCAATATCATCCTGCAATACTATTCCTGGTGCATGACGTAGTACGTCAAAAATATCTTGCACTGATGCGTCTTTTTCTACTTCAATATAAACAGATTCAGAGTGACCTGAAACAACTGGCACACGAACACAAGTAGCAGCTACATTTAGTTCTGGTGCATGCATAATTTTTTTTGTTTCATTAATCATTTTCATTTCTTCGTATGTAAATCCGTTATCTGTGAATTTATCGATTTGTGGGATGACATTACGAGCGATTGGGTAATGGCGTTGATCACTAGCAGCTGGTAAAATACTTGCTTCTACATTCTTGCCAGCTTCCCAATTAGCACTTTGTGTTTTTAATTCTTGAATAGCAGAAATACCTGCACCTGAAACAGCTTGATATGTTGAAACAAGTACTTTTGTTAAACCAAATGCAGCGCGAATTGGTTCAAGTGCAGCTACCATTTGAATTGTTGAACAGTTTGGATTAGCGATAATGCCTTTATGTTTGGCAAGGTCGCCACGGTTCACTTCAGGTACAACAAGCGGTACTTCTGGGTCCATACGGAAATGACTCGTATTATCAATCACAACTGCCCCACGCTTAGCTGCCTCTGGTGCAAGTGCAGCTGATACGGAACCACCTGCTGAGAATAAAGCGACATTGACGCCTTCAAAAGCTTCAGGTGTCGCTTCTTCAATTGTATATGTTTGACCATTAAATTCGATTGGTTTGCCTGCTGAACGTGCAGAAGCTAAAAATTTAATTGTCCCTATTGGAAATTTACGTTTAATTAATTGCTCCATCATTTTTGAGCCTACTGCCCCTGTTGCTCCAACAACAGCAACTGTTAACTGCTTTGTCATCTATCATCTCTCCTTGAATACAAGTTCCATAATGTGTGCTATTGTATCATAAAAATACTGAAAATTGTGTGTAATCTATAATTTATTTAAAATATTGTATCAAGAGTGGCTGTAATTGCTTTTTTTGCGTAATTGCTGCATGAACAGTTGCTACCATTTGGTCAAAATCAGCAATTAATGAATTCGGTTTGGAGTGTGGGGCATCCTGACCAAATGGGATAAAATAAATATTTTTGGCATTTAATAATTTCATAATATTAATGCCATTTAACCCAAGAGCATCATTTGTTGAAATGCCTAATACAACAGGTGAGCCATTACGTAATGTTGCTTTTGCAGCCATTAATACAGGGCTATCTGTTGCTGCATTGGCAAATTTACTAATGCTATTTCCTGTCATTGGTGCAATGACCATTGCATCTAATGGATTGGATGGTCCAAATGGCTCTGCCTCTTTGATAGAGGAAACGACCTTTTCTCCTGTTAATGCCTCTATTTTTGCCACCCATTCCTCTCCAGTACCAAAGCGTGTAGCAGCATGTAAAACGGAGTGTGTAATAATGGGAATAACGCTTGCTCCTACATCAATAAAATTTTGAATTTTAGGTATAACATCTTCATACGTACAATGGGAGGCTGTAATACCTAGCCCAATTCGTTTTCCCGTTAACAATTTTCTTCCTCCTCTATCGCTTTGCACAATATTTTAGCAGCATCATGTGCAAAGTATTTCCCAGGCAATGATGGTAATAGTACATACGTTTGCAGTTGTTCGGCATCTATATCTAAACAGCCTGGCTCTGATGCTAAATCATATAAAACGGCTGGAACATGCTCCTTAAAGGACTCTGTAATCCATTTAGCTGGAATGGTATTAATAAAAATACTATTATGAATCGACCATTGGCGGTCATCTATGTTTGTTGCTTTATAGCCATATGCTTTTGCTTCACTTATTTGCACAACAGAGCGTGCAACAATATGCACATCGGCTCCCATTTTAACAAGTAAAGAGGCGAGCATTTTGGCGATGCGTCCAAAGCCTGCGATTGTAAAATTTTGTCCGTAAATACATTTTTGCTCGAGTCCGTAAAACGTGGCGATAAATCCCTCCGCTGTTAACCGCGCATTCTGCCAAATAAATGATTCTTGCTGCAAATAGCAAATTGATTTATTTTTTGCTAGTAATTGCTTCCAATGCATAGTTAAACGTCCTGTATAAAATTTCACTTGTGATATACCATAGAGCTGCTCAACTTCTATTTTTAATGGAAGAATAGGTAATACGATTTTATTAGGCTGGAATTCTAAAACAAGTTTATTTAACTCTTCGTTCCATACGGTTGTTCTTTTATAAAATACTGTTCTCGATGGACTTCTTAGCATTGTAGCTAGTTCCTTTAATCGGGAGTCCTCACCGATAACAAGCCATTTTTCGTTTTCCAAAAGCTCACCTCACTGTAAATATTCTGACTGTACTGTAGATGTCTTATTAAATAAAATACGATCTTCACCAATTAAAATAATTTCGTGCCAAGGTATCATTTCACTAACTTTCATTTTCTTTTTTTGGAATGGTAGTTTATCTTTCACAATTTCAAAACCATGTATTTTTCCTGTTTGCACATCTAATAGGCATTCTGTATGTGCCAGGATGCCAAAATGTACGCCACCCTCAATTTGAATTAACTCCTTATCCACCATCTCAGATAGTAGCATGCCTCATCTCCCTCCTTGAGCCGTTACCTCAATATATGCGGACTTTTTGCAAATCGTGACCCCTACCTAAAGTACGAATATGTTGCATTTCCATCGCCTTCTGTATATAGTGTATATATACAGTTATAAGAGGTGATGATTTGTGCATATCCATTTAAGTAATGCGAGTGAAAAACCTATTTATGAGCAAATCACCATACAGCTCAAAGAGGCTATTTTAGCTAATAAATTACAGGCTGGTGATGCACTACCGTCTATCCGCGCTTTAGCAAAGGATTTAAAAATAAGTGTGATGACCACTAAACGTGCCTATGCTGATTTAGAGCGAGATGGTTTCATTGAAACTGTCGCTGGTAAAGGGAGCTTTGTCACAGAACGAAATCAAGACTTTCTACGTGAGGAGCTATTACGGCAAGTAGAGGGGCATTTGCAAAAGGCAGCAAAAATAGCGAAAACCGCTGGACTTTCTAGTGAAGAATTACAAGAACTACTATCTTTAATGTTAGAGGAGGATAAGTAATATGAATGCCATTGAAATTCATGATCTACATAAGGGCTTTGAAGGCTTTTTTCTTAAAGATATAAGTTTTTCCGTCCCTCAAGGCACGGTAATGGGTTTTGTTGGAGAAAACGGGGCTGGCAAATCAACAACGATAAAATGCATGCTGAATTTAATAAAAAAAGAATATGGCGAAATTTTGCTATTTGGCAAAGATCATGTCGAAAACGAACTATCGATAAAAAACGACATCGGCGTTGTATTTGACGATTTACATGTACCAGAAACGCTAAATGCGACGCAACTCGACAAAATCATGAGAAAAGTATTTCAAACATGGGATTCAGACTATTATTTTGAAAGATTAGCTCAATTTAAGGTGCCAAAGAGGAAGAAGATAAAGGAACTATCACGAGGAATGAGGATGAAGCTATCAATTGCCTTAGCATTGGCACATCATCCAAAATTATTGATTTTAGATGAGCCAACAAGTGGATTAGACCCTATTATTCGGGATGAAATTCTGGATTTATTTTTAGCATTTATGCAGGATGAAACGCACAGCATTTTATTTTCTTCGCATATTACAAGCGATTTAGAAAAAATTGCTGACTATATTACGTTAATTCATAATGGTGAGATTTTATTGAGCGAGAGTAAAGATGCTCTATTATATGAATATGGTATTTTCAAAGGTAACAGTGAGGAAGTAAACGACTTGCCAGAGCATGCTATTCTAAGAACCCGTCCTGGTGCGTTTGGAATAGAAGCATTAGTTCTGAAAAATGAAGTAAATGAGGCTTTCAGACTTGAAAGGCCTTCTATAGAAGATATCATGCTATTTTTCGTGAAAGGTAGTGTTTAAATATGGTAGGACTTATCCTAAAAGATTTAATGACCATTCAACGACAAATGAAAGCACAAGCATTTGTTCTTATATTTCTTCTTATGATGGCTATTTTTATGCAGCAAAGCGCAATGCTTCTAGCTGTTATTGTTTTTATTGTTACGATACAAGCGATAACTGCGCTTAGCTACGATGAACAAAGTAAGTGGGATAAATACGCTAATACTTTACCAATTTCTAAAGCAGATATCGTTTTTAGTAAATATATACTTAGTGTGATGTTAATGATTTTCGGACTTGTTATGGCATTACCTATCCTATTTTTTATCAATTTTTTTACCAAAAACGACATCACTTTAGAATTTTTCCTAACGTTTAATTTGATCATAACATCGGCGCTCTGTTTATTAGCCGTATTACTACCTATCTATATTAAATTTGGCTCTATTAAAGGAAGAATAGTCCTCATTGCGTTTTGTTTTATCCCTGGTTTCTTAACGGGGATATTTAAAGAATATATCCCTGATATGACTCAAACGTTTCTATATTTAAAGCAATACGTCTATTTAGCACCTTTGGGCGGGCTAATACTGCTCTGCCTCTCTAGTTTCTACTGCTATTTATAAAAGAAAAGAGTTTTAGGAGGGATCTCATGCGAGCACTGTTGTTACAAAGAATTGTCGTACAAAAATGGACTATTCTTTTTACAATGACGATATGTTTACTTCTTCATTTTGTACATTTACCTTTTGTAGATAGTCCTTCTATCGGATTATTTGTTGTCGTTATTTCTGCCAACATCGTAGATAATTTATATAAAGGCGACCGTCAAGTAAAGTGGACAATGTATGTCAATACGCTACCTCTATTAAAGAAAACACAATTGCAATCCGATTTTTTATTTTGCTATGGCCTTATTGCATTGCTCTTTACTATCCTTGCGCCTATGTATTTCACACAACCTGATGCATCTGAAAATTTTATCGAGCATCTTGCTATGTACTTTGCTTATATAAGTAGCGCCTCTTTACTTATCTGTAGTCAATTTTATATTCAGCATCTTGATGAAACAGAGAGAATGAGAACGGTTAGAATGCTTACAGCTATTGTGCTTATCATTCTGCTAAATTTTGTTATTCATTATTATTTATCACTAGTAGCTGCAAATTTAATTATCTTATTCATACCAACACTGGTTAGTATCCTCATCACTTTTCTTGTGTTTCACAAATGTCTTTATTTATATTTGGCAAAGGAAATTTGCTAAAGCTAAATATTCATCAAAAAATAGGCTGCCTTATTTGGCAGCCTATTTTTAATTGTGTTGAATAGCAAAACAGTCAATTAAAAGGAAATGGATTTCATTGCAGGCTACTTGCTTTCCTATGAGCATGTGCAGAGCGGCTTCCTTCGCTACCTCTCCATTTAGAGAGGGTGACATGTCTCGCTATCCCCGGGAATCAAGTACCTTCCTCGCCAGTTTAATAAAGTGTTACCTTTTGGGTAAAGGTTTTATGGAGGGCTGTTGTCACTTATCCACATTGAAAATAAATGCCAATCTCCTATCTAATAATAGCTTGAACAAATGCTATCTTATTAAAATATCTTTATTCGCTAGGACCTATGATTGAGATAGCTGGTTCTGCTTTTAAAATTTTAGCAATCAGCCGATCCACTGACTCCATCGATACGGCATCTATCGATTTAAGAACCTCGTCTACAGTTCGATGCTTGCGATGGACAAGTTCACTTGTTCCATTGCGATTCATACGAGCACCTGTCCCCTCTAAGCCAAGGACAAAGCTGCCTTTAAGCTGCTCTTTTGCATTATCAAGCTCCTCCTCTGTAACACCACCTGCTACAATATCTAGTAAAGTGGCATCAATGGTATGCTGAAGCTGTGCTAATTGCTGTCGACTCGTACTACCATAAATCGTAAAAGCACCTACATCGGCATAACATGATTGATAGGAAAAAATAGAATAGGCTAGCCCTCGTTCCTCACGCACCTCTTGAAACAGTCGTGAGCTCATATTACCACCGATAATGCTATTTAGCGCAATAAAGCTATACATGTCAGGGTCCTTTACACCAATTGCTGGATAGGAAATCGCTAGGTGTGCTTGCTCTGTATCACGTATTTTCATAATTTCCCCTGCATGAAACGTCGGATATGTTAATACTGGCTCAATAGCAAGCGGTGAAGGCTTGTAGTGCCCAAAGAGCTGTTCAATCGTTGCAAGAAGCTGTGGTGAGATATTGCCTGCAACAGAAATAACAACAGACTCAGGACCATAATGCTTTGCCATATACTGTCGTATTGTTGCTGCTGTAAATGTTTTTAATGTAGCAGCTGTACCTAAAATTGGACGACCAAGTGCATCATTTGGATACATCACGCTCCATAGCTTTTCATGCACATCGTCATCAGGGGCATCTTCGCTCATTAATATTTCCTCTAATACAACTTGTCGCTCTTTTTCCAATTCTTCTTCGGCAAATGTAGAGTTAAAAAACATATCTGCTAATATCGTCATCGCAAGCTCTGCATGATGGTCTAAAACCTTGGCATAATAACATGTATTTTCTTTCGAGGTAAAAGCATTAAGCTCTCCGCCAATTCGATCAAACTCTTCTGCAATTTGCCGTGCTGAGCGAGTTGCTGTTCCTTTAAACAGCATATGTTCAATAAAATGTGTAATACCATTCTCTTCAGGCAGCTCATAGCGAGAGCCTGCATTGACAAAAATACCTAAAGCTACAGACCTTACATAATCAATTTGCTCCGACACAATTCGCACACCATTTGGGCATGTATGTACTTGAACCAAAAAATCTCCCCCACTTCTATCTTTCTCTCTTTCTTGTAAACATAAGTATTTTATAGGATTGAAAAAGACTGCGCACTATACGCAGCCTTTCCATTATTATTATTTGCCTTGTGCAGCGCGCTCTTTTTCCTCTTGTACAACTACTTTACGAGATAAATTCACACGACCTTGCTTATCAATTTCAATCACTTTGACAAGTAATTCATCACCAAGCTTTAAAACATCCTCAACTTGCTTTGTACGTTCCTCTTGGATTTCAGAAATGTGTAGCAAGCCATCTTTGCCTGGGAAGATTTCACAAAACGCACCGAATTTTTCAATACGCTTCACTGTTGCTAGGTAGTATTCGCCTTCTTTTGCTTCACGTACAATATCTTCAATAATTTGTTTTGCGCGTGCATTCATTGCTTCATCAGCAGAAGAAATATAGATTGTACCATCTTGTTCTGTATCTATCTTTACGCCTGTTTCTTCAATAATTTTATTAATTTGTTTACCGCCAGGTCCGATTACATCGCGGATTTTATCTGGATTAATTTTTACAATAACGATTTTTGGCGCAAACTCAGATAATTTTTGACGTGGTTCTGATAGTGTTGCAAGCATTGACTCTAAAATATGCATACGTCCTACTTTAGCCTGTGTTAGTGCTTCTTCTAAAATATTGCGAGATAACCCATCAATTTTAATATCCATTTGTAGAGCTGTTACACCTTTAGCTGTACCGGCAACTTTAAAGTCCATATCACCTAAATGGTCTTCCATTCCTTGAATATCCGTTAAAATGGAGTAATGCTCACCTTTTTTAATAAGACCCATTGCGATACCTGCTACTGGTGCTTTTAATGGAACACCTGCATCCATCATCGCTAATGTTGATGCACAGATGGAAGCCTGAGATGTAGAACCGTTTGATTCCAATACCTCTGATACACAGCGGATTGTATATGGGAACTCAGATTCATCTGGAATAACCGCTTCAAGCGCACGCTCACCTAAAGCACCGTGACCAATTTCACGACGACCTGGTCCACGGATTGGGCCTGTTTCCCCTACAGAAAATTGCGGGAAGTTATAATGGTGCATAAAGCGTTTTGATTCTTCTACACCTAAACCATCAATAATTTGTACATCACCAAGTGCCCCTAGTGTACAAATTGATAATGCTTGTGTTTGTCCACGTGTAAATAGTGCCGAACCATGCGTACGTTGTAATAAGCCAGTTTCAGATGAAAGTGGTCGAATTTCATCGAGCTTACGACCATCAGGACGAATTTTGTCCTCTGTAATTTGACGACGTACCTCGTCTTTTACCATCTTATCGAGAATCGTATACACTTGCTTCATTGTTTCTTCGTCTGCTTCTTGCTCTTCATAGGAAGCAACCACACGATCTTTTACTGCTTGAATCGCCTCATCACGTGCATGCTTCTCAGCCGTTTGAATTGCATCATGCATATCCGCTTCACAAACTGCTTTTATATCTGCTTGAATCGCTTCATCAATTTCAAATAATGTCACTGGTAGCTTTTCTTTACCTACCTCTGCTGCAATTTGCTCTTGGAAGGCAATGATTTTTTTAATTTCCTCATGACCAAACATAATTGCCTCTAACATTGTTTCTTCTGGCACTTCAAGCGCACCAGCCTCAACCATGTTAATCGCATCTTTGTTACCTGCTACAGATAAGTGAATTGTTGATTGGTTAGATTGCTCCACTGTTGGGTTTACAATAAACTCCCCATCAATATAGCCAACTTGTACACCTGCTATTGGCCCGTTAAATGGAATATCTGAAATTGCTAATGCTAATGATGAACCAACCATTGCTGCCATTTCAGAAGTACAATTAGGGTCATTTGACATGACCATCGAAATGACTTGTACTTCATTACGGAAGCCATCTGGGAACATCGGGCGAATTGGACGGTCAATTAAGCGGCTTGCTAAAATTGCCTTTTCAGAAGGGCGTCCTTCACGTTTAATAAAGCCGCCAGGAATTTTACCTGCAGCATATAGACGTTCTTCATAGTTAACTGTTAATGGGAAGAAATCAAGTGGTTTTGGTGATTTTGACATTGTTGCTGTAGCAAGTACAGAAGTATCGCCATAACGGACTAATACGGCTCCATTTGCTTGTTTTGCTAACTGTCCAACTTCAATAACAAGTGGACGGCCAGCCCATTCGTAGGAATAGACTTTCTTTTCGTTCATTTAATGAACCCCTCTCTATTATAAAACACTTACTTCGTCTGTATGTACTAATAGTAAGTGTACCAAAAATGCTTGTTCTATGCTAAAAAATATTTTATAAACTAATCATACAGTTAAATTCAGTTATTGCCAATTTATTTAAGATTTATTTCGACATTTTATCGAAAACATTTTTACCCTAGCAATAACCTTTTTTACTCCATTATTTTTCAAGTGCAAATTTATCCAATACTATCATTATACCACGGATACTCACTTAATCGTCCAAAGAATATTTATAGTGATGCATATATTTTACTGTTGCACATTGGGAGTGCAAATACAACCTGCCTCAATAATTTGATTTTAGCGTCTTGCAAAACAGTAAGAGCAAGGGGCATCCACGCTTAAAAATCCTATACACGATAAAAATCCCCCTGTCATTATTTTGACAGAGGGGTTTGAGTTGAGCTATGCTATGTATTTTTAGAGATAGCTTTTGTTGAAGTGTCATTTATATTTGCTATTTTTAGTTCTTCTCTAAATAATGGTATCACGAAGCGGTCTAGTCCAAATTTACCTGCATTATAGCCTGCAGCTGCAATAAAGATAGCTAATAAAATATCCCAAGGATTACTGGATATTGTGCCTGCTAGTAAAAATGCAAAGTTCATAACCATGCCGAAAAATGCTGCATATGTTGTTAAACAGCCAAGAATCAGCCCTAGCCCTACTAAAACCTCTCCCCAAGGAATTAAAATATTAATAAGCTGTGCATTAGGTACAGCAAATGCCTCAATAAATTTTACATATAACGGATACATTAATTCGCCACTGCTACCACTTGTTACGGGATTTTCCACCGCATTTATCAAAAAGCCAGTTGCATCAAAATCATTGACTACCTTTCCCCACCCTGCTGTTAGCCAATGCCATCCTAAGTAAATACGAATAACTGTTAATACGCCAGCAACAATTGTGTTTTCTCGTAACAGTTTATTAAACATACAACTCACCCTTTTCTCTTGACAATGTTATTGAAAGCAACTTCTTTTATACTCAATCATTGTTTTAGATCAATCGTCGCATGACTTTTGTCTAAACAATACGATGTGATTAAAATATATCACCGTTGTATTTCGTATAAATCTTTTTTAGCGATCGTTCATGGTTGTGTAAAAAAGTTGTGACTTTCTGATGAACAAAGACGCAAGATAAAAAAAGACTATAGACATGTAAACATGTCTATAGTCTTAAATCTTGCTATTAATTAGCGACGTAAGCCTAAACGGTTGATTAATTCACGGTAGCGTTGTACGTCAGTTTCACGAAGATATTTTAATAAGTGACGACGACGACCTACCATTTTAAGAAGACCACGCTCAGAGTGGAAATCTTTTTTGTGTGTACGTAAGTGAGTGTTTAAAGCATTGATTTCTGCTGTTAATACTGCAACTTGTACTTCTGGTGAACCAGTGTCACTTTCGTGAGTGCGATACTCAGCGATAATTTCGTTTTTACGTTCTTTTGAAATAGCCATTTATATGGACCTCCTAAATAATAATGTATCCCCATTAGCACAGTAAACGTTGGAGTCATCGATATACCGAGCTAAGGTTAAGCATTTATGCACTTATGAATGTTACCATAAAACAATTGGTCAAGCAAGTAAAAACACTGACTTAGCGAATGGAACAAGCTATTGAAGCTCATTAAAATAGCGAATAGTTTCTTGCTTATCCTTTTCGATTTGGGTTTTTAATGCTTCAATGCCATCAAATTTTCGTTCACTGCGAATACGTTTATACCACGTGACATGAACTTCCTCACCATAGATATTTTTATCAAAGTTTAAAATATGGACTTCAATGGAGAGCTGCTTATTGCTTGGGTCTTTGAAAGTAGGTTTATAGCCTACATTACAAACAGCATCATACCAATTATTTTGCACAAGCAAACGCACCGCATAGACACCACTTGCTGGAATATACGTTCCTTCCAATGCTTGAATATTTGCGGTTGGGAAGCCTATTGTACGCCCACGCTTATCGCCATGCACAACAATACCACTAATTTCAAATGGTCTTCCTAATAATGTTCTTGCAGCTTCCATCTCGCCTTCCTGTAAAAGCTTACGAATACGAGTAGAGCTAATTTTTTCAATATCATCTGTTTTTTTATCAACAATCGTTACACCGTAATCGCCATTACTTAATGCGCGCATATCCTCCATTGTACCTTTTCCAAATGCGCCAAAAGAAAAATCAAATCCAGCTGTCACATGCTGAATATTTAATTCGCGAATAAATGTATCAATAAATGCAGCGGGTGAAAGCTTGGCAAAGTCAGATGTAAAATGAACAACAAATACGGCATTCACACCTAGCTCCTTGAAAAGCTGTAATTTCTGCTGTAAAAGTGTAATATAGAAAACCTTTTCATTACGTCCACCAAGGACTAGTGAAGGATGTGGATCGAATGTCATTACCGCAGTTGGAATGTGCCGCTTGTCCCCCTCTTCCTTCGCTGTCTTAATCACTGCTTGATGCCCTCTATGTACACCATCGAAAAAGCCTAGTGCTAATGAATATGGTTGCTTGCTTTCTCGCTGTTGTAATTGATGAGGGTATTTTAAATGAATGACCTCCATGCAAAAATCCTCCTACTCTATCATCGGAAACATCTTGTGTGGTTTCATCAGCCCTTCCTTTGTCGGATGAGCTTGATAAACCGCAACTGCCTTTCCATTGATTCCAAACACAATTTTATCATGACTCTTTAATAATGCATCTGCTGGGAGCACTTGTCCATTGAAAATTTCTTTTTCATTGGCGTTCGTAATCTCAATATATGGATAGTCTGCTAATGCATACTCGACAGGTAAAATACAGGTAGCCCCTTGCTCAGCCTCCATTAGCTCAGCAACCTGTGCTAATGTAAAACAGTTATCCTGTGTAAAGGTACCTGAGGCAGTTCGTACGAGTTCCTTCATATGTGCTGGATAGCCAAGCGCCTCACCAATTTGTACAGCTAATGTTCGTATATAGGTCCCTTTACTGCAAGCGATACGGACAGGAAATGTAATCTCTTGCCCCTCATATTGTGCTAGCTCATCAAGAAGCTCTAAATCATAAATTGTGACTTGGCGGGTTGGTCTTTCAACACTTTCGCCTTTTCGCGCATATTCATAGAGGCGCTTCCCATTTACTTTTACTGCTGAAAACATGGGTGGTGTTTGTTCAATAACTCCAGTTAATGAAGCTAAAACCTCTAGCAACTGTTCACGAGAAAATTTTTTTATCGTAAGATTTTCTTCAACAGTTTCACCTTCTGCATCCTCGGTTGTCGTGGTACGACCGATTGAAATAATTGCTTCATAGGTTTTCCCTGCGTCCGTTAAATATTCTGCTATTCGAGTTGCTTGGCCAATACAAATTGGTAGTACGCCCTCAACACCTGGATCAAGTGTACCTGTATGCCCAACTTTTTTTGTCCGCAAAATTTTGCGTAATTTAAAGACACAATCATGGCTCGTCATGCCTCTTTCTTTCCAAAGCGGTAAAATACCGTTCATATAGCTCCTCCCCATCGCTTTCTTTACAAGAAAAAGTCTGCCTGCATGACGATGCATGTGGCAGACTTTTAATCAGCTTATTCTTTGTGTAAATCTCTTAACAATGAATCAATACGATTACCATATTCAATCGATGAATCAAATTCAAAGATTAATTCTGGTGTACGTCGTAGACGAATGCGTGAACCAATTTCTGAGCGAATAAAACCAGAGGCTTTCACTAAAGCTTTCAGTGTTTCCTCACGTTCACGTTCATTGCCTAAAGATGTTATATAAATTGTTGCTTGCTGTAAATCACCTGTTACTTCAACACCTGTAACAGTCACAAAGCCAACACGTGGGTCTTTGATTTTACGGCCAAGAATATCACCAAGCTCCTTTTTCATTTGCTCGGCAACACGGTTTGAACGTAGAGACATAATTTGTCACCTCTATTTCGATGTACAGATAGTTGTATATTCATTCTTTGATTGCTACCACAACTATCTACTATACCTTATAAATAATCTCGCCAGACATTTAGCTGTTCCCATGACGGATTTGACTCTAAGTAGTGGAGCGCATGATTAATTTCTCGTTCAGCCGCCTCTTTCGATGAAGAAACAGCAACAAGTGCTAACTTTGTGCGCTGCCATACATTTTGATGGTCAATTTCCGCAATGGAAACATTAAATTTTTGCTTTGTGCGAGTAAGCATACGCTGTAGGACAGCTCGTTTTTCCTTTAACGAATGGGCAGTTTGAATGATAAATTCAACCTCTGCATAAACAATCATTATACGCGTTTAACTTCTTCCATAATATAGGCTTCAATAATGTCGCCTTCTTTAATATCGTTGAAGTTTGTAATGGTAATACCACATTCGTATCCTTTTGCTACTTCTTTTACTTCATCTTTAAAGCGTTTTAGTGTATCTAATTCACCTTCGAAAATAACAACATTATCACGGATTACACGTACACCAGAATCACGTGTTACTTTTCCTTCTGTTACATATGAACCCGCAATCGTACCAACTTTTGATACTTTAATTGTTTGGCGAACTTCCGCTTGACCGATAATTTTTTCTTCAAACTCAGGATCAAGCATACCTTTCATCGCTTGTTCGATTTCTTCGATTACTTTATAAATAATGCGGTGTAAACGAATATCTACGCCTTCTTCTTCTGCTGCACGTTTGGCATTTGCATCTGGACGTACATTGAAGCCGATAACAATCGCATTAGAAGCGGCTGCAAGTGAAATATCAGATTCCGTAATGGCACCAGCACCTGTGTGAATAATTTTCACATTAACGCCTTCTACGTCAATTTTCATTAATGAGGCTGCCATTGCTTCTACAGTACCTTGAACGTCTGCTTTCACAATTAAGTTAAGCTCTTTCATTTCGCCTTGGCTCATTTGCTCAAATAAATTATCAAGTGTTACGCGTTGCTTTTCTGAGCGCTGTGCTTGAATAACTGACATTGCACGTGTTTCCCCAACTTGGCGTGCTGTTTTTTCATCTTCAAAGACAACGAAACGGTCACCAGCTTGTGGTACATCATTTAAACCTGTAATTTCCACTGGTGTAGATGGTCCAGCTTCTTTGACACGACGACCTTTATCGTTGACCATTGCACGTACACGACCGTACGTATGACCAACAACGATTGGATCACCTACTTTTAATGTACCGTCTTGTACTAATAGTGTTGCCACTGAGCCGCGCCCTTTATCAAGCTGAGCTTCAATCACTGTACCAATTGCTAAACGCTCTGGATTTGCTTTAAGCTCGCCAACCTCTGCAACAAGTAAAATCATTTCTAATAATGTATCAATGCCTTCACCTTTTAAAGCAGAAATTGGTACGAAAATTGTGTCACCGCCCCAAGCTTCAGGAACTAAACCATGCTCTGTTAGCTCTTGCATCACACGGTCTGGATTTGCTGACGGTTTATCCATTTTATTCACAGCAACGATAATTGGTACTTCCGCTGCTTTTGCATGATTAATAGCCTCTACTGTTTGTGGCATCACACCATCATCAGCAGCTACTACTAAAATTGTTAAATCGGTTACTTTTGCACCACGTGCACGCATTGTTGTAAATGCAGCGTGTCCTGGTGTATCAAGGAATGTGATTTTTTTATCACCTTCTGTTACTTGATAAGCACCAATATGCTGTGTAATACCGCCAGCTTCGCCAGCAGTTACTTTTGTATGACGAATAGAGTCTAGCAATGTTGTTTTACCATGGTCAACGTGTCCCATAATTGTCACAACTGGCGGACGTTCTGATAATTCTGCCTCGTTTACTTCTTCTGTTTGCTCGAAGTGTGTTTCTAAATCCGTAATATCCACACGGATTTCTTCTTCAACTTCTACACCATAGTCTGCGCAAATTAATTCGATTGCATCCTTATCTAATTCTTGGTTAATCGTTGCCATTACACCAAGCATAAATAGTTTTTTAATAATTTCAGATGGTTCACGGTGCAATTTTTTTGCTAGCTCTGCTACTGATAAGGATTCCACAAACGTAATTTTTTCTGGAAGTTCCTTTTGTTTCACTGGTATAGATGGTTGATGTGTTTTTGGATGGCGACGTTTGCCTCCATGAATTCCTGGTTTTGGACGTTGGTTATAACCACCGCCACCTCTGCGATTATTATTGTTATTTTGTGTCATATTTCTATTTTGATTACCTTTTGTATTCTTAGATTTTTCGTTAGACGAATTTGAATGTTGTTGATTGTTTGCTCTCGGCTTAGAAGCAGCAAATTGTTGCTTTTGGCCTTCCTGCTTCTTTGCCGAATGTTGTGTTTTTGACTGACCAGCTGCTTGAGATTTTTGTGATATATTTTGTGTTTGTTGTTTTGCTACATTTTTCTCAGGTGTTGCTTTAAATGATTTGTCTAACTTTATCACAGTGTCCTTTTCTAACATAGACATATGATTTGTTACACTCACATTTAATTTATTTAGTGCTTCAATAACCTCTTTACTCGTTTTATTCACTTGTTTCGCATATTCATGAACTCTGATTTTGGTCATCTGCTCACCCCCGATTAGTTTTCGTTGAGTAGACTAGACAATTTACTTGCAAAACCTTTATCGGTAATCGCTAAAGCCACTCGGGCCTCCTTACCTGTAGCATGTCCTAGCTCATATCGATCACCAAATACATGATACTCAACGTTGTAGTACGTGCACTTATCTTGAATTTTCTTACTAGCGTTTTTAGAAGCATCGTTTGCAAGCAGCACTAGCTTGGCATTGCCATTGCGGACTTCCTTCACAACTAGCTCTTCTCCTGAAATCACTTTACGGGCTCTTGCCGCAATCCCAAGCAAATTAAATATTGCTTGATTCATCATAAAATTGACTCCCTACGAATAAGCAAAATAAGCTCCTCATAGATTTCTTCAGGAATTTTCACATCAAGCTGGTGCCCTAATACATTTTTCTTACGCGCGATGTCAACGGCTTCCTCAGATTTCGAAACATAGGCACCACGCCCAGGCTTTTTCCCTGAAACATCTACACTTACTTCGCCCTCTTTTGAGCGAACAACACGTATCATCTCTTTCTTTGGTAGCATTTCTCCAGTCGCTACACATTTCCGAAGAGGTACTTTTCTATTTACAGCCATAAGAATCACCATTCCTCTCTGAAGCTTGTCGTAAGAGGTGGACAAGTCGTGCTCTACTTGACGCTCTGACAGTATTCAGTCGGCGTAGGGGGCCCACTGAATACTGCCAGCTAACTTGTCACACGGGCTTTCTTACTTATTCTTCGTCATCTTGATATAAGTCTACTGCTACTTCATCAAAATCACTGTCTTCATCCTCAGCAGGTATGAATGTGCTTGTAGCAGAAGGATAAATACCTAATTCGCGAGCATCTGTTTCACTCTTAATATCAATTTTCCAGCCAGTCAGTTTCGCAGCTAAACGTGCATTTTGTCCACGCTTACCAATTGCTAGTGATAATTGATAATCTGGTACAACAACTGTTGTTGATTTTTCTTCTTCGTCCACTTGCACATCTAATACTTTTGATGGGCTTAGTGCATTTGCGACAAAGACAACTGGGTCCTCAGACCATTCTACAATATCAATTTTTTCACCATTTAGCTCATTGACAATTGTTTGTACACGCGCACCTTTTGCACCTACACATGAACCAACTGGATCAACTTCTTCATTGTGTGCGTAAACTGAAATTTTAGAACGATCACCCGCTTCACGAGCAATTGATTTAATTTCGACAATGCCCTCATAAATCTCAGGTACTTCCATTTCAAATAAGCGGCGTAGTAAACCTGGATGTGTACGAGATACTATTACTTGTGGTCCACGTGTCGTACGTTCAACTTTTGTAATATATACTTTAATACGATCATGTGGCTGATATGTTTCACCTTGGATTTGTTCATTGACTGGCAATGCTGCTTCTACTTTACCTAAGCCAACATAAATATTGCGAGCATCTAGACGCTCTACAACACCTGTTACGATATCATCTTCACGATCTACATATTGCTCGTAAATTAAACCTCGCTCTGCTTCACGTACACGCTGTGTCACAACTTGCTTTGCCGTTTGTGCAGCAATACGTCCAAAGTTGCGTGGTGTTACTTCTTGCTCGACAATATCTTCTAGCTGATAAGCAGGATTGATAGCTTTGGCATCCTCTAACGAAATTTGTAAACGATCATCCTCTACTTCTTCTACAACGTCCTTACGTGAGAATACACGAATAGAGCCTTTATCTAAATTTAAATCAACTCGAACATTTTGTGCTTGGTTAAAGTTGCGTTTGTAAGCTGTAACTAATGCCGCTTCAATGGCTTCAATTAACACATCTCTTGAAATTCCTTTTTGCTCTTCTAGCGCATTTAGCGCATCTAACAAATCACTACTCATTTTATTTTCACTCCTAAATATGCATTATGCTGAAAAATCGATGGCTAATCGCGCCAAAGCAATTTTTTCCTGTTCAATTGTTACTGTTATTTTACGCGTTTTAATGCGCACATCCATCACCAATGTATGCTTATCGTATGATGTTAAGTAGCCTTGGAATTCCTTCATGTCCTTAACGGGCTCATAGGTTTTTACATAAATAAATTTGCCAATTGCCTTTTCAAAATCAGCATCTTTTTTTAATGGACGCTCTGCTCCAGGTGAAGAAACTTCTAAATAATAGTTTTGCGTAATGGGGTCTTTTTCATCCAATAGTAAACTGAGTCGCTCACTTACTTGAGCACATTGGTCAATGTCAATGCCACCCTCAGGCGTATCAACATATACACGTAAGAACCAATTACGTCCCTCTTTTACGAATTCAATATCCACTAGTTCAAGGTTTAACTCATCCACAATTGGTTTAGCGAGCTCTTCAATTAAAGCTGGTACTTTGCTCATTATTTCCTCCTGTATCTATCAAATTCTACTGAACCATAATAAAACAGAAATTCCACCAGTTGCTGTGGTGAAATTTTACGGTCTTACCTGCTGTTAGTCAAAATTTGTTTTGCTATGGTATAACAACAGAAAAGAGCGGGAATGTCCCACTCTTTTGCTGGAAAAATATCAACAAATTATTACCATTAGAATAGCACAATTCATTACACAATGCAAATTCCTTCATTGCAGAGGAAGAACTTTGTAGAAGGAACAAAATCTAGAACGCCTCTACACATTAGAACAGTGATAGCTGATTGGCATCTGGCATACCTTCTAGACAGCCAAGCTGATCCATATATTCAATCAAGGTTTTAGATACACGACCTCGCTGCTGTAAATCTTCCTTCGATAAAAATTCCCCGTCCTTGCGTGCCTCTACAATTTGCTTCGCTACGTTAGTGCCAAGCCCTGGAATCGCATCGAATGGCGGAATTAATGTATTACCATCAATAATAAATTCACTTGCCTGTGAGCGATATAAATCAACTTTTTGGAAGCTCATCCCACGCTCACACATCTCTAGCGCAATCTCTAGCACGGTTAATAAGTTTTTCTCTTTTGTAGAGGCATCTAAGCCTTTCATATTGATTTCATCAATACGTGCACGAATCATTTGTGAGCCTTGCACCATCGCAATTAAATCAAAATCATCTGCACGCACTGTAAAGTACGCCGCATAATAAAGAATTGGGAAATGCACCTTAAACCAAGCAATACGCACCGCCATTAATACATATGCTGCTGCGTGCGCCTTTGGGAACATGTACTTGATCTTTTTACATGATTCGATATACCAGCCAGGTACCTTATTCGCCAGCATCTCTGCTTCAAATTCCTCTGTTAAGCCTTTTCCTTTTCGTACAGATTCCATTATTTTAAATGCCAGTGATGGCTCTAGCCCTTGGTAAATTAAATACACCATAATATCATCACGACAACCAATTACTTCTTTTAGCACACATGTACCGCTTTGAATTAATTCCTGCGCATTTCCAAGCCATACGTCTGTACCATGTGAGAGTCCTGAAATTTGCACAAGCTCTGAGAATGTAGATGGCTTTGTATCCTCCAGCATTTGACGGACAAATTTAGTCCCAAACTCTGGTATACCTAATGTGCCTGTTTTACAGCCAATTTGCTTTTCTGTCACCCCTAAAGATTCAGGAGAGCTAAAGATTTTCATCACAACAGGGTCATCTGTTGGAATTGTTTTTGGATCAATGCCAGATAAATCCTGCAACATCCTTATGACGGTCGGATCATCGTGTCCAAGTATATCAAGCTTTAAAATATTATCATGAATGGAATGGAAGTCGAAATGGGTTGTCCGCCATTCAGCATCCTGTGCATCCGCAGGGTATTGCACTGGGGAGAAATCGTAAATATCCATATAATCAGGTACAACAATAATGCCCCCTGGATGCTGCCCTGTTGTTCGTTTTACACCTGTACAGCCCTGTACTAAGCGATCAACTTCCGCGCCACGGAAATGTAAATTATGATCACCTGCATAGCCCTTCACATAGCCATATGCTGTTTTCTCTGCAACCGTACCGATTGTTCCCGCACGATACACATAATCCTCACCAAATAGCACCTTTGTATAGTTATGTGCCTGTGGTTGATATTCACCAGAAAAATTCAAATCGATATCAGGCACCTTGTCACCTTTAAAACCAAGGAAGGTTTCGAATGGTATATCCTGTCCATCCTTTTTATAAAGTGTGCCACACTCTGGACAGTCTTTATTAGGTAAGTCAAAGCCTGAGCTAACCGAACCATCATCAAAAAACTCAGAATGCTTACAGTTTGGGCAAATATAATGAGGTGGTAATGGATTGACCTCGGTAATTTCCATAAAGGTTGCGACGAGGGAAGAACCAACAGAACCACGCGAACCTACTAAATAACCGTCCGCCAACGATTTTTTTACCAGCTTGGCAGAAATTAAATAAATTACGCCAAAGCCATGTCCTAAAATCGACTTTAGCTCTTTTTCAATGCGGGCTTTAACGATTTCAGGCAATTCCTCGCCATAAATACGATGCGCCATTTCATAGGTTAAGTTCGTTACTTCATCATCTGAGCCTTCAATTTTTGGTGTATATAAATCATCTTTAATCGGCTTTACATCGCCAATGCTATCAGCAATTTTTTGTGCATTGGTTACAACCACTTCTTTGGCAAGATCAGGTCCTAAGAAATCAAATTCCTTCAGCATTTCATCCGTTGTTCTAAAATGAACCTCAGGTAGCTTTGATCGATTTAAAATATTTGCGCCACCTTGAGAGCCGATCAATATTTGCCTAAACATAGCATCTGTTGGGTCCAAATAATGGACATTGCCTGTTGCCACGACAGGTTTATTAAGCTTTTTCCCTAGCTTGACAAGCTTTCGAATAATATCCTCTAATGTCCATTCATCACGCACGACATTGCGTTCAATCAACGGAGCATAGACCGCTTTTGGCTGCACCTCAATATAATCATAAAATCGAGCAATCTGCTCCGCTTCCTCAGGGGATTTATTCATCATTGTTTCAAATAATTCGCCATTGCTACAGCCTGAGCCGACTAATAGCCCTTCCCGATATTGCTCAAGCACAGCCCTTGTCACACGAGGAACACGATAAAATGTTTTTGTATGAGCATGTGAAACAATTTTAAATAAATTTTTCAAGCCTGCATTATCGACAGCTAAAATTGTACAATGCATTGGTCTGCCCTTTTTATAGGCATCACCACCACCAATATGCTTATTAAAATCATCATGATATTTAATGGCTAGCTGCTCTGCATCTTTTAGCAGTTGTAAAAGTAGGTAGCCTGTTGCCTCTGTATCATAAATAGCTCGGTGATGCTGTGTTAATTCAATATTAAATTTCTTACATAATGTATTTAAACGATGGTTTTTCATTGTTGGATAGAGCAGCCTAGCAAGCTCTAGCGTATCAATAACTGGATGTACGGTTTCTTCAAGCCCATATTTTTTATAGCCTGTATATAAAAAGCCTATATCAAAGGATGCATTATGGGCGACAACAATCGCATCTCCAATAAACGCATGGAACTCTTTAATGACCTGCTCGACCTCTGGTGCATTGCGTACCATATCATCCGTAATACCTGTTAGCTCAATAGTTGTTGCTGACAGTGGATGATGTGGGTTGGCAAAGCTTTCATATTTATCGATAACATGTCCATCCTTAATTTTGACAGCAGCAAGTTCTATAATGGTATCATAAGCTGTTGATAGCCCTGTTGTTTCTACGTCAAAGACAACATAGGTTGCATCTGCTAACAAACGATGCTCTGGGGCATATGCAATTGGAACACCATCGTCCACTAAATTAGCTTCCATCCCATAAATAATCTTGATGCCATGCTTTTTCCCAGCCGCGTATGCTTCAGGGAATGCCTGCACAACAGCATGGTCGGTAATAGCAACTGCTGGATGGCCCCATTTGGCAGCCTGTGCAACGAGTCTGTCAATAGGTGTTACAGCGTCCATTTGACTCATTGGCGTATGCAAATGCAATTCTACTCGCTTCTCACCCTCTGGTGCTAAATCCTGTCTTGTTTGCTTTTTAATCTCATTAATATCATTTGCCATCACAATTAAATCACGAATAAATGTATCTGTTTGGACAGAGCCACGCACCTTAACCCACATGCCTTTTTTCAGATGCTGCATTAATTCTGCATCATCATTGTCACGTGAGAACATCTTGACAATAATTGAATCTGTATAGTCGGTAATTTTTATTTGTAATAATGAGCGTCCGCTTTTCAGTTCTTTAATTTCTGTATCAAAGACAAATCCTTCAATAACGACACGGCGCTCTTCCTCGACAATTCGTTTAATTTCCATAATTTCATCGTCTTTAATATGCATCCCAAGCTGGAATGGTCGATCACCGAGGCTTGCCGCTGCTGGATTATCCTTCTTCTCTTTCTCACGTTTTTGGAAGTCTTCCATCGCTTGCTGTGCAAGAGCCGCTTCCTCCATACGCTTCTGTTCAACAAATGCTTCCTGTGCTGCAAGCATTTCTTCTGATTGCTCCTGCAGGACAAAGTCAAATGCCATACGAGGAAAGCCAAATTGACAATAGCTTTCTGCCAGCTTGTCAGCGTACTTTGTTTTTAGCATCATATATTCCATTTCCTGCATACAGGATAAGGAAATTTTTTGACCATTCCATGTTGGCACTTGCGCAGTCAGACAGCTTTTCAATGTTGGAGCCATTTCATCAATTTGCTCAACAACACTTAACCAATAAGCTTGTACAAGCTCCTCTGTCACATTTTTCTCGATTGTTTCAAATGTTGTATAAATTTGAGCAATCGCTGAAAATTTCTCTGTTAAGCGTGTACGGAAAAGCTGGTATAACGAAAATGGCAGTATATCCTGCAATAAAATGGTAAAATGCCAAAGTCGATTCCTTTTATGAACGGTTAAGCGTGATAATTCACCTGCTTCAAAAAATGACATATAAACATCATCTGTTAATTCTAGTTGCTGCAAGAGCATTCGAAATCTCGATCTTGCCTCTTGTTGCTGTTCCAATCGATCAACACCTACTTTCAGAAAAAAGATTATGTTACTAAGCCCTCTATTCTTTATTCATCTTAAAGCTATGATGAGCATTCAAGAAAAAAATTCGCTTCCTCACTGCGGGTGCTCTTCAAGCTTCACAGATACAAATCTGTTGCTTCTTGCTTAGCTTACCGTCCCGCAGAAGTGTCGCGAATTCTTTACTACTATCTTATCAAAATTTTAGAAAAGCCTCTATTAGAAGCATTGCTCTTTCTCGAAGCTTACTTATTAGTTTTTACGGAAAAATTCATTTAAACGATCAATAACTTCTTCCTTTTTCCATTCAAACGTTTCACCTGTTTGTCGGAATTTCACTTCTACAATACCTTCTGTCGCTTTTTTACCAACGGTTACACGAACAGGTAGGCCAATTAAATCAGCATCTGCAAATTTAACACCTGCACGCTCAGCGCGATCATCCAGCAATACATCATAACGATATGATTTTAATAAACCATATAGCTCATCCGCTAATGCTACCTGTGTTTCATCTTTTGTATTCACAGGCACAACATGAATATCATATGGCGCTAATTGTATTGGCCAAGTAAAGCCGTTATCATCCTGGAATTGCTCTGCTACAGCAGCTAAAATACGTGAAACACCAATGCCGTAACAGCCCATAATAAATGGCTGTGCTTTGCCTTGCTCATCTAAGAAGGTACCATTCATTTTTTCAGAGTAAGTTGTACCTAATTTAAAAATATGCCCAACTTCAATACCTTCTGCAAATTTAATTGTACCTTGTCCATCTGGAGAAGGGTCACCCTCTTGAATAAAGCGAATATCTAAGTAGTCGTTGACAGCAAAATCACGCTCTGGATTCACATTGACTAAATGGAAGCCATCCTCATTTGCGCCAGCAACGCCATTGCGAATTGCCTTCACGGCATTGTCTGCTACTACCTTTACATCCACTGGTAATTTCACTGGACCAATTGAGCCAACACCGCAGCCTAATAACTCGCGAATTGCTGCTTCACTAGCAAGCTCCACAGAATCTGCATTAAGAGCATTTTTTAGTTTAATATCATTAATTTCATGGTCACCACGTGCCAGTACAACAACTAGCTCACCATCAACATCAAAAATTAACGACTTAATAACTTGAGCAGGCTCTACATGTAAGAAAGTGGATACTGCTTCGATTGTTTTTTGCTCTGGTGTTGCTACTTTTTCAATTTCTTTTAAAGCTTCATCAGATGGTTGGTACTCAACAACAACCTCAGCCATTTCAATATTTGCTGCATAATCAGAAGTATCTGAGTACGCAATTGTATCTTCCCCGATTTCAGAAAGTACCATAAATTCATGTGTTCCTTTACCGCCAATCGAACCTGCATCTGCAATAACAGCACGATAGTTTAAGCCGAGGCGGGAGAAAATATTAGAATAAGCACGATACATATCCTCATATGTTTCGTCTAGGCTTTCACGGGAAGCATGGAAGGAATATGCATCCTTCATAATAAATTCTCTGCCACGTAATAAGCCGAAGCGAGGACGTTTTTCATCACGGAATTTCGTTTGAATTTGATACAATGTTAACGGTAATTTTTTATAGGATTTAATTTCATCGCGTACTAAAGTAGTGATGACTTCTTCGTGTGTTGGTCCTAATGCAAAATCACGCTCATGACGGTCTTTTAAACGCATTAATTCTGGGCCGTATTTTTCCCAGCGGCCTGATTCCTGCCAAAGCTCAGCAGATTGTAGTGATGGCATTAATAGCTCAATGGAATTGATGGCTTCCATTTCTTCACGAATAATTGTTTCAATTTTCGTTAATACACGTTTGGCAAGCGGTAAATACGAGTATACCCCACTTGTATTTTGACGAATAAACCCCGCACGTAGTAATTGCTTATGTGATTTGACCTCAGCATCAGCAGGTACTTCACGTAACGTTGGAATAAATGTTTTACTTTGCTTCATTCAGTGTTCCACCTTTTTCATAGATAAGTTATACTCTCCATAGCATAAACAAATTTAGCTTTGAGCGCAATGTTTCATCGAAAATGCACTCAAAGCTATTTGCAAAATATCTAGTTATCGATTAAAAGAAAAATCGTTGTATATCGTTCCATGTCACAACAACCATTAAGATCATTAGTAGCACAATACCAACAAAATGCACAAGTCCTTCTTTTTGGCGGTCAATTGGCTTGCCACGCAAAGCTTCAAAGCCAAAGAATAATAAGCGGCCTCCATCAAGTGCTGGCAATGGCAATAGGTTCATAATCCCTAAGTTAATGCTTAGCATTGCTGCCCAATTCATTAAGTTCATAATCCCATACTGGGCTACTTGCTCTGTTGCTTTATAAATACCAACAGGACCTGAAAGTGCATCTATTGTGAACTTACCTGTAATTAGCATACCTAAAAGCTCAAATATTTTTACAGTCATATTATAGGTTTCTTGTGCCCCATAGACAATTGCCTTTAGTGGATTAAATTCCCTTGGGCTCTCATAGCGCACACCGATTTGGCCATATTTTTCGCCATCCTGCTGAATTTCCTTCACCGTCATATTTAAGTTGACAGATTGTCCATCTCGCTCAATTGTTACGGTAATATCTTCATTTGGATGGTCTTGCACGATAGCGGCTAAATCTTGCCATTTTTCAACGGCTTGTCCATCAATCGCTGTCACTTTATCGCCTGCAAGCATGCCTGCCTGTGCAGCTGGATCATTTTCGACAACCTCTGTAATAATTGGCTCATACGTTGGCACACCATGGATTAAACCAATTACTAAATAAATGACAAATGCAAGAATAAAGTTAAACAATGGTCCTGCAAAAATCGTCATGGCACGTTGTCCCACCGTTTTTGCATTGAATTGACGATCCTGTGGCGCAATAACAAGCTCTCGACCATTTTCCACAAGCACACAATCTCTTGCTACTTGATAACGTACTAAGCGCTCTTCTTCATCATAGCCTTCTACAAACAAATCCTTTTCTAAATCAGCACGCTCAACTTCTAAAAATAATAAATCTGGTAATTGCTTATTATTTTGATTGAAAATAATCTTTTGAACAATATTATCTTCATTGACAATTAGCCCTATTCGATAGCCTGGCTGTAATTCTGTGCCATCCATGTCCTCGCCTGCCATACGTACATATCCACCGATAGGCAATAAACGAATGGTATACATGGTTTCCCCATGTGTCTTCCCATAAATTTTAGGACCCATTCCAATGGCAAATTCACGCACTAAAATACCTGCACGTTTGGCAAATAAAAAGTGTCCAAGTTCATGGAAGAAGACGAGCATACCAAATATTAATATAAATGCAATGGCTGTTTGCATAATACCCCACCTTTAAAAGCGTTTAGTTAACGATGTCTTGCTTACGTTATTTTACCATGTCTAACACTATTTTTCTTGTTTCACTGTCCACATGTAATATCGTTTGTAAATCTGGCACTGCAATGTTTTGATGTGCTTGCATCACGCGTTCAATTGTTTCATCAATTTCAAGGAATGTGATTTTCCCTTGTAAAAAGGCTGCAACTGCCGCTTCATTAGCCGCATTCATTGCTGTTAAAATTGTGCCACCTGTACGACCTGCCTCATAAGCTAAGCGCAATGCAGGGTATCGCTCAAAGTCCATTTCTGAGAAATGGAGCTGACCGATCTGTGCTAAATTTAGACGCTGACTATTTTGTAATGGTATACGATCTGGATAGCTTAAAGCATATTGAATCGGCACACGCATATCTGGCGTGCCTAGCTGTGCAATAACACTAGTATCATGATACTCAACAAGGGAGTGAATAATACTTTCTCGATGTAAAAGTACATCGATTTTATCATATGGCATATCAAATAAAACATGTGCTTCAATCACTTCTAGCCCTTTATTCATCATAGTAGCAGAATCTATCGTAATTTTTGCGCCCATCGACCAATTTGGATGATTCAGTGCATCTGCTACTGTTACATGCTTTAATTGTTCACGTGTTTGATCACGGAAGCTACCACCTGAAGCGGTAATAATTAGACGCTCAATATTTTTAGGGTTCTCACCATTCATCGATTGGAATATAGCAGAGTGTTCACTATCAACAGGCAAAATCGTTGCATGATGTTTTTTTGCCTCTGCCATCACTAAATGACCAGCCGTGACAAGTGTTTCTTTATTAGCAATAGCAATTGTTTTGCCCATACGAATCGCTGCTAATGTTGATTCAAGCCCAACACTGCCAAGTACAGCATTGACAAGCACAGTTGAATCTGGATGTGTAGCAACCTCTACAAGCCCTTGTGCACCAAATGTAAATTGAATAGCTGGATAGTCTTTCGCAAGCATTTGTGCATCTTCCTCTAATTGCACAGACACAAGTTCAGGCTGCAATGTGTCAATCATTTCTCGCGTTTTCTCGATATTTTTCCCTGAAGAAAAAGCGACTAATTGAAAAGCATCACGTTGCTCTTTTAAAATATCGTAGGTTTGCCAACCGATTGAACCAGTTGCGCCCAATAAACTAATTTTTTTCACAATATCTTATCCCCTTTTTCTATCTAAGCAAATGTTTAGCAAGCTATCTTTAGACTATGCATTAATTACCAAATAGATGTAAAAAATGCAGAAGGGGCACAACAAATAATAGACTATCAAAACGATCTAAAATACCACCATGCCCTGGTAAAATATTACCTGAATCTTTTACATCAAAATGACGTTTAATAGCGGATTCGACTAAATCCCCCATTTGACCAATAATCGAAGCAAAAATCGTCACAAAAATAAGTGAAATTATGCCATTTGCAAATGGATAAATTAACTGCATCGCAATAGCAAAAATAACAGCAATGACAATTCCACCTATAAAGCCTTCAATCGTTTTCTTTGGTGAAATTTCTGGCCATAGCTTATGTTTCCCTAATTTTCTTCCAACAAAATAAGCGCCTGAATCTGTTGTCCAAACAACTAATAAGCAATAAACAACATATTCTAACCCAATATTTCTTGTTTCGATTAAATAATGGAATCCTAGGCCTACATAAAATGCACCTAATAAAATAAAAGCAACTTCGTCAAAAGTTATTTTATTTTTGACAAGCACTACATAAATAAGCAGCAACATTACAAGTCCATAGACAACCATCAAATTAGATGAATAGCCTATAGTCGCTACTACCTTGTCACTCCAATGCTGTGGTATGACAAGTAGCATTAAGGTTACAAGCCCTAGGAAGCCCGGTACAGAAAAGATTGAAATACCTTTCATTTTCAGTATTTCATAAAAACCGACAATAGCCATTGCTAGCACAAGTATTGTAAATGGTACTTTTCCATAAATGACAAATGGAATAAAAAGTGCTGCTGCAATTATTGCGGTAATAATTCGTTGTTTCAAGTTGTTTCTTCTCCCTTCAACCCACCGTAACGGCGATTACGTTTCTGATAGTTTTCCACCGCTTCCAGTAAGTTTTCCTCACTAAAATCTGGCCACAATGTATCTGTAAACCAAAACTCTGTATAGGCAAGCTGCCATAGCATAAAATTACTTAATCGTACTTCACCACTTGTACGAATTAATAAATCGGGCTCAGGTAAATGGGCTGTCATTAAATGAGATGTTAAACATTCTTCTGTTATGTCCTGCATTGTTAATTGACCATCCTGCACCTTTTGAAGCATTATTTTCATCGCATTTACCATTTCAGAACGGCTGCCATAATTTAACGCAAAATTTAAAATAAGCCCTGTATTATGCTTCGTTTCTTCCATTGCCTCATATAATGCCTTTTGTGTATGAGCAGGCAATAAAGATGGATCGCCAATCATTTCAACACGTACATTGCGTTCCATCATTTCAGGTAAAAAGGAACCTAAAAATTCGACAGGTAGGCGCATCAAAAAATCGACCTCAGGCTTTGGTCGTTTCCAATTCTCTGTAGAAAATGCGTACACTGTTAATACTTTAATACCTAAGTCAGATGCAAACCTTGTGACCTTACGTACGGTCTTCATGCCTTCATGATGACCAGCAACACGTGGCATAGCTCTTTTCTTTGCCCAACGTCCATTTCCGTCCATAATAATCGCTACATGGGCAGGAATCGGCTCGCTTTTAGTAAGGGCAACACGCTCCTCCAATGATAGTGTATCCTTATTTATTTGTTTACCTAATAGCTTTTTAAACATGCTAACTCCCCCACTACAACTAATCGGACGTATACTAACCTATCATAACAAACAAAAGCGCTTTTTGTCTTTTTTTTCCCTTAAAATTGATTATGTATGTACTCGCACATTTTAGAACTATACACATAAGAGATTGCTAGATCGTAAAGAGAAAAGACGTCCTGTTAAGTATAGGACGCCTTCATCTCCTTAAAAAGTTCCATCATAGACATGTAAACGTCTGTTTACACCTCTAAAATTTCTTTTTCTTTTTCTTTCGTTACTTGATCTACTTTTACAATGAATTCATCTGTTAACTTTTGAATATCTTCACCATAGCCACGTAGATCGTCTTCTGTGATTTCGCCAGCTTTTTCAAGCTTTTTCAAATCATCATTTGCATCACGACGAACATTACGTACAGCAATTTTTGCGTCTTCTGCTTCTTTTTTCACTTGCTTTACTAAATCTTTACGACGCTCTTCTGTTAGAGCAGGAATTGTTAAACGAATAACAGAGCCATCATTTGTTGGTGTAATACCGATATCTGATTTCATAATTGCTTTTTCGATTTCGCCTAAAATCGTTTTATCGTAAGGTGTAATTACGAGTAAGCGTGCCTCTGGTACAGAAACCCCAGCAAGCTGATTGATGGGTGTTGGTGCACCATAGTAATCAACTGAAATGCGATCTAATAATGATGCATTTGCACGACCTGCACGAATTGATGATAGTTCACGTGTAAAAGCCGCAATTGTTTTGTTCATTTTTTCTTTTGCTTGTTCTAATACTTGTTTAGCCATTATACATTCCTCCTAACAACTGTTCCGATTTTTTCGCCTTGTACAGCACGTTTAATATTACCTTGTTCCATAATTGAGAAAACAATTAGCGGAATATCGTTATCCATACATAGCGTAGAAGCTGTTGAATCCATTACTTGTAAGCCTTGTTGGATAACATCTAAGTATGTGAGTGTATCATATTTAATGGCTGTTGCATCCACTTTTGGGTCTGCTGAATAAACGCCATCAACATTATTTTTCGCCATTAAAATCGCATCTGCGTCAATTTCTGCTGCGCGTAATGCGGCAGTTGTATCTGTCGAGAAGAACGGGTTACCTGTCCCTGCTGCAAAGATAACAACACGCTTTTTCTCTAAATGTCGAACTGCTTTACGACGAATATATGGCTCTGCTACTTGCGTCATCACGATAGAAGATTGAACGCGTGTTTCAATGCCTAATTTTTCAAGAGCATCTTGCAGTGCAAGGGAATTCATCACTGTGGCAAGCATGCCCATATAGTCAGCTGCGGCACGATCCATGCCCATTTCGCTGCCTATTTTTCCACGCCATATATTACCGCCACCTACAACAACAGCAACTTCCACATCAAGGTCTACTACTTGTTTTACTTCCTCTGCAACAGCCTTGATTATTTTTGGTGATAAACCGAAGCCCGCTTCTCCAGCTAACGCTTCACCACTTAATTTAATAACAACTCGTTTATATTGCGGCACACTCATTGTAAACCTCCGTAAGACTTTATTTAAAACCACTCTATTCCCTTTTCCATTATAGTATATAGTACAATAATTGCTAGCTGTGAATAAGGCAAAATAGAAAATTCTCTTATTTTCTAGCTTATCATATTGATTCATCATAAGCTTATTTTTCATTTATTTCGGAAAAATAGGGAACACGCTATGTTGTGTTCCCCATTTTTTGCCTAGAAAATCTAGTAATTATTTGATTAGGATCAAATATGAGCTAAATTAGTTACCTTTAACTTGGCTCATTACTTCTTCTGCGAAGTTATCTTCACGTTTTTCAATACCTTCACCAACAGCATAACGTACAAAGCCGTTTACTGAACCACCAGTAGAAGCTACGAAATCACGTACTTTTTGATCTGAGTTTTTAACAAATGCTTGGTCAAGTAAGCAAATTTCTTCGAAGTATTTACCAAGACGACCTTCAACCATTTTTGCAACGATGTTTTCTGGCTTACCTTCGTTAAGAGCTTGCTCTGTTAATACTTTACGCTCACGTTCAACCTCATCAGCAGAAACTTCATCGCGAGAAACATAAGTTGGGTTAATTGCTGCAATATGCATTGCAACGTCTTTAGCAGCTGCTGCATCAGTAGAACCTTCTAAAGTTACTAATACACCAATACGACCACCCATGTGTAGGTAAGAACCGAATGCGTCTGCATCAGATTTTGTTTTAATTTCGAAACGACGAAGCGTAATTTTTTCACCAATTGTTGCAACAGCCGTAGAAATTTGATCTTCAATTTTTACGCCTTCAGCATTTGCAAGCTCTAATGCAGCCTCCACTGATGCTGGTTTAGCAGCAAGTAATTGCTCTGCTAAAGATGCAACTAATACTTGGAATTTTTCGTTTTTAGCAACAAAGTCTGTTTCAGCGTTTACTTCTAGGATGATTGCTTCATTACCTTGTTCTAAAATGTAAGTTGTACCTTCTGCAGCGATACGGTCAGCCTTTTTAGCAGCTGAAGAAAGACCTTTTTCACGTAGGAAATCGATTGCAGCTTCTAGGTTACCTTCTGTTTGTACTAACGCTTTTTTACAATCCATCATACCAGCGCCAGTTTTTTCGCGTAATTCTTTTACTAATTGTGCAGTAATGTTTGCCATTTAGTGTTTCCTCCTCAAATTGGTTGAACAAAAATTGAATAGCTAGGTTCTAAAAAAGGTGATAAGAGGTTTGAGCCACTTATCACCTTTTTGTAAACGTGAATTACTCAGCAGCAACAGCTTCAGCAGTTGGAGCTTCCTCTTCACCTTGTTTTGACTCGATTAAAGCGTCAGCCATTTTAGCAGTTAAAAGTTTAACAGCGCGAATAGCATCATCGTTAGCAGGGATTACGTAGTCAATTTCATCTGGATCACAGTTTGTATCAACAATACCTACTAGAGGGATGTTTAATTTACGAGCTTCAGCAACCGCAATGCGTTCTTTACGTGGGTCAACCACGAACATTACGTCTGGAAGTTCATGCATATCACGGATACCGCCTAAGAATTTAGTTAGACGTTCGTGTTCTTTTTTAAGTTGAATTACTTCTTTTTTAGGTAGAACTTCAAAAGTTCCTTCTTCTTCCATTTTTTCGATTTGTTTCATACGTGCAACACGTTTTTGAATTGTACCGAAGTTTGTAAGAGTACCACCTAACCAACGTTGGTTGATATAGTAGTTGCCTGAACGTTCAGCTTCATCTTTAATCGCTTCTTGTGCTTGTTTTTTCGTACCAACGAAAAGAACTTTACCACCGTCTTGACCAACTTGACGCATGAAGTCATAAGCTTCCTCTAATTTTTTAACAGTTTTTTGTAAGTCGATGATATAAATCCCGTTACGCTCAACGAAGATATATTTCTTCATTTTTGGGTTCCAACGACGAGTTTGGTGACCGAAATGTACACCAGCTTCAAGTAATTGTTTCATAGAAATTACTGACATGTGAATTTCCTCCTAGTATGTTTGGTTTTAATCCTCCGCATTTATCATCTGCAACAAGCTACCCTTATACCATAAGAGCACCACTTACTACATCAAAATGCGTGTGTAGTAATAACACCATTTGCAACTATACCATAGCTTTAAGCTATTCGCAACAATTTAGTGTTGGAATTTCAATAAAAGCTCAATTTCTGTTTGACCTTTTTGCAGTTGTTTCGCTATTTCTTCTGATGATTTTCCTTGTTTCGCCAATTCAAGCACTTGCTGCTCTAATGTTAGCTGTTGTGGGGCTTGTTGCACTTGATTGTTCGTTGCTGGAGCTTTAGGGCTAACATTTGCGCTAGCTTGCTGGTGACGTGAATAAGCGCTAGCTACCTTATTTTTAGGAATATAAATACGAGAATCATTTTCTAATGTTGTAGCAGTAGAGCTAGCCGCCTTTTCCTGTTGTGCTGCTGCTAAAGATGGCTGCTTTTGCTCTGGCTGTTCCGCCACCTGAACGGTTGCTGGTGCTAGCTCTGGCTGTGAAACATGTTGTAGCTCCTGAATAAGGCGATCATTTTCATCTTTCATTTCTGCTAAATATACGCTAATCGTATCATCCATTTCGCGCATTAAGCGTTCTTGTTTTTTTTCTAAATCCTTAAATTTTGCTAGCTTTGTATTTAAAATAATAAGGAAGTAAAACGATAGTAGTTGTAGAAAAAATAGTACCGCTATTAGTATGGTTGTCATTGGAATCTCCTATCCACTAAAATCCACAAAGTTTCCCTTAAACGGATGTTGTGCCTGTTTTTCATGCTGTTTCTTTTTCTTCTTTTTATAAACCCCTTCTACATATTCGCCACCAGCTTCTTCTTCCTCATTAATTTCATCCATACCCTCTGATGTATTGACAATTTTTTGCTTACGCTCTACTTCTTTTTTTAGCGCTTCATTTGCATGTGCTTGTTGAGCTAATGCTTGCTGTTGTGCCTGATCCGCCATTTTACCAGCTTCAAATGTTTTAGGAATAGCAATTTGCAATTCGACACCTTTTAAACTCATTGAAATCTCTCCCTTAAGAGTATTTACGCATTAATCATTTCGCTCGATAGTAGCTTTCGTAGCTTTAACAGCGCTTTGGAATGAATTTGTGAAATACGTGATGTTGATAGTTCGAGCATTTCACCAATTTCCGTCAGCGTTAATTCTTCTGTGTAAAATAAACTAAGGACAAGCTGCTCTTTATCATTAAGCTTTTGAATATTGTCAGCTAGATCATCCAATAGCTCTGATTTAATCATTGCTTGCTCAGGTGTTTGCATTGTATCATCCCGAATAACAAATGATTTGCCATCTGCTTCTTCTTGATCTTGTTGCTCATTAATTGATAAGACATTTGAAAAGAAATGCTCCTGCACCGTTTGGTAAACATCTTCAACAGGTAGCTGCATATGCTCCGCAAGTTCTTCAGGCGTTACATGACGCATATATTTTTGCTCTAGTTGTTCAATCTGAGCATCTAGCTTTTTCGCCTTTTCACGCGCTGAACGTGGTAGCCAATCTTCCTTGCGCAAACCATCTATAATCGCTCCTCTTACTCGGAACGAAGCATATGTATCAAATTTTAAATCTCTGTTAATATCAAATTTATTTAGTGCATCAAAAAGCCCTACCATGCCTAGGCTTGTTAAATCATCGCGCGATACACTCTTTGGTAAACCCGCAGCAATGCGCTGAACATGATATGATACTAAAGAAATATATTTTTTTATTAGTAAATCACCAGCATCTGGGTCCCGCTCATTAATCCAGCGATTCCACAGTTTTTGCTCATCGTTCGAAATCGGTTGTGGTTGTGTCATGAAATCCACCTCTCTAATAAACGCCTCTATACGTCCGTTGTTCATTGACTGCTTGCGCTTATAAAATTTCTTACTATATAAGGATTTCTTGGTTGTTCTATTGCGGCCAACAAATTTCGCAACAATGATTTCCATGCTATTCATCTATAAAAGCTTACTACTACAGTGCTATAAGCTCTTATTTATTATATGGAAATAATTACGATTGTTGTTGTACGTTTTGAGTAAATATCTCTAAAAGGATTTATCACTATAGTATATTAGGCGAGCTGACTTACTACTCTTCTTCCTAGAAAACTAGACTCGCCATTCCAAATAAATACTTTGTAACGAGTAATCATAGGAGCACTCGCCACCTTTCACTTTCATTAACTCGGATAAGTGTATTTTCGACTAAAAAAACATAAATCTCCAATTTTAGCGAAAACCTCTATAAGCTATTGCCATCTTTCCTATATTATAACAAGAATCAACTGTAATTTCATTTGTTTCTCTTCCTCTCTATAATATTCCTTTGCTTGATGTAGCTAAGGAGATTATTTAGGTGCATTCTTGTTCAATAGCTGCTACTACAATGTCAAAATCTTATAAATATATTGCCAAATTGTCCGTAGTATAAACAAAAAGAGCCGCTTTGTGCGACTCTTTACATTAAGCATTTGCTTGTTGCTTTTCTTCTCGATCCATCATTGTACGTACAACTTGTGCAATTTCCTCTGCATTTTCATCTTGAAATTCCACAGTTGACTGAGCGATTGGTGTTTCTTGACTGTGCTCTTCAAGGCGCTCTTTTTCCTCATCTTGTTCGCCTACAAATGCTTCTTCATTATCTTCAGGTGTATACAGTATATACGCTATAATAAAACGCACGATATACATAGCAATAAACACAATGATGGCTGCAACAAGAGAGCTGATAATAATGCGAAGGGGTGTATATGGTTTTTGAAAGATGCTAAAAAAATAAACCGAAAAGGCAATTAATGCTCCCCAGAGATTGTAAAATATAGAACCAAACATTAGATTTCGCTCACTCCTTGGTTAACCGTTCGAATATGTAAGATTGACGTTTCGGGATTAAATTCAATCGTTCGCCCGCTATTTCCACCAGTATCCTCGGCTACTAAAGGAATGCCATGTCGTTTCAATTCGTTTTTAACAGCTTCTACATTACGGGGACCAATACGCATCGAATCCTTATCTGAAGTAAACTGAAACATTTGCGCTCCGCCTGCAATTTTTGCCTTTAGTTTAAATTTTTGAACGCCTTCTAATTTTAAAAGGTCTATCATTGCTGCAATACCTGTATCTGCAAATTTAGCCACATTCAGCGACTCTGTTCTTCCTAAGCTAGAGTCTGGTAACATCACATGGATTAACCCAGCAATTTTTTTGGACTCATCATATAAAATAACACCAACACAGGAGCCAAGACCTGAAGTTCGAATCGTATTTGGTAGCTTTACTACATCCATTTGTGCAATTCCCACTTTAATCACCTGTCCACTACTGTTTAGCATCATTATGAAACTCCTAATGCTGTAAAAATAGCATCAAATGAATCTGGATCTGGTAATAGGAAGAAATGTCCTCTTACTGTTTCGTGGTCCTCTACACCTTCTTCAAAAATGGATGTATTAATAACAATGACATTATCACTAACATGTGATAATTCGATTAGGCCGATACTAATAATCGCACCAAACATATCAACGCTTAGCCCAGGTACAGTTGGATAAATTTTTAAATTTGTAAAGTCAGATAAGGCAGATAAATAGGAGCCTGATAAAATATTTCCCATTTCCTGCATAGCCGATAAGCCTAGCTCAGAAACAGGTCGCTTTTTAAAATCAAATGTTTCATCATAAATAAGGCGACGAATAAAACGATTTGCTTGCTCAATAGGTAGGATGAAGAACATACTTCCTTCTGCATCTCCTTCAATGCGGAGATAAATACCTACAACAACGTTTTCTGAGCCGCCAGCAAGCTCCATCATATCATTGAAGGAAACCATCTCTACCTTTGGGACACGCATATCAATTTTTTTCCCAAGTAAACTGGAAAGTGCTGTCGCAGCATGCGCAGCACCAATATTTCCAATTTCTTTTAGTACATCTAAATGTAGCGATGTAATTTTTTGATTAAATGTCATTATCGATCCCTACTTTAGTGGATTTAATACTTTCTCTAAATGCAATAAAATTAATAATCGCTTTTCTACTTTCGCAACGCCTGAAATAAATTCTTCCTCCAACGAACCTACAACCTCAGGCTGTGGTTCAATAGCACTTGCAGGAATATCAATAACATCATTTGCAGAGTCTACAACAAAGCCTACTTCCATATCTTCTAATGAAATAATAATAATGCGCGTTGTTTCCTCATGCTCAGAAACGGGTAATTCAAAGCGTTCACGTAAATCAACAATCGGCGTTACAACCCCACGTAGATTAATAACACCTTTTACATATTTCGCTGTTTTTGGCACACGCGTAATATGCATTAATTTTTCGATTCCTTGTACATGTGATACAGGAATGGCATATTCTTTATCTGCTAATTGAAAAACAATGACTTTAATACTTTCTTGTTCCACTGCATTTGTCATACTTTACACCTCTCTATTCATTCACCTTATTTAATTAATGCATTGCAATCGACAATTAAGGCTACTTTCCCGTTACCTAAAATTGTTGCACCTGAAATAGCAAAGATATTTGTTAAGTAATTTCCTAGTGACTTCAAGACAATCTCCTGTTGACCGATAAAGGAATCTACCACTAAACCTGCAAGCTTTTCACCTTTACGAACAATAACAACTGAATGGAATTCCTCATCCTGTTGCTCTTTACGAGGCACTTCAAAGATTTCCTCTAAGAATACCAATGGAACAACTTTGCCACGGAAGTCGATTACTTTTTGATTATGTGCATTCATAATCTCTGATGAACGGATAATAGATGTTTCGATAATAGACGATAGTGGAATTGCATAAATCTCTTTTTCAATTTCCACAAGCATAACTGAAATAATCGATAATGTTAGTGGTAGTTGAATAGAGAATTTTGAGCCTACATCTTGTGTAGATTCAATGGAAATATTCCCACCAAGTGATTCAATTGTTGTTTTTACAACATCCAGCCCTACACCTCGACCCGATACATCAGAAATAACATCTGCTGTCGAGAAGCCTGAAGCTAAAATTAGCTCATTAATTTGCTTATCAGACATGGAGTAGGATTGTTCTTGTGTAACAACACCTTTAGCAATAGCCTTTGCTAATACTTTATCACGATTAATACCTGCACCGTCATCTTCAATTTCAATAAAGACATAGTTGCCACTATGGTAGGCACGCAGTACAACCGTTCCTTCTTCTGGCTTACCTTTTGCACGACGAGTCGTTGGGTTTTCAATACCATGATCCACAGAGTTGCGGATTAAATGGACAAGTGGATCGCCAATTTCATCAATAACGGTACGGTCAAGCTCTGTTTCAGCACCAATAATTTCAAGGTTTATTTTTTTATTTAAATCACGCGATAGCTGACGAATCATTTTTGGGAAGCGGTTGAATACCGTTTCAACTGGCACCATGCGCATTGTTAAAATGATTGTTTGTAAATCACCCATTACACGGCTCATACGCTCTACTGTTTCATTTAGCTCACCATGGTTCACTTCTGATGAAATCGACTGTAATCGACCACGGTCAATCACCAGCTCTTCAAATAAATTCATTAAAATATCTAGACGTTCAATATTCACACGAATCGTTTTATTCCCAACAGGCGCATGGTGATTTTTATCAGCCTTTGCAGGAGCTGCTGCTTTTTCAGGCTTTGCTACAGGCTCAGCTTTTGCTGGTACAGCCGCTTCTTCTACTGTTGCTGTCGCAACTACTTCTTGCTGTGCTTCAAATTCTTTTTCACTAAATGCTTTTTGATTGATCGGTGTTACAATTACTTCCTCAACCTCAGAAACTTTCATAAGCTTTTTCTGCATATCTTCGGCTGACTCTTTTGTGACAAATGCTACATAAAACTGTTGATCAAATTGTTCATCCTCAAGCTTTTCAACAGATGGACTTGCTTTAATAACATCCCCATCTTTTTCTAAAATCTCAAATACCATAAAGACGCGTGCAGCCTTTAGTAGACAATCTTCACGTAATTTCACTGAAATCTCAAACGCATGGAAGCCTTGCTCGGAGGATTGCGTAATAACCGTTTGCTCAAAGCCATCGTAGTGTAAAGTGCTTTCTACAGCTGCTGGCGCCACCTCAGGTACTACCACCGCTTCCTCTCCTAATTCGATACGCTTCAGCTGTGCAACCGTTGACGATACATCTCGCTTGCCATCTCCACCGCTTGCAATATCCATTACCATTTCTTCTAAATGATCAACAGATTCAAAGACAACATCTAAAATTTCAGGTGTAACATGAATTTTTTCATTACGAATCGCATCTAACACGTTTTCCATTTTATGTGTTAAATCGGCTAAATCTTCAAAGCCCATTGTAGCAGACATACCTTTTAATGTATGCGCAGAACGGAAAATTTCCCCTACAATCGCCAAATCATCTGGGCTTTTTTCTAATTCTAATAAATGCTCGCTACATGCTTGTAAATGCTCTTTACTTTCTTCAATAAACATCTCTAAATATTGATTGACTTCCATAAGAGGACACCCCTTTTAAGGCAAATATTTCATTATTGTTTGTGCAATATCATCCACATCTGCAACCTCATCCACAAGCTGTGTTTCTACGGCTGCTTTTGGCATCCCATAGACAATGCAAGTTTCTGCTGATTCTGCAATGGCAATGACATTTCCAGTATTTTTCAGCACTTTTAAGCCATTAGAGCCATCATGCCCCATGCCTGTCATAATTACGGCTACTTTATCAAAATCATTATATTGGCTAACATCTTCGAACATAACATCTACAGAAGGTCGATGGCCAGCTCTAGGGGCCTCCTGATTATCAAGGACAATGCCAAATGTCGTTCCTACTTTTCTCAGCTTTAAATGATAGCCACCAGGCGCAATATAAGCCACGCCATTTTGTAAAATATCACCCTGCTCAGCTTCCTTTACATTAATTTCACTGAGCTGGTCAAGACGTGTGGCGAGTGATTTGGTAAATCCTGCTGGCATATGTTGAACAATTAAAATAGGCGCTTGAATGGACTTTGGAATTTTAGTAATAACCTCCTGAAGTGCGCGAGGTCCTCCTGTTGATGTGCCAATTAGCACAATTTTCCTTCCTGTTCTGCTCCACCCTGCCTGTGATCTTACCGCTTCTAATTTAGCTGGGATGGGAGTTGCAGGAGTCGACATTCGTTGCTGCTGTGGTTCCTTTATTACAGTGTTCACCTTTGGTACTGGTTCTTGTTGACGTTTACTACCAGAAGGGGTTTTCAATTTGGAAACTGGCACCAATGCTGCTTGTTCTACTTTATGCACAAGCTCACTTTGGACTTTATGTAAATCAAGAGAGATCGTTCCGCTTGGCTTGGCGACAAAATCTATAGCTCCATTTTCAATTGCTGCTATGGCATTTTCTGTCCCGCGCTGTGTGGTGCTAGAAAGCATGACAACAGGAACTGGGCATTGTGCCATAATTTCCTTCAAAGCATCTAGCCCATTCATTTCAGGCATCTCAATATCCATTGTTACAACTGTTGGTTTCAATGTTTGAATCTTTTTTATTGCATCTTTGCCATTTCGTGCTGTACCGACTACCTCCACCTTCGAGTTGCCAACAAAAAAGTCACTAATTAGCTTTCTCATAAAAGCAGAATCATCCACAACTAATAGCTTGCTTTTATGTAAAAAGTCCAATTAATCACGCCCTTTCGAAAAAATACTTCTTAGTTTTGTTAAAAATCTCTTTGCTGTCTGGTCATGTGCATGTATTTCTTCTGCACGATGCTCCATAAAACGAACGACTATTAGCTGTAATGTCTTTGAAATAAGTGCGTCTGGATAAGCAAGTGAAAATGGTACTTGCTCACGCACAGCCTTACGCACAACAGGGTCTTCGGGTAATGAGCCTAGAATTGTCACATCTTTATCCAAAAAACGCTTCATTGTAAGCTGTAAACGTTCATTTGTTTCAATGCCTTCTTCTTTGCTAAAAGCACGGTTACAAAGAATATAAAACTGCTTCTCTGGATCGCGCACATGAATATACTTCATCATTGAGTATGCATCTGTTATAGAAGTCGGCTCCGCAGTTGAAATAACAATAATTTCATCAATGGAGGTTAGTAAATCTAACGACCAATTTGTCGCACCTGCTCCCATATCAAATAGAATATAATCAAAATCCTTTTGAAGTTGTTCAAATGCCTGAATAAGTCGTTCAAACATGCTCTCTGACCAATCAAGAACCCCTGTCATACCAGACCCACCTGCAATATATTGTAAACCATGGGGTCCCTCAAATATTACCTCATCTAGTAACTTATTTCCTTCCAAATAATCTTTTAAACTATAAGAAGCATTTTTTCCAATTAAAATATTGATATTTCCCATACCAATATCCATATCAACAATGGCAACTTTTTTTCCTTTATGGACCAATGTTATGGCAAAATTCATCGTGAAGTTACTTTTACCAACTCCACCTTTGCCGCTTACAACTGCAATTGCTCTGCCTAGCTCTCCTTGCTGCCTCATCATTTTCAAGCGCAGTGTTTCAGCTTGATCTCTCATTTTTCTTCACCTTGAAAAAACAAATTAAGCACTGCTTCTAAATCAGCTTCCTCAATATCCTCTGGTACTTCTTGACCATTTGTATAGTAAGCAAGTCCTTTATTATATTTAATCATTAAATTGACCATTGTGCCAATAGAATTTGTTTCATCAATTTTAGTGAAAATGAATTTTTCAATTGGTAACTGCTTAAATTGGTCTACAATGTTCACCATATCTTTTTCTTTTGTCGTCATAGCAAGGACTAGATAGGATTCTGCTTGATCATCAAATTTAATAAGACGTTGGAGATCATCTACATATTTTACTTCTTTATAATTTCGGCCAGCTGTATCGATAAATACTAAGTCTAAATGGGATAATTTTTGAATAGCCTGTTCAAAATCTGTTGCATTATAGGCAATTTCAACAGGAGCCTGTAATAACCCAGCATATGTTTTTAGCTGCTCTATTGCAGCAATTCGGTAAGTATCAGTCGTAATAAAACCAATTTTCTTCTTTTTTTCTAATACTGCTCTCGCTGCCATTTTGGCAATTGTTGTCGTTTTACCAACACCCGTTGGGCCTAAAACATTAATATATTTTCGTTCGTAAGACAATCCTCCCATTGGAAGTCCTTCTAGCTTTTTACGCAATAAATTTTTTGTTATTAATTTGCATTGTGAAAAGTTTATTTCTGACGCTTCTTTAAAATACATAAAAAGCTCATCACCAATCGTTGTGATGAGCTCTTCACTTAGCTCTTGCTGTCTTAAGTATTCAATGAAGGGTAAGAGTTCATCGGGATATTGAGCTTGGGTAGTCTTTTTATGCATAGATTGCATTAAAGATTTTAAATCTGCAATTTCCTTCCTCAATTCTTCTGAAATACCAGTGTCCTCGTTTACAGCATCAGGCTGTGGTTGATCCTGATGAATTTTTGCTTGAATAGCGTTTGTAAGCTCTTGTAGCCTTGCATTGTCTTTTGTTGCTGGAGGTGCTGGAGCTACAAGTGTTGGTTCAATTGTATCAACACCTGCAACTACTTCAAAACTTTTCTTTTTAATCATACCAAAAAATTTTTTAGTAATGATTACTTTTGAGTTTAATATAACAGCGTCCTCACCTAACTCTGCCCGCACTTGCTTCATCGCTTCTGGTATGGAAGATGCATAATATTTTTTCATTTTCATTGAACATTCACCACCCCAACACTTTGAATTTCAACCGAAGCATCCAATTCATTATAAGAAAGAACTGGAATTTGCGGGAAATAACGTTCTGTTAATTGTCGTAAGTACATTCGCACCGCTGGCGAGCATAAAATAATAGCCGATTGTTCCATAAAGGAAACACGTTCTACTTCTGCAGCAATCGTTTCTAATATTGTTTGAGAATCTTGTGGGTCCATTGCTAAATAATTGCCATGATCCGTTTGTTGAATACTATCCGCAATCATTTTTTCTACTTTCCCTGACACTGTAATAACCTTTAATGCTGGGCTATCTCCAACATACTGGGCAGTAATTTGACGAGCCAATGATTGTCGTACATATTCCGTTAAAATATCTGTGTCACTTGTTAGCTTAGCGTAATCAGCCAATGTTTCAAAAATAATTGGTAGGTTACGTACTGAAACATTTTCTCGTAGCAGCTTGCCAAGTACCTTTTGAATTTCACCCGTAGATAAAGGTGTAGGTGTTAATTCTTCGACTAAAATTGGATGTGTTTCGCGTAAATGATCGATCAATTGCTTTGTTTCTTGACGACCTAGCAATTCGTGAGCATTTGCACGAATGACTTCTGTTAAGTGTGTTGAAACTACACTTGGCGGGTCTACAACTGTGTAGCCAAACATCTCTGCCTCTTCCTTTACCTGCTCTGTAATCCATTTAGCAGGTAATCCAAATGAAGGTTCAACTGTATCAATGCCTTCAATCGAATCATCGTCCCCAGGGCTCATTGCTAAATAATGATCCAGCAATAGCTCGCCTCGTGCCATTTCATTGCCTTTAATTTTGATGCGATATTCATTTGGCTGAAGCTGAATATTGTCACGAATACGAACAACTGGAATCACTATTCCTAATTCCAATGCTAGCTGACGACGAATCATAATTACACGATCTAATAAATCTCCGCCTTGGGCAGCATCCACTAAAGGAATTAATCCGTAGCCAAATTCAAATTCAATCGGGTCCACATTTAATAAATTCACAACATTTTCAGGGCTTTTCATACCGTCTGTTGCCACTTCTTCCTCAATTTCCAGTAATTCCTCTTCATCCTCAGGCTTCTTACGTCCCATCATATATGCTCCTGCAATAAGAGCTATTCCTATCGGTAATGTTATCCAATCTGGAATTGGCGTAAATAATCCTAGTAAGATAATTGTACCACCAGCTACATATAGCAGCTTCGCTTGAGCAAATAGCTGTCCTGTAATATCCTCACCAAGACTTCCTTTAGAAGAGGCACGCGTTACAACAATCCCTGTTGCAGTTGAAATTAGTAGTGCAGGAATTTGAGAAACGATACCATCTCCTACTGTTAGCTTTGAAAAGTGCGTTGCTGCCTCAGCAAATGGGAGCCCCATTTGCACGACACCAATGACAATACCAAAGAGTAAGTTAATAATAACCATTACCATTGAAGCAATGGCATCTCCTTTTACAAATTTTGTGGCACCATCCATTGCTCCATAAAAATCTGCTTCTCCTGCTACTTTTTCACGTCGTTCACGTGCTTCTTTTTCGGAAATAATTCCTGCATTTAAGTCAGCATCAATACTCATTTGTTTACCAGGCATCGCATCGAGCGTGAAACGAGCTGCTACTTCAGCCACACGCTCCGAACCTTTTGTAATAACAATAAACTGAATGAGTACAAGAATTAAAAAGACAACTAGACCAACAAGAACATTTCCTCCAACTACAAAGTCACCAAAGGTTTCAACAACCGCTCCTGCATCGCCATTTGCCAAAATAGCACGGGTTGTCGAAACACTTAAGCCTAATCGGAACAAGGTTAATAGTAAAATTACTGAAGGGAAAATGGAAAAATCCAATGCTTCCTTCATACTCATTGCTGTTAACAGTACAATTATGCCAAATGTAATATTCATGACAATTAAGAAACTTAACATCCATGGAGGAAGAGGGATGATGAGCATCGCAACGATTAAAATAACCGCACCTAAAACCCCGATATCGCGAACTTTCATTTGTGTCCCTCCTACTTAAAAGCTTTAAATTTTTCGCTTCATGCGATAAACATAAGCGAGTACCTCTGCTACGGCTTTAAAAAATTCTTCTGGTACTTGATCGCCGATTTCTACCTGATCATACATAGCACGCGCTAATGGTCTATTTTCTACCATAATGACATCATGCTCTTTAGCAATCAGTTTAATTTTTTGAGCGATAAAGTCTGTACCCTTTGCAACGACACGGGGAGCATCCATACTGTCCTCATCGTATTTAAGAGCAATCGCATAGTGAGTAGGGTTCGTAATCACAACATCTGCATTTGGCACCTCTGACATCATACGCCGCATTGCCATTTCACGTTGACGCTGCTTGATTTTCGATTTAATCAGTGGGTCACCCTCACTATTTTTATATTCATCTTTAATATCCTGCTTAGACATTTTAAGATTTTTTTCATAGTCATGTTTTTGATACATCCAGTCTAAAACGGAAACACATAGTAACACTAACGAAGCCGCTATTCCCATAATACCAACAAGCTTCCCTACTGTTAGCAGTGTCATCCATGGACTTTTAAAAGAAAGCGCTAAAACCTCTGGCAAGTTTGTCCAAACAATAATCGTTGTTACACCACCGATAAAGCCAATTTTTAAGACTGACTTTAACAGCTCCACGATGGCCTTAACAGAAAAGATTTTTTTCAGCCCTTTAATGGGGTCCATTTTTTTTAAATCAAATTTCATTGGCTCTAATGTAAAGAGAAAGCCAAATTGTAGAAAATTACCTGCAAGTGCTCCAACAATGGCAATCACCATAATTGGAACAATAATAAAAGCCATTTGTATTAATGTTTCGGAAAATAGGCGCATCACACTATCAATTGTTAATGATTCAACGCGTATATTATGAATAAAGGTTTGCCTAAAAAATGCTAATAGCTCGTCACGTAAAGAGCCTGCAAAGAAAAGTAAAAAGATAAATACCATCAGCATTACAACGGCACTTGTAATATCCTGACTTTTAACAACCTGCCCTTTTTTTCGAGCATCCTGTCGTTTCTTAGGGGTTGCCTTTTCGGTTTTTTCACCTGCAAAAAACTGAATATCTAAATTTAGTAGTAGCTTCATACTATCCACCACCTAAAACAGCCATTAAATCACGTATACCATAAATCATGATGGTAATGAGCTTTTGAATAACTTGAACCATAACAGCTATCATTGTAAACATCACTAAAAAACTAACACCAATTTTAATAGGAAAACCGACAACAAAAATGTTTAATTGTGGTACTGTCTTTGCCGTAATCCCTAAAGCTAAATCGACTAAAAACAATGTTGCAACAACAGGTGCAGCCATTTGGAAGGCGATAGCAAAAACAGCCGTAAATGTTGTGACAATAAACTGCATATAGCCTTCACTTGAAAAATTCGGAAATTGATCCATCGGTAAAAATTGATAACTATAATAAATACCATTGAGAATCATATGATGACCATCGATGGCTAACAATACAAGAAATGCTAGTATGTTAAAAAATTGACCAATTAATGGACTTTGAGCACCTGTTTGTGGGTCAATAATATTCGCAATAGCGAAACCCATTTGAAAGTCGATAAAGCTTCCCGCAATCTGAATTGCAGACATAATGATATAGCCAACAAGACCAAGCAATAGTCCCACAAGCGCTTCTTTCATCACTAGTAATATGTACTCGTCATTAAAGACAAATGGCTCAACATCTAACGTATAATACATCATCCAAGCTAAAACGAGCGCGAGTGTAATTTTAACTTGTGCTGGAATCGTCCTATACGAAAAAAAAGGAACCGTCACAAAAAATGCGGAGACACGCACAAGCACTAATAAAAAAACCGTTAAATGCGGAATTAATTCATCCATAAACTCACCCTATATAACGCGTCAGGTTCTCAAAAATGTCTCTCGCATAGCTTGTAACTTGAGATAACATCCATGGACCAAAAAATACGATAGCCACTAAAACGGCAACAATTTTTGGTACAAATGCTAATGTTTGCTCTTGAATCGACGTTGTTGCTTGAAAGATACTTACCGCTAAACCCGTAATTAAAGCAACTAATAGTAGCGGACCGCTTGTTAGAAGGACAATCATAATAGCACGCTCTGCAACGGAAATAACCAATTCACCTGTCATACTGTATCATCCCCTAAAAACTTTGTAGTAATGATTTCATTACAAGATACCATCCGTCCACAAGTACAAATAAGAGAATCTTAAATGGTAATGAAATCATAACTGGCGGTAGCATCATCATCCCCATCGACATTAATGTACTCGCAACAATCATATCGATCACTAGAAATGGTATAAAAATCATAAAACCAATTTGAAATGCGGTTTTTATTTCACTTAAAGCAAACGCAGGCACAAGCATTGTCAGGGGAATTTCTTCCACAGATGCTGGCTTTTCTGCTTGATTATACGATAAAAATAAATCAAGGTCTTTTTGCCTTGTATGCTCACTCATAAATTCTTTAAATGGCACACTTGCACGATCATACGCTTCCTCTAGCCCAATCTCTTCTGCAAATAGTGGCTGTAGTGCTTCATTATTAACCTCCTGAAAGGTTGGAGCCATAATAAAGAATGTTAAAAATAATGCTAAACCAATAATCACCTGATTAGGTGGCATTTGTTGCGTTGCCAATGCTGTACGTACAAAAGATAGTACAATGACAATGCGTGCAAAGGAGGTCATTAAAATTAATATACTAGGTGCAAGTGACAGCACCGTTAATAGTAGTAAGAGCTTAACAGATGTAGAAACGTTGGTTGGATCGCTATTGGAAAAAATATTGATTAAATCATTCATTTATCATCCTTCTCCTTTTGCTTCCATCGCTCGATCTCTTCACTGCGCTCCTGTTTAATTTCAGATATTCTTTTTTCAAATAGTTGACCAAATGAGTCTTGCTTTTGCTCATTTTGTAAACTATTTTTATTTTTTTTCGTAAACTTAGCAAATACTTCTGTAATATACGGTGATGTTGCTGCAAGCTCTTGCCTTTCGTTATATAGCGCTAATAGGGTTGCTACTTCTTCAGGATCAGTAATTTCACGCAATAGTTGAACATCTTCACCGACGCCTACTAAATACAATGTTTTGCCTACCTGTAGAAGCTGAACTGACTTTTGTGCACCTAACGATAAACCGCCTAAATTTTGCACCATTTGGTTACGTTGGAAGTTTAAATTTCGTTTATTTAAAAACTTCATCAAACCATAAAATAAAGCGACAACAAAAATAAGCGCTAAAACCATCTTTATGTATTCCCATACAGATATATCTCCAGCTGCTGATACATCTGTTTCTTGTGTAGCAGCTGGATCAGTAGTATCTTCATCACAAGCTTCTGGATTTTGCAAGCATTCCGTCACACTATTTTTATCAGAAGCTGCATAAACAGAAGTTGCTGTTGGGTACAAAAACAGGAAAGATACAAGAAATGCGAAAATCATCGTGAAACGAAATGATTTTAACATTTGCATGCAATCATCCTAAAGCTTTTTGAATCGCTTCAATTACACGATCTGCTTGGAAAGGTTTGACGATAAAGTCTTTTGCACCAGCTTGAATTGCATCAATTACCATCGCTTGTTGCCCCATTGCTGAACACATGATAACAGTAGCACTTGGATCAGACCCTTTAATAGCTTTTAGAGCAGCAATCCCATCCATCTCTGGCATTGTAATATCCATTGTTACTAAATCTGGTTTTAATTCATTGTACTTTTCAACAGCTTGTAAACCGTCAGCTGCTTCTCCCACAACCTCGAATCCATTTTTTGACAAAATATCCTTGATCATCATGCGCATAAATGCAGCGTCGTCTACAATCAAAATTCTTTTAGACATGATTAACTCCTCCAATTAAAACTATCTTAAATTATTTAAACGCTCTGCTTGACTTAAAACATCTGTAATACGGACACCAAAGTTCTCATCAATAACAACGACTTCCCCTTTAGCAATCAAACGACTATTGACTAAAATATCAACAGGTTCCCCTGCTAATTTATCGAGTTCAATAATTGAACCACTTGATAGTTCTAAAATCTCTTTTACAGAACGCTTCGTACGTCCTAACTCTACAGTAACTTGCAATGGAATATCAAGTAGCATATTTAAATTTCTAGCTTCAGATTGCGAGATTACATTTGTATCAAAGCTAGCAAACTGTGCTTGTTGTACATTCACAGGCTGGGCAGGTCGCTGTGGTTGCGCAAACTGCTGTGGCTCTTGGTAAACTGGTTGTTGTTGTACTGGTGCTGCCTGCTGTTGTTGCACTGGCTGAGCAGGCGGTGGTGCAGGTGCTTGCTGTTGTTGTGCAGGCGGCGGTGTTACCGGTGCCTCAGGCGCACTTGTCGCAGCTACAGGAGCCTCATTGACATCTGTTTCACCTAACAATGATTTAACAATGTTTTGACTAAATTTAAGTGGTAATAATTGCATAAGATTTGAATCAATTAAATTACCAATTCTTAATCTAAAGGATACTTTTACTAGTAAATCGTCTTCTGGGATATTTTCTCGACCCTCATCTTGCGAGATATTCATTAAATCGATTGTTGGCGGAGAAATATCTACTTTTTTGTTGAACACTGTCGACATGGATGTAGCTGCTGAACCCATCATTTGATTCATAGCTTCTTGAACAGCACTTAACTGAATTTCGCCTAAATCAGGCTTTGGATTTAAGCCATCACCACCTAACATTAAGTCAGCAATAATCGCTGCATCTGATTGCTTAATTACAAGTAGATTCATGCCTGTTAAACCAATTGTGTACTCTACTTGTACCGCTACATATGGATGAGGAAATTCCTCTTCTAATTTATTGCGATTAATCATGGAAATGCTTGGGGTAGTAATATCTACTTTTTGACCTAATAACGCCGAAAGAGCTGTGGCAGAGCTACCAAAGGAGATATTCCCTACCTCACCTAGCGCATCTTGTGCAAATGAATCAAGGTAATCCTCTACTCGTATATCATTTGTTTCATCATTTGAAGACGCTTCGGTGTCGCTATTTTTATCTTCTAACGTTTCGCCCCTTAACAACGCTTCAATTTCTTCTTGGGAGAGCATTTCATCACTCATCTTCGTCTCCTCCTTTCAAAGGGTCGATAATCTGGATTGCTAATTTTTTACCTTGCTTACCCGGTTGAACTGTGAACTTTGGCAATGTTCCCACCTTTAGTACCAATGGGTCATCAATTTTTTGATCTAGTTGTATAACATCCCCAATTTGCATTGTAAGGAAGTCTTCGATGGTAATATCTGTTATTCCTAATTCAACAGAAAGTGGTAGCTGCGCTTGTTTCACACGTCTTTCAAGCATTTTGGTTTGCTCTGGTGACATTTCTTTCGTATTCGTTTGCATCCAATAACGAACAGAAAGATTTGGAACGATTGGCTCCAATACAACATGTGGAATACAAATATTAATCATCCCACTTGTTTCTCCTATTATCGTATTCAATGAAATAACGACAACCGTTTCATTTGGCGATATCATTTGTAAAAATTGTGGGTTTACTTCAAGCTCCACTAATATTGGATCAATTTCCGCTACATTTTCCCATGCCTCACGTAAATTGTCGAATGAGCGTTCAAAAAGGTTGGTCATAATTTTTGTTTCAATTTCAGTTAAATTATCGACATTACTATGACTCGCCCCACTACCACCCATTAAACGATCTAGCATCGAGTAGGCAATGTTCGGATTAATTTCCATCAATATATTACCATCTAACGGCGGCACTTCAAATACATTTATCAGTGTCATATTCGGGATTGAACGAACAAACTCTTCAAACGGTATTTGGTCTACTGATGCAACTGTTATTTGCACATAGCTTCTTAGCTGTGCAGAGAAGAAGGTTGTCAATAGTCGTGCAAAATTTTCATGTATTCGGGTCAAACTTCGGATTTGATCTTTTGAGAAGCGAAGTGCTCGTTTAAAGTCATATACTTTAACTTTGCGTTCCTCATCTTCCTTTTTTATATCATCTGCTGACATTTCCCCAGTTGATATTGCGGAAAGCAGCGCATCTATCTCAGATTGAGATAACACATCTCCTGCCATTTGCCCACCTCCATTTCAAGCAGTTTCTGTTTTATTGAGTGATGAAGGAGGTAAAATATACTTCCTGAACTTCTCCCTCTTGCATCAATTCATTTAATCTTGTTTTTAGTGCCATTTGGAATATTTGCTTCCCTTGCTTACCTTCTAAGTCTGCTTGCCCCATTTCGGAAAGTTCCTGAATCGCAAGGTTTTGCACTTGGAAAGTACGTTTTGTTAATTCATCAGCAGCTTCTTTACTTGTCGTTTGGATTTTTAATGACAAACGTACAACTCGATTATCTGCAAGATTTGTTGTAATTTCGGGAACTTCGATAGTCGCTTCTACAATTTCATCAATAGAAGGCTCTTCAACGCCAGCTGGTTTATTAAATTGTGTTAACAAGACAAACAAAATAACCCCGATCAGTATAACTGCTACAAGCACAATAATAACCATCGTTAACATTTTATTATTCTTCATCTTCTTCACCTCGTAGATGCGGGTTTGATAGTATTTGTATATTTTTATAAAAGGCTGTTACCCTTTTTCGCACCTCATCTTCACTCTCTAAAACAATTATTTTTGTTCCAGTTGTTAAAGTAATCGTCGTATCTGGAAATGATTCGACTGTTTCTATGTATAAAGCATTTAATGAAAACACTTTGCCATTTAGACGTGTTAGTTCAATCATTGAATTAGGGCCGGGTCTGCCTTGAGAGCCGGCCCGACCCTCCCTCATATGAAAATATGTTTGTTGAAACGCCCGTTATACTAAAAAATCACATGACTATTAACGTTTTAAGTTAACTAATTCTTGTAGCACTTCATCCGATGTTGTAATAATACGTGTATTCGCTTGGAAACCACGTTGTGCCACAATCATTTCTGTAAATTCTTCAGATAAATCTACATTTGACATTTCGACAGCACCAGGTACTACTTTCCCAATTCCTGCTACAGTCGCTACTTGTGCGTATGGAGCACCAGAGTTAGCTGTTGGTTGGTAATAGTTACTACCATTTTTAACAAGACCACCAGCATTCGGGAATTTAGCCATAATTAGCTGCCCAGCATACTGTAGGTCACCTTTATAGTCAATATAGTTAACTGTACCATCTTGACCTATAGAGATTGATTGTGCTGTTGTTGGAATACGAATTGGCGAAACATCTGCCGCAAAATCTATCTCCTCCGTCATATTTCCTTCAATATCTGCTAAGCCGCTATCTGCTTTATGCTGTTCAGCCTCTGAACCATCAATACTCTCATCCTCTGAAATAGATAATTCTTCATTAGAATGACCAACCAAATATTTACCATCAGCATTTACTAAATAACCATTGCTATCCATATAGAAAATACCATTACGAGTATATAAAATATTGCTGAAGCCCTCTTCATCAAGGACACCTTCTTCATCTGGAGCACCGTTAGCATCCCCTACCATAAAGAAGCCTTCCCCTTCAATGGCTAAGTCTAATGTACGCCCTGTCGTTTGAATAGAGCCACCGCCATGAATTGTATCAATCGCAGCTAATTGAGAGCCTAGACCAACTTGTTGTGGGTTTACACCACCACGTGTAGCTGTTGCTGCAGATGCGCCTGCTTGTGTTTGGGACATTAAATCTTTGAAATTTACGCGACCTTTTTTAAAGCCAACTGTATTAACGTTAGCGATATTATTTCCAATAACATCTAGCTTTGTTTGGAAGTTTTTAAGACCTGAAATACCTGAATACATAGAACGTAACATATGTTGTCGTTCTCCCTTCATTTTTTATATGTGTGCCTCTATCAATCAGCAACACAAAGGCTTCCTTACTTAAGAAGGTCCAGCCTTTACAGCACAATTGTGCCATCAATATTGGTAAATAACTGTTGCTTTGCTTCCGTGCGATCCATTGCTGTAATGACAGTTGCATTTTTAGCACTGACAATTAAAGCGGCTTGATCCATCAAGACTAACGGCTGTTTCACACCTTTTGAATGTGCTTCAAATACCTTATCTGATACAACCTGCCATTCTTGTTCTGAAATATTAATTTTACGCTCAATAATACGTTCATGCGCATGCTTGCTGACCTTTAGCTCTTGCTTTGTAGCTTCCTGTAAATGTGCTTGAAAGGATTTTTTCTGTGTTTGAACAGGCTTATTGGGCTGTGTTGTGCGAATAGATGGATGCAAGGGTACACGCTGAATTGAAAATTGATCCATCATACTTCCCCACCTTTATTCGCTAATCACTGTAAAATCTTTATCTGTTAATTTTTTTCCGTTATCTAATTGATAATAAATAACGCCATCTTTATTGGACACAGAAACAACACGACTCTGTAATTCCTGATCATCCTCCATATACGTCACATTTTTGCCAATTAGTTTACTAGCTTGGACAAGTGGCGTTTCTGAAGTGGCATTATTACCATTTGAAGTTGTGCCAGTGCCTCCTAGAACACCCGAAATATTACCAGGTGTTATTTCCTTGCCATCTGCCAATAAGAAGACAACACTGCCATCTACAAATTTCAATGACTCGATTACACCCGTGCCTTCTGCAACAATCGGTTTATCATCTTCGTCCAATTCTTCTGTAATTTCATGCCATTTGACTTCTTTACCAATAAAGCTCGCATAGCTCATCATTTGTGTTTGTTGCTGGGATACTAGCAATGACTCCATTGCCTTTGTCATATTTTGCATTTGCTCTAAAGAAGAAAATTGAGCCATTTGAGAAATAAATTCTCGGTCATCCATTGGATTTGTTGGATCCTGGTGCTGTAATTGTGTAATTAATAGCTTTAGAAAAGCATCCTTGCCAAGATCACTATTCCCCGTTTGCTTTGTTGGTGGTCTATAATTTGAATAGTATAAATCATCCGTTATTGCTCCACTTACACTTTTTGTTTCTTCTGCCATCTTTACACCTCCTCATTTATTAAATAATCACTAAAGGACATACTTTCCTCATCCTCATCATTTTGCTGTTCCTGCTCTTCTTGCTGTTGCTGCTTAAAGAAATTATTAAAGAAGCTTTGATCGCGTTGCTGACGATCTGCATCCTGTAATGATTGGGCAATATCCAGTCGATCTACCTGTATATTTTGCTGAACAAATGCTTGTTTGAGCTGGTGTATTTGGCTATCTAATAGTTCACGTCCATGCGCTGTAGAAGCTAATAAGCGTGCTGTTAAAACACCGTCATTTTGAACAAGCTCAATACGAATTGTTCCTAAATTTTCAGGATATAACTTCAATGTTAGGCGTGTAATACCTTGTGCATTTGAAATTTGCGCTTTATTGATAATTGCCTGCATTTCTTTTAATAAAGCTTCTGATTGAGCAGGTTTAGCAGCAGGTAATGTCACTTGGAATGTATCTGCTTTTGTTTGTACTGTTTGTGGTGTCACCATTTCATTTGTAGTTGTTTCACTTTGCTTCGTTACTTGGATATGTTGGAAGCTTTGTAGTGGTAGTGTAACAGTTGTCTTTGTTGTAACCTGCTGAGCATTGTGAATTGTTTCCACTTGTGTTTGTATTGTTGTTAAAAGATTTTTAATACTGGATAATACAGTTTCTTGTGAAGCTGTTAAATCTGTTTTTTGCCCCACTAATTCTACTAGCTTTAATATTTGCAGCAATTGTGTTGCTTCTTTTGGTGTTATTTGACCTTCGCCTTGTAAGACTGTACTCACTTGTGCTTGTAGCATTGGTGCTTGGGCATCCACTAAAGTTAATAACTCCCACACATCGCTAGCCTCTTTATCTTCACCTAAAAGTTGCTGTACTAATTTCTGCAGTTGTTCCTCATCAATGCCTAATGCCTTCAGTATATTGGCTAACGTAAGCATTTCATCCATTGCCACAGCCTGACCATCTTCACCAACCTGTAGCATTAATAAGCCTTCATCATGTGGAATATTTAGTAAATCTAACAATTCTTCCAAAGACTCTGCATTTAATATTGCCTGTGCGGCTACAACGTCATTTGTTGCTACGTTTGAAGGCTGGTTTGTTTGACTAGAAGCTGACACAATTTGACCAAAAACAGCACCGAATTTTGATAAGCTTTCCTTATTGGTCATACCAGTTGCTTTGCCCTCTAACCCGCTAGTTACTGTAGATTTGGCTGCTGCTGTATTGGCTGGGGCTGCCTTTGACATTATTTGCATCATTGCGACATCCATTTTCTTTCACCTCCTTTCAATATATTATTGCTGAGCCTCAGGTTGAGGTTGAACTTGGGCCATTAATTCTGCATATTTCGCTGCATCAACAGCTTCCATTTTCTCTAAAATAGCTGCTAGCTTATCTGGCTTTAAATTTGTTAAAATACGCAGTGTTTCTGCATCGCTCATATTAGTAAGAATTGCTGCTGCTTTTTTAGGTGTCATTTTGTCGAATGTTGTTAAAATCTCATTAAAGTCCCGCTTAACCTCATCTTGTTCTTGCATTAACTTATCAATTTCAAGTTGAAGTTGCTCTTTTTCAACTTGCAACTGCTCATTTTCTGTTGTAGCTGTATCAAGCTTTTGTTGAAGCTGCGTAATTTCGGCTTCCTTTTCTTGTATTTCTGCCTGTAGATTGACCATCTTTGAATCATTATTAACAACGGCATCTTTTGCTTGCTGCTCTGCTGATGGCATAAATGGTAGTTGGTCTATCGCCTTTTTTCCTAAATCAAAAACATTCGTATTCATTAATGTTGCTACAACAAGTAAAACTGCTACAACAAACATAATGGGCAGTACAATCCAAGTAAAAAACTTTAGAAAGCCACCTTTTTTTTTCTTCGGCTGTTCTTCGATCAATTCTGCTGCCAACCGATTATCTTTTTTTGCCATGAAATCACCTGATTTCTTTCTTGTTATACGTTTGTAATGAAATTTCATCTAAAAAAAGGCTTTCTATCCGATCTTGCTCTTGTTGAAATAGTTTAAAATCCTTTTCTTTCATTTTTTCAAATTTACGTACTTCCAAGTTTTTTTCTAATAGTTTTTCTTCATGCCAATTCATCTTTGCACGAGCCTGTATAACTTTTTGTTGTACATCTGCAATTGTTTTCTCAAGACTATCAATAAAACGGCTATAATGATGAATTTCATCTATAGATGAACCGACAGTTAAGCGCTCTTGCTGAAAAGCCATTAAATCCTCTTTCTTTTTTAGCAATTCATATAGCTTTGTTGCAATCTCTTCAAAAGAACGGACAGATTCTTTATAAGCTATTTCAGTTTCATTTTTCTCTTGCTCACGAATGGTTAACACTTTTTCAAATCGATACATATAATTAACCACCTATTTTGCACCACCGTTCGATAATGTTATTAGCTCATTTACACTTTCTTCTAGTGTTATTTTATCTAAGTAACCCTGTTTAAGATAAGCTGTAATGAGTGGTTCATAATGAATTGCTTCATCAATTTCTTGAGATGTCCCTCGTTTATACGCACCAATATTAATTAAATCCTCAGATTTATCGTATGTGTAATAAAGCTCTCTTAACCGTTCAGCAGCTTTTTTATGTGCTGGCTCTGCAACATGATTCATCAAACGGCTAACGCTTTTTAATACATTAATGGCTGGATATTGCCCTTTATTGGCAAGGTTTCGATCTAACACAATATGACCATCCAGTATTCCTCGCACTGTATCAGCAATTGGCTCATTCATATCATCACCATCAACTAAAACCGTGTAAAATGCTGTTATTGAGCCCTTTTCATTTGTTCCTGTACGTTCAAGCAGCTTTGGTAAAATTGCAAATACAGATGGTGTATAGCCTTTTTGTGCTGGCGGCTCACCTGTAGCAAGACCAATTTCACGCTGTGCCATTGCAACCCTTGTTACGGAGTCCATCATCAGCATGACATTTAAGCCACGGTTTCTAAAATACTCGGCTATAGCTGTTGCTGTAAATGCCCCTTTTATCCGCATTAATGCTGGCTGGTCAGAGGTAGCAGCAACGACAATGGACCTGCTTAAACCTTCAGGACCTAAATCACGCTCAATAAATTCCCGAACTTCGCGACCACGTTCTCCGATTAGTGCAATGACATTCAAATCTGCCTGTGTGTTTCTTGCAATCATACCCAACAGTGTGCTTTTCCCAACTCCTGAACCGGCAAAAATACCTACACGCTGACCATTGCCAACGGTTAACATACCGTCAATTGCTTTAACGCCCACCTCAAGCCTTTCGTTAATAGGTGGACGAGTCAATGGATTTGGCGGGTCTTGCTCAGTAGGAACAGTCGTCAGTCCTTTTGGTAGTAACGTCCCATCAATGGGGTTGCCCATTGAATCTAAAACTTTTCCAATTAGCTCAGGGCCAACTTTTATTTCAAGGGGAGCTCCTGTTCCTTCAACAAGACAGCCAATTGATATTTCACGCAGAGAGGTAAAGGGCATTAAGACAACAATTTCATCTTTAAAGCCAACTACCTCTGCTAAAATAATTTGATGACCATTGTTTACTGTTTCTACATGAATTTTACAAACGTCGCCAATAGAACTATCTGGACCTTGCGACTCAATCATCAAGCCGACAACCCGCGTTACTCTACCAAACTTTTTAAAGGTTGGCATATGAGGAATATGTTTGATTAACTGAGCCGTTTTCATCTAGATCATTCCTTACTTTCTAATATATCATGTAGCTTTAATCGAAGCTCATTTAATTGCTCATCGATACTTACAACAATGCGACCATGATTTGTTTCAATATAGCAATCTGTATCACTCTCAAAATCCTCATTAACAAATATCATTAATGGTACATCGACTGGGAACATTTCTGCTAATTCATCTCGATTTGCCGTAATTAAAGCATGATAAGCAGGAGAAACATAAATTTTAATTTCTTTCATCTCTCTCGCTTCTTTCAGTCCTCTACGCACAATTGAAACAAATAACTCATGATTTTGTTCCAAAGAAGCACCAATAATACGCTCAGCTGCTGTTAAGCCTAACTCTAAAATAACAGCTTCCTGATCTTCAATATATTTTTGTGCATTTTCTTTCGCTTGAATAATTACTTCATTTGCTGTTTGAAGAGATTGTGCCATTGCTTCATTTGCTTTGTTTATGCCATCTTCATAGCCTTGCCCAAAGCCTTCATCATAAGCTTCCTGAACCCGATTAGGTCTTTCCTCTTCCCAGCTTTGTTTTAAAAGCTCAACTTCTTGCAAAAATAGTTGCTTTTCTTGTTCAAATGCTTCACGCTCTGCTTGTAAAGTAGCTCTCGCTTCTGCAAGCAGATAATCGCGTTCTGCCATTACTTCTTCCATCGTTGGTTGATGTTGTGAAGAGCTTACCTCTTCTTCCACAGACATTGCTTCAAACATATCACGAATCTCAATTTTTTTTACTTCATCATTATTGGACTGTGTGTAAATAGAACGGATGATTCTAGACAATAACGTCATCTCCTCCACCACGTGCAATAATAATTTCGCCAGCATCCTCTAAACGACGAATAACAGCAACAATTCGAGATTGTGCTTCCTCTACATCACGTAAGCGTACAGGTCCCATAATTTCCATTTCTTCTTTAAATGTTTCAGCCATACGCTGTGACATATTGCGGAAAATAATATCTTTTACTTCATCACTTGATACTTTCATTGAAAGCAGTAGGTCTTCGTTTTCACAATCACGAATAACACGCTGAATCGAACGATTGTCGAGTGTAACAATATCCTCGAATACAAACATACGTTTTTTAATTTCCTCTGCAAGCTCTGGGTCTTGAATTTCGAGCGCATCGAGAATTGTTTTTTCTGTTTGTCGATCCACACCATTCAATACTTCAACGACTGCATCAATACCACCCGTTTCTGTATAATCCTGTGTCACTGTAGATGATAATTTACGCTCTAATACAGATTCAATTTCACTAATTACTTCTGGTGATGTTGATTCCATCATAGCAATACGCTTAGCAATATCCGCCTGTACTTCCTGTGGTAACGAAGATAAAATAACACCCGCCTGCCCTGCCTCTAAATAAGAAAGAATCAGGGCAATTGTTTGTGGATGCTCATTTTGAATAAAGTTAAAAATTTGCGCTGGATCAGCTCTTCTTGCAAAATCAAATGGTCGCACTTGTAATGAGGATGTTAGACGATTAATAATCGTTTGTGCTTGTTCGACACCAAGCGCTTTCTCCAATACAGTTTTTGCGTAGCCGATCCCGCCTTGTGTAATATAATCCTGCGCAAGAGCAATATTATGAAATTCCTCTATAATTTCCTCTTTTACATTTGCTTCTACCTTTTTAACACTGGAAATTTCTAATGTTAAACGTTCAATTTCTTCCTCTGTTAAATGTTTATAGACAGAAGCCGAAACTTCAGGTCCTAATGAAATTAACAAGAGAGCAGCTTTTTGTTTCCCTGTTAATTCCTTATCTTTCTTGGACACAGCCGAACCTCCTCGTTAATCCTCAGCAATCCAACTACGCAGTAACTTCGCAAAATCGTCTGGCTTTTCCTTTGCCATTTTCTCAAGTTGCTTACGACGCATTGTAGCTTCTGTTTCAATTTCTTCATTAATATCATCAACTATTAATTCTTCTTGTTCCTCTAGAATACTTTGCTCTTCTTCTTCCTTCGCACGCTTGCGAGAACGGATAATAAAGAACGCTAGCAGTAGAATAACAGCCAATAAAATACCGCCAATTACCCAAACCCACCATGGAATAACTGGTGTTTCATCTGCAACATCGGTTACTTTTCCGTATAAAGGTTGCACAGATACAGCTACCTTTTCATCAATTTGTTCTTGTGTTAGCTCTGCTGCAACATCTTTTGAAATCGTTGTACGTACAATTGTGCTTAAGATTCTTTCAATATCTTCACGGACACCATCTGGCAATGAAGCAACATCTTCTGCTGTTGGTGGCTCAACAATTACTTGAATACCAATATCTTGGATTCTATAAGGAGCTTCTTGAATATCTTTGCGTATACGGTTGACATCATTGTTAATCGTTTCCTCCGTACGCTCATACTCCCCATCACCCATCATGCCTTCGTTATAAGTAGTGAAATTATCCGTAGGCATTTCAGCTTCTGGCTCTCCAGTAGCTGCTGCACCTGTGCCAGTATATTGTTCAGTAATACGCTGTGCACTAATGGCGATTCCTTCCATATTCTCTTCATCAACAGGTGTAACGAGGTCTTCTTGGCGATCTTCTTTTTTGAAATCAATATCTGTTGTGATGGAAACCATTACCTTATCCTGCCCCATCAGTGTACCAAGCATCGTTTGTACCTGACGCTGTAGATCACGTTCTACCAATTTCTTCATTTGTAGTTGACCTTCAGGAGTTGCTGTAGATAGACCATCAGTAGATGCTGCATTCAAATCAAAATACTCTGAGTATTGGTTAGAAATAACAATATTTTCAGGTTTTAAGTTAGGAATACTTTTAGATGCCAAGTTATACATTGTTTGAATTTGTTGTTCTGTAAATTTATAGCCTGGGTCTGTATTCAATACAATGGATGCAGTTGCCTCATCCTGAACATCTGTTAAAAAGATACCTTCCTCTGGCATCGTAATTCTCACACTTGCATCTTTTACACCTTCTAAGTTTTTAAAGAGCTTCGCAATTTCAGTTTCAGTCGCTGCCTTTTTCAATAGATTAAACTCATTATCTGTCATACCAAATCCTGAGCTATTCGCAAATGAGTAATCAATTGTACCTGTTTGTGGATACCCCTCTGAAGCTAACTGTACTAATAAGGAGTCAACCTGTTCTTCAGGCACTAAAATAGAAGTTCCACCTGGAGCAATTTCATATTTCACACCTTGGGCATCCAACGCTTCCTTTACTTGTCCGATTTCTCTTGTCGATAAATCTTTGTAAAGTGGTACATATGTAGTTTTAGAAGCAAAAAATGTCACAACTGCTGCAAGTACAAGCACACTTACTACGGAGCCAATCATAACTATTTTTTGCTTTTTACTGCGACTTTTCCAAAATTGACTGGTGTCGTTTTTTATTTTCGTCAATCTTTCATTCATTATGAATCCTCCGGTTATAGTGAATAACCTAGCAATCAATAATTTGCGAAAACAGTGAGCCCACCAAATAGGTGGTTGTTAAGCTATATCGACAGTGTATGTTCTTACTCTGCCAATAAAGTTACACGCTCATTCGCATTATTTCTTGGTAAGCTTCAATCACCTTATTGCGAACTTCAATTGTTGCGTTTAATGTAATACTAGCCTTTTGTGATGCAATCATTACTTCATGTAATTCCACATTATCACCTTTAATGAGCTTTTGCGTAAATGTGTCAGAAGTGATTTGTTGATCATTCACTTTAGCGATTGCTTCTTTTAATGAGTTCGCGAAGCTTTGTTGTGCTTCATAAGGTGTTGTATTCAGCTTATTTGTTTCATTTACAGCTTGAGTAGGCGTCATGAGTGAAACGGATGAAATTGTCATTATGTATCTTCCCTTCTCTTTATTTATTTACCAATCTCTAAAGCTTTTGTCAGCATTGATTTATTTGCATTAAACACCGTTACATTTGCCTCATATGAACGAGTGGCTGACATTAAATCTACCATTTCTTTCAATGGGTCTACATTCGGCATATTGACATAGCCATCTGCATTTGCATCTGGATGTGTTGGGTCATAAACAAGCTTGAAAGGTGTTTCTTGATCCTCTGTTATACGTGTCACTTTGACACCATTTCCAACACCGCTTTTAGCATTTTTACTAAGTGCTGCATTGAAAATTTTTGAGAATTGACCTTCCTGTGCGGTTAATGTCACTGACTTACGTCGATACGGTTCCCATTCTCCGTTTACCTGACGTGCGCGTGTTGTATCCATATTTGCCATATTCGCAGAAATAACATCCATGCGTAGGCGTTGCGCTGTTAAAGCTGAGGCAGTCGTATTCATTCCATGAAAAATAGACATTTATTACTTACCTCCTTTAATAACAGTATTTAATGTGTTTAATTTCCCGTTTACACGATCAATTAAAGCATTGTAATAAATTTGATTTTCTGCTAATTTTGCCTGTTCAGCATCCATATCTACAGCATTCCCATTATTTCGATAGCGTAAATTTTCCAGATTATGAACACCAGGCGTTGCTTGTCGAATTGTGAAATCATAATGTCTATTATCAGTGCGATATGCTGAAATCGCTATACTTCTCTCTTTTTCCAACATATCTTTAAAACTAACATTTTTCGCTTTATAATTAGGTGTATCGACATTCGCAATATTATTTGCGATCGTTTTATGATTCAAAGTGGCATAGGAAAGTCCGTGTTCCAGGCTACTAATTGTTCCTCCAAATAAATTCAAACCTGTTCACCTCATTTTATTTCAATTTATGTATTAGTTATTTTATCCAATAATACAATTGTAATTAAGATGATACCTAGTGTCTATTGTCTTTTGTCACTTTTTAATAGTCTATACGCCCTATTTTTTCTTATATCCAACCAGGACAAAACTGCTGTATCTCTTATTTCACAAGGGTTTATTCGAGCTTGACAAATATCTAGTTATTTTACACTATTTCTACAGTGTTTACGATTTTAGTGTGAAATATGGCTTTTTTTCAAACGCTATTACCTATAAAAACGCATTTTTCACAAGGTTCCTTTTGACTATTATTCCAAAGTTCAAATATTCAAAAAGTGCAAATAGAGTTTTTCACTTACTACTGTACTAAAGTAACAAAGAGATAGTTAGCATATTCTTTCTATGCTAAAAGTAGTGACAACTTTTTGAACATAATTAGGAAAAAAGCAATAAATATAGCATTCTGGACTGCTTTACAAAGAAAAAGCGTCTAGATATTCACCCAGACGCTTACATTTTTATCTTCTCTATTTATAAAAGAGACCATTATTTCATCTTGATTTCTGCTAAAGCATTTAAAAATTTATCGTTCAGCACTTTAATATAAGTACCTTTCATACCTAAAGAGCGAGATTCGATAACGCCCGCAGATTCTAGTTTACGTAATGCGTTTACGATTACTGAACGTGTAATACCTACGCGGTCAGCAATTTTAGAAGCCACTAGTAAACCTTCATTGCCATCAAGTTCTTCAAAAATATGCTCAATTGCTTCTAATTCACTATATGAAAGCGAATTAATCGCCATTTGTACAACAGCTTTGCTACGTGCCTCTTCTTCAATTTCTTCAGATTTTTCGCGTAAAATTTCCATGCCTACTACTGTTGCACCGTACTCTGCTAAAATTAAATCATCATCTTCAAACTGTGAAGATAGGCGAGCAAGAATTAATGTGCCAAGACGTTCACCACCACCAACGATTGGTACAATTGTTGTTAATGCATTTTGGAATAATTCTTTGTTCTCCACTGGGAACGCTGTATGTTCATCATTAATATCTAAGTTTGATGATGTTTCAGAAATTGTAAATAAGCTATGTGTATATTCCTCTGGGAATTGTCGCTCTTCAAACATTTTTTTCATACGTTCATTTTCAATTTGTTGGTGAATGGAAATACCTAATAATTTTCCTTTACGGCTTACAATATAAATATTACTATCGATAATATCTCCTAGTGTATCAGCCATTTCCTTGAAGTTTACTGGCTTCCCAGCTGAAGCTTGAAGCATTGCGTTAATTCTACGTGTTTTTTCTAATAAATTCATTTAAAGTTCCTCCTATAAATAATCCGAACATATTTACTTACTATTTTAAAGCTTTGGATGGCTTCATCAATTATGCCCCAACATCAGGCACATCCGCCGGGGCTTTTATCTTGGCTCAGCGGACACCCACTGAATAGAGGTAAAAAAGCATTCATTCCCTCCCAGCAGAAGAAAGGATTTTCTGTATCTATCGCTTCGCTTTCAATACAAAAAGAATTTGCTGCACCAAGATAATCCTATTCAGCTTTATCTTACAATATAAACTGTGATAAATCTTTATTTTTGACTATGCCTGCAAGTTTTTGATCAACATATGCAGCATTGATTGGGATATTCGCTGGTGCAATTTCTGCAGCTTCAAATGATAGCTCCTCTAGCAAACGCTCTAAAATTGTGTGTAAACGTCGCGCACCAATATTATCTGTTTCCTGATTTACCTCTGTTGCAATTTCAGCAATTCGCTCAATCGCATCTGCTGTGAAATTAATTTCCACACCTTCTGTTTCTAACAATGCCTTATATTGCAAAATAAGAGATTGATCTGGTTCCTGTAAAATTCGAACAAAATCTTCTTTTGTTAATTTCTCAAGCTCTACCCGAATCGGGAAGCGACCTTGTAACTCAGGAATTAAATCGGACGGCTTCGACATATGGAATGCACCTGCAGCAATAAATAGCATATAATCTGTTTTCACTGCACCATATTTTGTCGTCACTGTAGAACCTTCTACAATCGGTAAAATATCTCGTTGCACACCTTCGCGTGATACATTTGCTGATGTATTTCCTTCTTTGCTAGCAATTTTATCGATTTCGTCAATAAAAATAATGCCTGATTGCTCAGCCCTCGCAATTGCCTCCTGTGCAACCTCATCTGCATCAATCAGCTTATTTGCTTCTTCTATTGTTAAAATGCGACGTGCATCTTTTACTTGCACACGGCGTTTTTTCTGCTTTTTAGGCATTAAACTAGAGAGCATATCTTGCATCCCACTATTAGCAGACATATCCATGCCCGTTCCCTGTAATGCATCAAAAATGGATGGTGTTTGTTCTGTTACCTCAACAGTCACCCATTCATTTTCCAGTTTACCATTGCGTAAATCAAGAGCAATTTGCGCACGCTTTGATCGTACTTCAGCCTCATCCGCTGATGAATCATCATTTGTTGGCTGTTCTTTGCCACCAAATAACATTTCAAATGGATTTTGCATTGTCTGTTTTTTGCGTAAAGAAGGCACTAATAATTTCACAATAGCTTCATTTGCTAGCTCCTCTGCTTGTTCCTTTACAGACTCCATCATTGCTTCCTTTACCAGACGATGTGAAGCTTCCACTAAATCGCGCACCATTGATTCAACATCACGCCCTACATATCCTACCTCTGTAAATTTGGTTGCTTCCACTTTTACAAAAGGAGCATTTGTCAGTTTCGCAATTCTTCTGGCAATTTCCGTTTTTCCGACACCTGTTGGCCCGATCATCAAAATATTTTTCGGAATGACTTCAGCCTTCATATCATCATTTAATAATGAACGACGATAACGGTTACGTAGTGCAATAGCTACGGCTCGCTTAGCTTCATTCTGCCCAACAATGTAACGATCTAAATGTTCAGTAATTTGTCTTGGCGTTAAATTTTTTTGTGTCATTCGTTCAGCGCCTCCACGATAATATTATGATTTGTAAATACACAGATTTCAGCAGCGGTTTTTAATGCCGCTTCAGCAATTTCACGAGCAGTCATCTGATCACCTGCATATTTTTTCAATGCTCTGCCCGCTGATAATGCATAATTACCGCCAGAGCCGATTGCTAAAATACCATCATCTGGTTCGATAACTTCACCTGTACCCGATACAAGTAACAATGTTGTTTTATCCATAACAAGCAGCATAGCCTCTAATTGGCGTAGCATTTTATCACCGCGCCATTGCTTCGCAACCTCTACTGCTGCACGCTGTAAATTTCCATTATATTCGTTTAATTTGCCTTCAAACATTTCAAATAATGTAAAAGCATCGGCAACAGAGCCTGCAAAGCCTGCAAGAACCTGACCATTAAACAGACGTCTGACCTTCCGTGCTGTTCCCTTCATCACAACAGCATTGCCTAATGTGACTTGACCATCACCAGCCATAGCACAGCCTCCATTATGATGAACTGCAAATATCGTTGTTGCATGAATTTGTCCCATCTGCCTTCCTCCTTAGCTCTATTATGCCCTTGGATGAGCATTCATATATGTTTGACGAAGATGCTCCTTTGTTACATGTGTGTAAACCTGTGTAGAAGATAAATGCGCATGACCTAATAACTCCTGCACTGTTCGCAAATCCGCACCATTATTTAACAAATGCGTCGCAAATGTATGGCGAAGCATGTGTGGGTAAATTTTTGTATGGAGTGAGGCCTTATCAATCATTTCATTTAAAACATGACGCACCCCTCGAGGTGTAAGTTCCCCACCACGCATATTGACAAACAACTGCTGATGCTTTGTTTTTTTCATCAATCGTGGACGAGCTTGCTCTATGTAGTCCTGCATGGCTAAACTCGCAAATTGACCAAATGGGATAATTCGTTCCTTTCGACCTTTCCCCATCACACGTATAATAGAATAATGAAAATCAACATCTTCTACTTGAATGGATGTCAGTTCACTCACACGAATACCTGTTGCATATAACAGCTCTAATATAGCCATATTTCTTAATGATTTCAAATCATCGCCTATATTTGCATCGAATAACTGCATCAATTCTTCTTCGTAGAAAAAATTTGGCAAACGCGATTCTTTTTTAGGATGGTATAGAGAACGAAATGCGCCATCATCTAATCCATATTGTTTATTGAGAAAACGGAAAAAGGAGCGTATCGAGGAAATCTTTCTTGAGATAGAAGCCCTTGCTCTTTTTTCATCGTACAACTTTGTTACATAAAGACGTGCATGTATATATTCAACACTTGCTAAATCATTTACTCCCTCTTCTTGCAGAAAAGCTAAGAAATTTAACAGGTCTGATTCATATTCGCGCACCGTATGAACAGAGAAGTTCTTTTCAGCCTGGATGTAAAGCAAGAACTGTTCGAGTGCATCTTGGGACGAAACTAACATAGAAAGATTCACCACCAATGATTATTAATAATTTCCTTCAATAACTAACACTTGTACTATAACGAATAGACAATGTTTTGTCATCTTGCATCATTTTTTATCATTAATAAACATACATATTGACACTATACTTATCTTTACCATATAGCAAGTGTAAATAGTTATATTTTAAAAAAATCTCAATATAAAATCATAAATTTTGTTTAAATCAGCATTTTATCACCAAAAAGAAAAAGCCTCTAAGAGTATATCAACTTTTAGAGGCTGTTGGCAATTAAATTGTTTGCGAATTCACAAAATTGCGAATTTCACTTAATGCACGCGTTGCATGCATTTCTGCACGTTCTGGTTTAGAGCGACGACCAGGTGGTAACTCAGGGAATATACCAAAGTTCACATTCATTGGCTGGAAGTTTTTCGATTGCGCCTCTGTTATATAACGCGCCATACTTCCTAACGCTGTTTCAAATGGGAAAATAATTGGCTCTTGCCCTAGTGCTAAGCGAGCAGCATTAATACCTGCTATTAATCCACTCCCTGCTGATTCAACATACCCTTCTACACCTGTCATTTGACCTGCAAAGAAAATATTTTTTCGCTCGCGTAGCTGATATGTTTTTTCTAATACTTTTGGTGAATTAATAAATGTATTGCGGTGCATAACGCCATAGCGCACAATTTCCACATTCTCTAGACCTGGGATAAGCTGCAGCACTTCTTTTTGTGGACCCCATTTTAGATGTGTCTGGAAGCCGACAATATTATAAAGTGTACCTGCTGCATCATCTTGACGCAGCTGGACAACTGCATAAGGACGTTTCCCTGTTTTAGGGTCTTCCAGACCAACTGGCTTCATTGGTCCAAACAGCATTGTTTTCTCTCCACGAGCTGCCATTACTTCGATTGGCATACAGCCTTCAAAGTAAATTTCTTTCTCAAACTCTTTTAATGGTACAACCTCTGCTTCTATAAGTGCTTGACGGAAACGATCAAATTCTTCCTTTGTCATAGGACAGTTTAAATAAGCCGCTTCGCCTTTATCATAACGAGATTTTAAATAAACCTTGTCCATATCTATGCTATCTTTTTCAATAATTGGCGCTGCTGCATCATAAAAATATAAATAATCTAATCCCGTTAAGCTTTGAATTTTTTCAGCTAGTGCCTTTGATGTTAGTGGACCTGTTGCGATAACCGTAATGCCCTCTGGAATTTCTGTAACCTCTTCATGAATCACTTCCACAAGTGGATGATTTTTTACAGCCTCTGTTACATAGCCAGCAAATTCATGACGGTCTACTGCTAATGCGCCCCCGGCAGGCACTGAACATTGATCTGCCGCCTTTAAGATAACAGAATCTAAAATGCGCATCTCTTCCTTAATAACCCCTACAGCATTTGTTAAGCCATTGGCACGCAATGAGTTCGAACAAACAAGCTCTGCAAATTTATCCGTATGATGGGCAGGTGTTTGCTTGACGGGACGCATTTCATAAAGTTTTACGTTAACACCACGTTTTGCAATTTGCCACGCTGCTTCACTACCTGCAAGGCCTGCTCCTATTACATTTACTACTTGTTCAGTCATGTTTCTTACCATCTTCCTATCATTGAGTTGGTGCTTCTTCATAGTCACATTTTGTACATTGAATTTGCACGCCTTTTTTAATCTTTTTCTCTACTAATAATGCACTACATTTCGGACACGGTCTACTAATCGGCTTATCCCATGACACAAACTCACATTCTGGATATTGATTGCAGCCATAGAATAAACGCTTTGTTTTACTTTTACGTTCTACAATTTCACCTGTTTCACAGGAAGGACATTTTACACCAATTGGTTTCATAATCGCTTTTGTATTGCGGCAATCTGGGAAGTTTGAACACGCCATAAATTTACCATAGCGTCCAAGCTTGTAGACCATTGGTGAACCACATAGTTCGCAATCCTCACCAGCAGGCTCATCTTTGATCACAACTTTTTCCATAGCTTCATCCGCATGTTTTACATGAACCTCAAAGTCCTTATAAAACGCATCAACAACCTCTACCCATTGACGACTACCTTCTTCAATATCATCTAAATCTTGTTCCATTTTTGCTGTGAATTCGATATTTATGATATCTGGGAAAAACTCTAATACGAGTTGGTGTACAATTTCACCTAGCTCTGTTGGCATAAAGCGTTTGGCGTCTAATACAACATAGCCGCGGCGCTGAATTGTATCGAGGGTCGGTGCATATGTGGATGGGCGTCCAATACCTAGTTCTTCCATTGTTTTCACAAGACGCGCCTCTGAATAACGTGGTGGTGGCTGTGTAAAATGCTGCTTAGGCTCAATTTCAAGCGATTTTACTTGATCGCCAATTTCCATCTCAGGTAGAAGCTTTGTTGTTTCTTCAGCTTGATCATCAGTACCTTCGATATAGAGTTTCATAAAGCCTGCGAATTTAACTTGTGAGCCGTTCGCACGAAATAAAACATCACCATTTTGAAGGTCTACTGCTACTGTATCCAATATAGCTGGTGCCATCTGACTTGCAATAAAGCGTTCCCAAATTAAACGGTATAAACGCAACTGATCTCTACTAAGCACCGCTTTTAAATCCTCTGGTGTACGCATCGTACTTGTTGGACGAATTGCCTCATGCGCATCTTGTGCATTTGAAGCCTTTTTCGCTTGCTTTGTATCTGTCGCAATATATTCTTTACCATACTTTGATTCGATGTAAGTGGTCGCCTCTGCTTTAGCAGTATCCGAAATACGTGTAGAATCGGTACGCATATACGTAATTAAGCCGACTGTTCCCTCTTTTTTACCAATATCAATTCCTTCATATAATTGCTGTGCAAGCATCATTGTTTTCTTAGCACGGAAATTTAATTTTCGTGCTGCTTCTTGCTGTAAGGAAGAAGTTGTAAAGGCTGGTGCCGCATTACGTTTACGTTCTTTTTTCGATACATTAACAACTTCAAAATTTGTACCTTTTACATTTTTTAAGATTGCTTTTACTTGTTCTTCATTTGTTAATTTAATTTTCTCTTTGCCATTACCATAATAAAGGGCATCAAAGGTTTTTTTACCTTTTTCAAATGTCCCTTCTATTGTCCAGTATTCCTCTGGCTGAAAGTTTTTTATTTCATTTTCACGATCAATAATCAAGCGTAATGCTACAGATTGTACACGACCTGCTGATAAACCCTTCTTTACCTTTTTCCAAAGAATCGGGCTAATGTTATAGCCAACAAGTCTGTCCAGTATTCGTCTAGTTTGCTGAGCATCCACTAAATCTAAATTGATCGGACGAGGGTGTTTAAAGGATTCAACAATTGCATCCTTCGTAATTTCATTAAAGACAACTCGACAATCTGAATTAATATCAATGTTTAACGCAGTCGCAAGGTGCCAAGCAATCGCTTCTCCCTCACGGTCTGGATCGGCTGCTAGAAATACTTTCTTCACTTTTTTAGCTGCCGTCTTAAGCTCCTGTAAAACAGGCCCTTTACCACGAATGGTAATATATTTAGGTTCATAATTATTTTCTGTATCCACACCCATTTGGCTTCGAGGTAAATCTCGAACATGTCCAATCGATGCTTTTACTTTATATTTTTTGCCTAAATAACGTTCAATTGTTTTTGCTTTTGCTGGTGATTCTACAATCACTAAATAATCCGCCATCTATATCTCCCCCTTAGCGAGGTCTATTACTAATTTTTTAAGTTACCTGTTGCAAAATGTATAACAGATTTTAAGATAATGCAACTTTTTTTCAATTTTTGTTAGAAAAGAGAGCCAGTGTTTCTACGATTTGATGACCATTACTCACCGGAATTGCCCCCTCTAACAGTAACTGATTTGTCCCCCTAGACTGCTCTGCATCAATAGGTCCCGGTACAACAAATACATCCTTTCCCTGCTCTAAAGCAAGCTCTGTTGTAATAAGTGTGCCACTTTTTAACGCAGCTTCTGTCACAACTAAAGCTTTAGCTAAACCGCTAATAATGCGATTACGCATTGGAAAATGCCATTTTTCTGGCTTCATATAGGGAGGATATTCCGTTACTAATAGCTGGTGCTCCATCATTTCTTGAGCAAGAGCTTGGTTCTCTTTAGGGTAAAAATATTGAAAACCATGTCCAAGCACAGCAATTGTCTGGCCACCCATCTTTATCGTTGCCTTATGAGCCATTGTATCAGCACCTTTTGCTAGCCCGCTAACAACCGTATAACCATGTTGAACAAGTGGCGGAACAATATAGTCCATCGCTCTTATTGAATACGCTGTGGCCTTCCTAGAGCCTATAATCGCTATCTGTTTGTTATTTGTTAATAAGGAACATTGACCTTTCACATACAATACAGTAGGTGGGCTAGATATTTCAAATAATTGCGCTGGATAATAAGGGTGATAATAGGGTATGGGGAAAATATTAGCTTGTGCATAGGCTTCCTCAAACGGAAATGTCATCATTTGTCGAAAGTTTTGAGCGATTTGTGACGCTTTATCTGTCGATATTTGTAAAAGTTTCGCAATCTCATGGTAATGAGCCTGTTCAAAATGGCTCAATACATCCACTGGGGATACTAATCGTTGAAGTTTCTGAAGTGGTAATGGATATACATAATGCAAAGCTAGTAATCTCTGTGCATCTACTGCAAAGATCATTTAACAAGCCTCCTTATAATAGAAGAAATGAAATGACCGCATAATGATTCCAACACAATCTCCATCAAAAATCTTTCCCATCATTTATAACAAAAAGTATGCGCTTTTGCACAGTAAATAGGGTCTTGCTAACTACGTCATACATTCATAACAATTATTTCCATTTCAGTGCAAATCAATTACGCCCAGCGTAATTGCGTTCGGATTTTATCTCGGTTCAGTGGACATTTACCCACTGTCTTCTATATAGGCATTTTAGATTATTTTCACAAGCTCTTGCTATACATATAGAAAAATAATCGTTATTTAGACTTAGCAGAAGTATGGTAAACAGTGTATAAATAATGAAAAAGATGCAGCAACAATGTGCTACATCTTCCATTTTAATGGGTTTTACATTTTTCGTATAGCCCTTTTTCTTTAATTACTTTAATCAATGTTTCACCAATAACAGAAGGTGTTTCGGCTACTTCAATGCCAGCTGCGTTCATTGCTTTAATTTTCTCTGCTGCTGTTCCTTTACCACCAGAGATAATCGCACCTGCGTGACCCATACGTTTTCCTGGAGGTGCAGTTTGTCCACCAATAAAGCCAACAACAGGTTTGGTCATATTGGCTTTAATCCATTCAGCCGCTTCTTCCTCAGCTGTTCCACCAATTTCACCAATCATCACAACAGCATATGTGTCTGGGTCATTATTAAATGCTTCAAGTGCATCGATAAAGTTTGTTCCATTAACAGGGTCTCCACCGATCCCTACAGCTGTTGTTTGACCGATTCCTGCCTGTGTTAATTGATGTACTGCTTCATATGTTAATGTACCAGAACGAGAAACTACTCCTACGTGGCCTTTTGTATGAATATAGCCAGGCATGATACCGATTTTACATTCATCGGCTGTAATAACACCTGGACAGTTTGGACCAACTAGGCGTGTCTTCTTACCTTCCATATAACGTTTTACCTTTACCATATCAAGAACAGGAATATGCTCTGTAATACAGATTGTTAATTCTAATTCTGCATCAACAGCCTCTAAAATAGCGTCTGCCGCAAATGGTGCAGGTACATAAATAACTGAAGTTGTTGCACCTGTTGCTGCTACAGCCTCTGACACTGTATTGAAAACAGGAACTCCTTCGACTTCAAGTCCACCTTTACCTGGTGTTACACCTGCTACAATTTTTGTACCATACTCAAGCATTTGCTTTGTATGGAAAAGAGCTGTTTCGCCCGTAATCCCTTGTACAATTACCTTTGTATCTTTGTTAATAAATACAGCCATTGTTCTCCCTGCCTTCCTTAGCCTACTAGTTCCACAATTTTTTGTGCACCGTCAGCCATTGAATCCGCTGCAACGATGTTTAAACCAGATGCATTTAAAATTTCTTTTCCAAGCTCTACATTTGTACCTTCTAAGCGTACAACTAATGGCACAGCTAAACCGATTTCTTTAGCAGCTGTTACAACACCTTCAGCAATAATATTACACTTCATAATACCGCCAAAAATATTAACAAAAATGCCTTTTACATGTGGATCGGAAAGGATAATTTTGAAAGCCTCTGTTACTTTTTCAGCTGTTGCACCGCCCCCTACATCTAGGAAGTTAGCAGGGCTTCCGCCATAGTAGCTAATCGTGTCCATTGTTGCCATTGCAAGTCCAGCACCATTAACCATACAACCGATGTTACCGTCTAATGAAATATAGCTTAAATCATATTTCGATGCTTCAATTTCTTTTGGGTCTTCTTCATCGAAATCGCGTAATTCGACAATATCCTTATGTCGATATAATGCATTGGCATCAAAATTAAATTTAGCATCTAGTGCCATTACATCGCCTTGTCCAGTGACAACAAGTGGGTTAATTTCCACAATTGATGCATCTTTATCAACAAATGCTTGATATAGACCTAACATTAATTTAACAGCTTTCCCCACAAGGTTTGCTGGAATATTCATATTAAATGCCATACGACGTGCTTGGAAACCAGTTAATCCAATAACAGGGTCGATTACTTCTTTGAAGATTTTTTCTGGGCTTTGTTCTGCCACTTCTTCAATATCCATACCGCCTTCTTCAGAACCCATCATTGTAACGCGAGATGTCGCACGGTCTAATACTAGGCTTAAATAGTATTCCTTTTGGATATCTGAACCTTCTTCAATATATAAGCGTTTTACTTCTTTTCCTTCAGGACCTGTTTGATGAGTCACTAAAATTTTTCCTAATAACTCTTTTGCGTAAGTGCGGACTTCGTCAAGGTTTTTAGCGATTTTTACGCCACCTGCTTTGCCGCGTCCACCCGCATGAATTTGCGCCTTGACCACTGTTACATTTGAGCCAAGTTCCTTCGCTACTTTCACTGCTTCATCAGGGGAAAAAGCAACTTTTCCGTTTGGTACTGCAACACCATATTTTCTCAGAATCTCTTTCCCTTGATATTCATGGATATTCATAATACATCCTCCCATCAAACATTTACATAAAATTGTTTTACTAACATAGACTATTCTAACGAAAGATTCTGATAAAGTCTACACTTTGTCTTTTGTTCGAATTTTCTCTATTATTATGACGTTTTCTTCTATTTCTTGTATTAATACAGTTCGTGGAAATAATCAGAATAATTCGTTTTTTCTATATTTTTTTGCATGCTGCTGATCTAAACGATAAATAAATGCAAAAACCTCTGCCACGGCTTGATATAATTCTTCAGGAATCGACTCATTCAAATCTAATTGACCAAGTAGCTGTACAAGGTTAGGATCCTCATAAATCGGCACATTATGCTCATTTGCGCGTGCCAAAATATTCTCAGCAATCTTTCCTTTTCCTTTTGCTACTACAACAGGACTCTCAACTTGCCCCATTTTATAAGTAAGTGCAATTGCCTCTTTTCGTGTAAATTTTCCCTCGCTCATACGCGAATATCCACCCCACTTTGTTCCTCTCTCTGTTCTACTACAGGGCTGATTTTATCACTTTGTGACTTGTCAAATGGCTTTAGAAAAACACCTGATAGCTGATAATTTTTTTCTGCTAGGCCTATTTTTAAGGCTGCCTTTAATGGTTCTGCAAGCAATTGCATATCTGTATGTTCGTTAAAGACCGTTACAGTAACCACTCGATTTTGCACTTGCATATCAATAACGGTTTCTTTCATTGATTCCATTTGTAAATAAAATAAAACACGTGCATAGTCGGCATCAATTTTACCATCATCCTTCATCCGTCCATTCCACTGTAATGTGGCATCCATTTTCTTCCCAAAGAATTCAAGTGGTACTTGCATAATTAGCTGATGTTGATGTCCATTTTCACCCGAGGATAGCTGCATGCCGTTCATTCGTGTCATCAGCATTTCTGCTGCTTCCTTTAATGACGGTGTAAGCGTTGCTTCCTGTAATAATGTATGGAGCTGTGGCTTTAGCTGATGGGCAACCATTTGTAAATCTGCTGACTTGTTATTAAGTGTTGCCTCATAGCTAATACCTAAATTTTTTAAAACAGTTTTTAGCGCATGTTCCATTGCCTTACTATCCATCGAACTTTGGACAAGTGCATCCGCTTGTGTCATCAGTTGTTGAACCATTGGCTGTGGGGATTCCATACTACTTTTAACAAGATTGCGCATTAGTGCCTCATTTTGCAATGGGGAGGCTGCCTCTTGTCTGATAAGCGATAATAAATGATCTTTACTTGAAAGTGCACTTGCATCTTGCGTAAATAACCGATCAGCCGTATTTTGAGCAAATGCTTTTAATAATTGCTCCTGCATCTGTTTTGCAAAAACCTCTACTGTTTGCTTTGTTGCAGGTAACTGACTAAAACGATCGATTAATTGATGGACCTGCTCCTTTTGCTTAGTTGTTAAAAAGCTTTGATTTGCTGTCCATGCTTTAAGCTGGTCAATAAGCTGACTAGCATTTTCAGGCTTTGTTGCAAGTATCGTTTGAATAACATGACCAGCCTGCTGCATTGGCTGTGTTGCTTTTGGGTCATTAATTGCCGCCCAATTTTGCAATGTAGCCTGCTGCGGAACAATGCCTGCTTCCTTTAATATCATTAAGGCTTGCATCTTGTCGCTGGTAGTGGCGGCATTATTTGTTAAGCTCTGGATAGCTCTAGCTAAAATAACACTGCCCGTTTCAACCTCAAAGGGCTTGGCAATCGCTTGCACCTGCTGCATTAAATTTTGCCTAAGTGCCTCAGGTAAAGCCGTGTCCTTTGCTAAAAGCTGTGCAAAATTATCCATCGTTGTCGTCATACCAGAAGTTTTTTGACCGCTCATCAGCGCTTGAAAAATAGCATTGGTCATTGGCATTTTCAACTCCACCATTTTTTGAATCACCTGCAATGCATCCGCTTTCGAAACCCCTTCTGGCAATGCCTTTAGCCACGTTTCAGCCTGTACTAGCTGATCTTTAGAAATGGGTAGCTGTGCCTTCATAAAATGCCCCAGCAATTGCTGCATCTCTGTTGTTTTAGGTAGGTTCATAGATTCTAATAATTGGCTAATTTGCTGGCTTGGAGAGGTAGTTTGTGCCATTGAACCAGTGACAACCTTTAATTCCGTTTGTGGGTTTGTACCTGTTACTTGAAAGAAATGAGCATCTCCAGCCTTTAAAGGAACCTCAAGCTTCGCTATTAATTTTTGATTGCCCACTTGTACCTCTGCCATTTGGTCTGGATATAATTGCTTAATGGTACCGTGAAATACTTGTCCTTGCTTTAATGCAAGCGGCTGATTTGTTGCTGTTATCGCATTTTGCTGTGTTTGAATCGGATTAAACGATGTAGATGTCATGCCCTCACCTCTTTAACATAGATTTTATCGGCTCAAAGCTTGTTCGATGGTGAATTGTTGGTCCATACTTAGCAAGTGCCTCTAAATGCTGCTTCGTGCCATAGCCTGCATGCTGCTCAAATCCATATTGAGGAAACTCCTGTGCCAGCTCCTCCATATAATGATCACGTGCCGTTTTCGCTAAAATCGAAGCAGCTGCAATGGCTAAGCTTTGTGCATCCCCTTTAATAATAGAGCGCTGCGGTATAGGAATAGGCAGTGTCATCGCATCTGCTATTACAAAATTAGGCTTTATATGTAGCCCCTCTACACTTGCAGCCATCGACTGCTTTGTCGCTTCATATATATTGAGTTCATCAATTTTTGTAGCATTTAGAAAGTGAATACTATAGCTAAGCGCATGCTCTTTCACTAAAATACTCATGCGTTCTCTTGTGTCCCTTGATAACTGTTTTGAATCATTTAAGCCAAGCAATGCCTGACAGTTTTCAGGTAAAATAACAGCAGCAGTCACAACAGGGCCTGCCAATGGACCACGACCAGCCTCATCTACCCCCGCTACAAGCTGACCAAACTGTGCATCAAAGGCAATTTTCGCATCATGTTGTTGTTGTAATTGCTGCTGTTTATTCATGCGTTTAATAAATTGCTGCCATGCTTTTTGTACACCTGCACGGCTATCTTGCTGTAGCGCCTCCATCCATGACTCATATGTTGTAGCAGCCTTTAACGCTACTGTAATTTCTTTAATTGTTTGCATATCCTATAACCTCATCTCTACTACGTATATCGGCTTGTTTATTTTATTATAAAATAAAATAAAGGGCTTGTAAGGAAATACATTCCCTGCAAGCCCTTGCTATTGTATTTGCATCATGTGCACTAATCAGATAAAGTTATTTACAATTGCATGACTTTCACATGCGTGTTTATGTTGTTGTACCTTCAATTAATTGCACAGGCAAGCAAATATCTTTTGCTGTTTCCTCATAATTTCCTTCAATTTCCTTCAATAAAACCTCTACAGCCTTTTGCGCGATTAATTCAATCGGCTGGCGTATCGTTGTTAAACTCGGCAACAATGCTTGGCACGTTTCCGTACCATCATAACCAATAACTTTTAAATTTGTTGGAATATGTTTGCCATACTTCGGTGCTTCGGTGATAACAGTAGCAGCAATTAAATCATCACTCGCAAAAATACCATCTACTTCTGGATGCTCTTGAAAAAGTTGTGCAATGACTTTTTGCTGTTCATGACGATTCAATGCACTAGCTATTTCATATGTAATGGCTGTTCGTCCATGCTCCTGCATCACTGCCTCGTAGCCTTTACGCCTTAAATTGGCAGGGGTTTCAAGCTTTAAAGGACCATTAATATGGAGAATATGCTGACACCCTTTTGCCAGTAGCAATTTTGCAGCTTGTACACCACCAGCGTAATTATCTGAGGAAACAACTGGTATTGTTGGGGATAAATAATGGTCGATTGTTACAATAGGTAAATGCTGCTCATGTCCATTGACTAAGCCGCGATTATATGTCACAGCAATCACACCATCTACTTGATTACGCATCAGCATTGCCCAGTAATTTTTCTCTTTATCTGCTCTATTTAAGCTATTACAAAGCAACACTTTATAATTTAATGAAGCACAGATGCTTTCAATATGAAAAATGAGCTCTCCAAAAAATGGATTGCTCGTTTGTGGCACAATAACGCCTATCAAATAGGTCCGTTTATTAAATAACGAACGAGCGACATCATTTGGAAAATAGTTCACCTTTTCCATGGCACGTTGCACACTATCTCTCGTTTCTTGACTAATATAGCCACGGTTATTTAAGACACGAGAAACCGTTGTTGGTGATACACCTGCTACCTTTGCCACATCACTAATTGTCGGTTTCATATAGCCTCTCCTTTCAATGCCGTTTTACTTACACAAATATCCTTCTATTATAGATGAATTGATCTCGTATTAACAGGCTATAAACCCCTATTTATGTTTCTGTTAGTAGCAGCATCTTTATTCATCTAACATCTCTCACTGATTGCAATTTTACTTTATATGATCGACATATGAAACCGGTTGACATAAAATATTTTTTGCAAGCGATTACAATATTTATAAAAAAACAAATTGTTATAATACTCTATTATTTGAAAGGGTGTACACTATGCAAACAGCTAACAACCTTTACTGGAAACTCAGTGCTTATTTTTTCTTTTTCTTCTTCACTTGGTCATCTAGTTACTCATTATTTTCAATTTGGTTAGGGCAAGAAATTAATTTAAGCGGTTCAGCAACAGGGATTATCTTTTCTGCAAACGCCATTTTCGCTTTATGTATGCAGCCTCTTTATGGCTATATTTCAGATAAAATTGGTTTAAAGAAAAATATTTTGTTCTTTATTAGCATTCTACTTGTATTCGTTGGACCTTTTTATATTTTCGTTTATGGACCTTTACTGCAATACAATGTTTTTCTTGGTGCAATTGTCGGTGGACTTTATTTAGGGATGGCATTTCTAGCAGGAATTGGTGCAATCGAATCTTATATTGAAAAGGTTGGGCGCAAATATGGCTTTGAATATGGGAAATCAAGAATGTGGGGTTCGCTAGGATGGGCAGCAGCTACATTTTTTGCAGGGCAATTATTCAACATCAACCCAAATATCAACTTTTGGATTGCGAGTGTGTCAGCGATTATTTTAGTTGGCATTATTCTCTCCATCAAAATTGAAATGACACATGATGAAATTGAAAAAGCCGAATCCATTACATTGAAGGATGTAGGCAATCTCTTTAAACTAAAGGATTTTTGGTTCTTAATGATGTATGTAATCGGTGTTACATGTGTTTATAGTGTCTATGACCAACAGTTCCCGATTTACTACTCATCATTATTCTCTAGTGAAGCATTAGGCAATCAAGTCTTTGGCTACTTAAATTCTTTCCAAGTATTTTTAGAAGCTGGTATGATGTTTGCTGCACCATTTATTGTCAATAAATTAGGTGCGAAAAAAAGCTTATTATTAGCAGGCTTTTTAATGGCATTTCGTATTATCGGCTCTGGTATAGTGGACGGGCCAATTGGTATTTCAAGTATGAAGCTAATTCATGCCTTTGAATTACCAATTATGTTAATTGCTATTTTTAAATATCTAGCGGCTAATTTCGATACACGTTTATCATCTATCCTGTATTTAGTAGGGTTCCAATTCGCTACTCAAATTGGTGCATCCATTCTATCACCAATTGCAGGTACACTTTATGATCATGTTGGATTCCGTAACACGTATTTAATTATGGGTGTAGTTGTCTTGATTTTTAGTGTCATTTCTATTTTCACATTATTAAATACGAAACCAACTATAAAAAAATCAGAACCAGCAGAACCACAACCAACTTTAGGAGGGCTTTGACATGAAAACATTACAGCAAGCACAGGAAGCACAACAATCAGCCGCACAAAAAATCAATCATCGTTATCGTTTAGGCTATCATATTATGGCTCCTGCTCAATGGATTAATGACCCAAATGGACTGATCCAATATCAAGGAGAATATCATGCCTTTTATCAGCACCACCCATATGATGAAAACTGGGGACCGATGCACTGGGGGCATGTCAAAAGTAAGGATCTTGTCTACTGGGAGCATCTCCCTATCGCACTGACTCCCGGCAATGATTATGATAAGGATGGCTGTTTTTCTGGTAGTGCTGTCGATGACAATGGGCAGCTAACATTAATTTATACAGGACATATCTATATTGATAAGGAACAAGATACTTTTTATCAAACGCAAAATATCGCCGTTAGTCAGGATGGTGTGACCTTTACAAAAGTGACAGAAAATGCTGTAATTCCAGAGCCTCCTGCTGACAGCGCGCATCATTTTCGCGATCCAAAGGTATGGAAGCACGAAGATACTTGGTATATGATTCTAGGCAACGCCACAAAAGATATGGTAGGGCGTGTTATTTTGTATCGCTCTGCTGATTTACGTCAGTGGGAGTATGTAGGTGTCCTTGCACAAAGTGATGGTAGCTTAGGTTTTATGTGGGAATGTCCAGATTTCTTTGAGCTAGATGGCAAGCATATTCTATTAATTTCTCCTCAAGGAATAGAAAAGCAGGGCGACTTATACAATAATCTTTTCCAAACAGGTTACTTAATAGGCGATTATCAATATGATACAAATAGCTTTACAGAAACATCACCTTTTACAGAGCTAGATAATGGACATGATTTCTATGCCGCCCAAACATTTTTAGATGATCAAGGTCGCCGCATTGTAATCGGCTGGATGGATATGTGGGAGTCTGACATGCCAACAAAGGCAGATGGCTGGTGTGGTGCATTAACATTACCGCGTGTACTAACATTAAGTGACGACCATAAATTGCGTATGCATCCTGTAGAGGAATTAAAAGCATTGCGCAATGCTGAGTATCAAGTCTTACAAAACCAAACATTAGCAACAAATTATTTAGTTTCAACAAATCAAGAATTGTTAGAAATTAAGGCAGTATTCGACATCCGTCATGAACAGCCTGTTAGCTTAAAGCTTCGTGGTATTCATGCAGAGGAAACCTTGTTAACATATGATTATAAAACGCAAAAATTACTATTGGATTGCTCCAAATCTGGGAAAGCAGAAGACGGTATTCGTACAGCGATGCTTCATGCAGACAATGAACTGATTTTACATCTCTTTGTTGACCGTTCCTCTATCGAAGTATTTGCAGGTAATGGCGAAGCAACAATGACAAGCCGCATCTACCCGACTGAGGAGCGCTTAGGTATTGAAGTAGCTGCTGGGGCAAACGTTAAAGAACTCACATATTGGACATTAAACGATATTTGGAAATAAGGTGACATGATTGAAAAAGATTTTTTGTATTGGTGAGGCATTAATTGATTTTATTCCTCTTGAAAAAGCTCAGCCTTTAAAAGATGTAACGAGCTTTGAGCGTGTAGCCGGTGGTGCACCGATGAATGTGGCAATTGCTGTGGCAAAATACGATGGGCATGCTGTTATGCTTACAAAGCTTGCAAATGACAGCTTCGGTGATTATTTATTCAATATTCTCCAAACAAACGGTGTTGATACATCTCGTATTATTCGCTGTGAGGAAGGTGAAACAGGTCTAGCCTTTGTTTCTGTGACGGCATCAGGAGAACGTGATTTTAGCTTCTATCGTAAGAATGCAGCAGATTTACTACTTGCCCCTGAGGATGTACAACCAACATGGTTTGAGCAAGGTGATTTACTACATTTTTGTTCTGTCGATTTAGTGGAAAGCCCAATGAAGCAGACGCATAAAAAAGTAATTGAAGATATACGTGCAGTAGGCGGTATTATCAGCTTTGACCCAAATGTACGCCTCCCTCTTTGGCCGAACAAAGAGCTGTGCCGTCAAACAATTTTAGATTTTTTACCAACTGCCGATATTGTCAAAATATCAGACGAGGAGCTTTACTTTATTACAAATATTGAAGATGAAGCAGAGGCAATTCGCTCACTCTTTGTCGGTCATGTGCAAGTCGTTATCTATACAAAAGGCGCAAATGGCGCTGCTATTTATTTAAAAACTGGTGAAGTCTTTGAAGGGGCTGGCTTTCAAGTAATAGTTGCAGATACAACAGGTGCAGGTGATGCTTTTATTGGTGGTTTTTTAGCCGAGTTACTGTCGCTTGATGTTTCACAAGAGCTGCTATGTACAATTATACGCAATCATCAGCAGCAGCTATTAACATTCGCCAATGCAAGTGGTGCATTAACTGCTTCAGTAAAGGGAGCAATCCATGCCGCACCAGGCAGAAAGCATGTGTTATCGTTTATTGATGCACAGCAATCTTAAATAAACCCCAGCGTAGTCTTGTTAATACGCACAACAAACACCCGCTATCCTTGTTTTATTGGATAGCGGGCTGTTTTAGCATCTTAACAGCTTTACAGTTACCATATACAAATTATTGCTCTGATAATGCCTCTTTTTCTAGCTGTTCATTCACAAAATCAAATGTTAGCTTTCCTAATTGCAACCCACGAATATCTCGCACAATTAGTTGCGCGACTTGGTCATAATCAATTTCTCCGCCTGCTCCAAAGACACGGCGCAGCTTGCCAATATGGTCAAAAGTTTCTACTAAATCTTCCTGGAGGAACTCAAAGCCATAACGCTCCTCCATACGTTTTGGATAATGAATAGATAAGAAGCGCAAGCCGTAAACTGCTAAATCCTCCATATTGGTAATGGTATCTTTAATAGCGCCTGTTAAGGCTAATTTATAGCCTACTTCTTGATCCTCAAATTTCGGCCATAAAATTCCTGGTGTATCCAATAATTCTAGCTCTTTTCCGACCTTAATCCATTGCTGTGCTTTTGTAACACCTGGCGTATTGCCTGTTTTCGCAATGTTCTTTTTCGCTAAGCGATTAATAAGGGTGGATTTACCAACATTCGGTATACCAACAATCATTGCACGAATGGCTCTTGGCTTCATCCCCTTCGCTTTCATACGGTCGAACTTTTCTTTTAAAATTTCTTGTGCTGCTTTCGTGACTTGCTGTAAGCCCTTGCCTTCAAGTGAATTAATCGCTACCGCTTTATGTCCATGCTGTGCAAAATACTCTACCCATTTACGTGTTTCATGCTCATCAGCCATATCAGCTTTATTTAAAATTAATAAACGAGGCTTTTGATGAATCACCTCATCAATCATTGGATTACGAGAAGATAGAGGTAAACGTGCATCAATTAATTCAAATATAATATCAACAAGCTTTAATTTTTCCGTTACTTCACGTCTGGCCTTTGCCATATGCCCTGGAAACCATTGTATCGTCACATTCATACCTCCTAAACTAACAGAAAAAGGGAGTGATTGCGCTCCCTTTCTTGTATTACTTTACAATTTTTATGTCACTAAACGGCCAGAAAATCAAACTAGTGTTACCGATAATTTCCTTTTGTTCAACAAGACCAATATGGCGACTATCTTTACTATTTCGACGATTATCCCCCATAACAAAAACATACCCTTCAGGAATCGTATCTAAGGAAACATCAATATCCTTTAAAGTAAAATCTTCTGTTAAGGTTCCCCCAGTCACTTGTGCTTTATAGGCATCTAAATAGGGTTCATCTATCGGCTCACCATTAATATACAATTGGTCATCTCTATATTCTAACGTATCCCCTGGCAATCCAATAACACGCTTTATGTAATTCTTTTGCTCAGGTGCATGAAAGACTACGATATCGAAGCGTTTTGGCTCACCTATTTTATAACCAATTTTGTTGACAATCATACGATCGCCATCTTCAAGGGTTGGCATCATAGACTCTCCATCAACCGCAATCGGTGTAAATAAAAAATATCGAATAATTGCTGCAATCGCAAATGCAATTAATAGTGCCTTTGTCCATTCCCATAACTCATTTTTTTCTTTTACTTGTTTTTCCATCGAGCACTGCCCCCTTGTCTATCACTATTTTAGATGATAGTAAATTAAGATGACAAGCAAAAAGAAAAGGGACTTGTGTACAAGCCCCTCCCTTTTAAACCATAATTATCGAATTTCTTTAATACGAGCAGCTTTACCACGTAGGTTACGTAGGTAGTAAAGTTTAGCACGACGTACTTTACCACGACGTACAACTTCTAAGTTAGCGATTTTTGGTGTGTGTACAGGGAATGTACGCTCAACACCTACACCGTAAGAAATTTTACGAACTGTGAAAGTTTCGCTAATTCCGCCACCACGACGTTTAATTACGACACCTTCGAAAACTTGGATACGCTCACGAGTACCCTCTACAACTTTCACGTGTACCTTAACAGTATCACCAGGACGGAAAGTTGGTAGATCAGTGCGAAGCTGAGATTTTGTAATTTCTGCAATAATGTTTGACATTGTGTTTTCTCTCCTTAGACAGATGCTCTTGCACGCAATTTATGCCACAGCGGAACACCGTAATTCAGCACTTCACATAGAAGTACAGATTAGATGTTATCATAAATAAAGCAAGCAATCAAGCATCTTTATTGTTGTTTTTTAATTTTTCTAGATATAAATTTTGCTTGTCTGTTAATGGGTAATGCTCTAAAAGGTCAGGTCGGCGCTCAAATGTTCTTTGCAGTGATTGCTCCTCGCGCCATTGTGCAATTTTAGCATGATTGCCTGATAATAAAACATCAGGCACTTTCATCCCTCGAAATTCTGCTGGTCGTGTATAATGAGGATGCTCTAGCAAGCCTGTTGAAAAGGAATCCTGTATGTGTGAATCCTCCTGACCTAATACGCCTGGTAGTAGCCGTACTACGCTATCAATAACCGTCATTGCTCCTAGCTCTCCACCCGTTAAAACAAAATCTCCAATGGAAATCTCGTCTGTGACAAGATGCTGGCGAATGCGCTCATCATAGCCTTCATAATGACCACATAAAAAGACTAGTTCTTTTTCTTGCGCCAGTTCCTCTGCTTTTTTTTGTGTAAAGCGTTCACCTTGAGGACACATTAAAATAATACGTGGTTGTTTGCCAGCTGTAATTGCCTCAACAGCCTGAAACATCGGCTCAGGCTTTAATACCATACCTGCGCCGCCACCATATGGATAATCGTCAACTTGATGATGCTTGTTCCCTGAAAACGCACGTATATCTGTTACCTCTAGCTTTACAGCACCCTTTTCCTGTGCCTTTTTTAAGATAGATGCCCCAAAGACACCTGAGAACATCTCAGGAAACAAACTTAAAACATGAATATTCATCATAATAAACCTTCCATCACATGGATAACAATTTTCTTATCCTCCACATCGATATCTTTTACGATATCTTCTATATAAGGGATGTAATGCTCTTTTTTTGAGCCTTTCACTACCCAGACATCATTTGCTCCCGTTTGAAGAATATCAGCTACAATACCAATTGTTGCACCTTCCTCAGAAACTACTGTACAGCCGATGATCTCATGGAAGAAATATTCGTTTTCTTCAAGTAAATCATCTGTCATTTGATCCTTTGTGATTTTTAACATACCTTCTTTAAATGGCTCGACAAGGTTAATATTGTTCATGCCTTCAAATGTTAATAAAATAAAGTTTTTATGACGGCGTACAGCTTCAATTGTTACCCATGTTGGCTTTTTATCGTCTTTTTTAAAGGCAGCGAGTTTATTACCCACCGCAAAGCGCTCTTCTTCAAAGTCTGTTGTCGATAAAACACGCACTTCACCACGAATGCCGTGTGTATTGACAATACGCCCTACATTAAACCATTCCATTCAACTATCACCTCAATTAAAACGTACTCCTATGCTAAAAAGAGGAAGGAACCAACAAGCTCCCTCCTCCTTCGTCCAGATTTTATACATGCCATACAAGTCCGCTCCAACTATCTAACAATAGCTATTTGAACGTTTCAAAACTTGTGCTAAACATGACAAAATCTTTTCTATTAATCCAATATATCGACGTAGGTCTTCTTTTGATGGTGACTACCTGCCGCTGAATAAACAATTGTACGAATTGCTTTCGCTACTCGCCCTTGCTTGCCTATGACTTTCCCTCGATCCTCTGGATGAACAAAAAGTTTATAAACAATTCGATTTGCATTTTCATCCGTTTCAATACGAACTTCCTGTGGATAATCGACTAGTGGTAAAACGATTGCTTCAATCAGCTGCTTCAAAGACGTCGCCCCCGATTATTTACTGAATTTTTGGTTATGGAATTTTTCCATGATACCTTGTTCTGAGAACAGGTTACGCACTGTATCTGATGGTTTTGCACCGTCAGCTAACCATTTAAGAGCTTTCTCTTCATCAATGTTTACAGTAGCTGGTTGAGTTAGTGGGTTGTAAGTACCTACTGTTTCAATTTGACGACCATCACGTGGTGAACGAGCGTCTGCAACTACGATACGATAGAAAGGAGATTTTTTAGCTCCCATACGTTTTAAGCGAATTTTAACTGCCATTTTAATAGCACCTCCGAATAAGTTTCACACAAGATAGTATATTATCAATGTTTAGGTTGTTTGTAAAGTGTTTTTTCTTAACACCTATAAATTATTATTTAAACAATGAATCAAGGCCTGGTAATTTCATTTTTTTCTTTCCTTTGCCACTCGCCATACCAGTCATTTGCTTCATCATTTTTTTCATATCATCAAATTGCTTAAGTAAACGATTAACCTCTTGAATAGACGTTCCTGAGCCTTTTGCAATACGCTTTTTACGGCTACCATTAATAATCTCTGGGTTGGTCTTTTCAGCAGGCGTCATTGAATAGATAATGGCTTCTACACGACCCATTTGCTTGTCATCTACTTTTACATTATCTAAGCCTTTTATTTTGTTAGCGCCTGGAAGCATTTTTAAAATTTCATCTAATGGGCCCATTTTTTTTACTTGCTGTAATTGCTCTACAAAATCATCAAATGTAAAGGTTTGGGATTTGAATTTTTCTTCAAGTTCCTTCGCCTTTGCCTCATCCACATTTGCTTGTGCTTTTTCAATAAGTGATAGCACATCACCCATGCCAAGAATACGTGATGCCATACGCTCTGGATGGAATGGCTCAAGCGCATCCATTTTTTCGCCCATTCCGACAAACTTAATTGGTTTCTCTGTAACGGAACGAATGGAGAGTGCTGCACCACCACGTGTATCGCCATCAAGCTTTGTTAACACGACCCCTGTAATACCGATTGCTTCATTAAAGCTCTCTGCTACATTGACAGCATCCTGACCTGTCATTGCATCGACCACAAGGAATACTTCATCTGGTTCTTTTAATGCACGAATATCTTTTAATTCCTGCATTAAGTCCTCATCTATATGCAGACGACCCGCTGTATCAATAATCACGACATCATGATGCTCTTCTTTCGCTTTCTCCATTGCCTGCCGTGCGATTTCCACAGGGGATATATCAGTGCCTAACGAAAAAACAGGTAAAGATAACTGTTTCCCTAACGTCTGTAATTGTTGAACAGCTGCTGGGCGATAAACGTCAGCGGCAACTAGTAATGGTTTACGATTATATTTTTTTCGTAAAATATTCGCCAGTTTACCTGTAGTTGTTGTTTTCCCTGCACCTTGCAGCCCAACCATCATAATAACAGTTGGCGGCTTTGTATTAAATTTAATGGGGCTTTGTTCGCCACCCATTAATGCTGTTAATTCATCCTGTACAATTTTAATGACTTGCTGACCTGGTGTTAAGCTTTGCATAACATCTACACCAACAGCACGCTCACTCACCTTTTTTACGAATTCTTTGACTACTTTTAAGTTAACATCCGCCTCAATTAAAGCAAATCGGACTTCTCGCATCATTTCTTTTACATCTTGCTCTGATACTTTCCCTTTGCCTTTAATCTTTTGGATCGTTCCTTGGAGTCGTTCCGCTAATCCTTCAAAAGCCATTGCCTTCGCCTCCTAATCCCATTCTTTCAACTGTTCAATAAGCGCTAGCTGCTCTTCCATTGTCATACTTTGTTTCGTAATCCCCTCTGTTAGCTGTGCAAGCATTTGGGTACGTTGTTGAAATTTTTCAAGTAAACATAATTTTTCTTCATATTCCTCAAGCATCGCCTCTGTTCGACGAATATTATCGTAAACAGCTTGACGTGAAACTCCATAGGATTCAGCAATTTCTCCTAGTGAATTATCATCTAAATAATAGAGCTCCATATAACTTCTTTGCTTATCTGTTAATAATGCTTGATAAAAGTCGAAGAGAAAGTTCATGCGTGTTGTTTTTTCAAGTAGCATCGAATATTTCTCCTCCCGCTATTAGTCATTTGTATCATAACGAAAAGCGCCCATCTGTGTCAAGGTAATCTCCTTGTCTAAAAGTCTTCATTGTAGCGTACCGTCCGCTAGTATTTCCTCTTTCAACAAGGTCATTCACCTTTCCTACAGCCCAAGCGCTTTATCGCAGTTATGACAATTAATCTTCGCTATTTTGTAGCTCTTTATCTAAACCCTCTGCAAATAAACCATAAACATAGCGTTCTGCATCAAATGGCTGTAAATCATCCATTTTCTCACCTAGACCAACAAATTTTACTGGAATATGCAGCTTGTGACGAATTGCCAGTACAATACCGCCCTTAGCTGTACCATCCAGCTTCGTTAATACAATCCCTGTTACATTTGTTGCTTCTTTAAATGTTTGTGCTTGTACAAGTGCATTCTGGCCTGTCGTTGCGTCTAATGCTAATAAGACCTCATGTGGTGCATTTGGAATTTCTCGTGAAATAACACGATGCACCTTTTCAAGCTCGTTCATTAAGTTTACTTTATTTTGCAAGCGTCCAGCCGTATCACAAATTAACACATCTGCTTTTCTATTTTTGGCTGCACGAATCGCATCATACATCACAGCTGCTGGGTCAGAGCCCTCTGATTGTTTAATAACCTCGCAGTCAACTCGATCTCCCCATACTTGCAATTGATCAATCGCACCCGCACGGAATGTATCACCTGCTGCTAACACAACCGTTTTCCCTTGAGATTTTAGACGATGAGCAAGCTTGCCAATTGTTGTTGTTTTCCCAACACCATTTACACCAACAAATAATATAACTGTTAGCTCACCATCAGGCTGCATATTTAGCTCAATTAAATCGTCCTCACCTTGCTCATAAATTTCGACAAGCTTCTCAGAAATAACAGCTTGAATGCCATTTGTATCTTTTATATTTTTACGTTGAACCTCAAAGCGTAATTTATCCATCAGTTCCATCACTGTTTCAAAGCCAACATCTGCTTGTAATAATAAATCCTCTAATTCCTCAAAGAAGTCCTCATCGACTTTACGATAGCGTGCAACAAGGTCATTGACTTTAGATGTAAAGGAATTACGAGTTTTTTCAAGCCCTGCCTTGAATTTTTGAGTAATAGACCAAGCAGAAGGCTTTTTCTCTTCCACTGGCTCCTCCTCAATAACCGCTAGCTCCTGTACTTCCTGCTGCTCCTCCACAACAGCCTGAGGTTCCTCTTCCTGCTCATTGTCGATTACTGGCAACACTGCGTCAGGTGCTTCCACCGTTTCCACTTCAATCGTAGCAGGCTCACTAGACTCTGCCTGCTCTTGCTGTTCGGCATCCTGCTCAAGCTCTTGCTCTTGCAGTTTTTCTTCCTCTGCTGGATTGCCTATTAATTTATCTTTTAAACGTTTAAAAAAACTCATCCTTGTTTGCTCCTTTGCTCCGCAAGTACGGGTTCATCTTCTAATTTGACTGATACCAGCTTGGATACACCTGATTCCTGCATTGTTATACCATACAGAACATCGGCTCCCTCCATTGTTCCTTTACGATGTGTAATAACAATAAATTGTGTATCACGGCTAAATTTTTTCAAATATTGGCTATAACGAACAACATTTGCTTCATCCAACGCTGCCTCCACCTCATCGAGAATACAAAATGGAACAGGGCGTATATTTAAAATCGAGAACAATAAAGCAATAGCTGTTAGTGCACGTTCACCACCAGAAAGCAGGCTTAAATTTTGCAGCTTTTTCCCTGGTGGCTGTGCAACAATTTCAATACCTGTTTCTAGTAAATTTTGTGGGTCTATTAATACTAAATCGGCTTGCCCGCCACCAAATAATTCACGGAATACCTGTTTAAACTGCTCACGAATCGCATAAAACGTTTCACTAAAGCGCAATGTCATTTCTTCATCCATTTCTTTAATCGCTTCATGTAATGTTTCCTGTGCAGCAAGTAAATCCTCACGCTGTTCTGTTAAGAAGGTATGACGCTCAAGCACTCGTTCATATTCCTCAATCGCACTAATATTAACAGGGCCTAGCTCTTCAATTGATTTTTTAAGCAGCTTTACACGTCGGCGTACATGCTCCTCATCCTCAATCATAAGAGCCTCTGCCTCTGCATCCTCGATTGTGAGCTGATAATTTTCCTCAAGCTGCTCTTGGAAATTATCCATTTCAAATTCTAAACGACTTCGTTTCAACTCATTGGCACGTATTGCTTCAAGGTATCCTTTATGAATACGTTGCACTTCCTTCAACTGCTCCTCTAATGTTGCAAGCTCCTGCTGTTGCTTTGCTTTGTCTTCTTTTTTCTGAGAAATCGTTGCTTGAAGCGTATCTCTTGTTGCCTTCCATTGTACAACCTGCTCGTCAATTTCTTCATCACTTAAATGATTTGTCGATGCATCAGATTGAAGCCATGCTATTTCCTGAGAAATATTTTCGACTTTTTGTTGTGCTTTGTTTAATTGCAGTGCTATCTCTGCTGTTGCAATTTGCACCTGTGACATTTGTTCCTGCATAACAGCTAATTGTGAACGCTTTTCAGCTAGCTGCTCACGTAGTACATCTTTCTCCGTTTCACTTTGCAGTTTGACCTTTGTTAATTGCTCTACTGTTCGATTAATGTCAGCAAGCTCGGCTGCAAGTGCGTGTAATCGCTCTGTTGCTATTTGTTTTTGTGTTAGCAATGCTTCTTCACGCGTTTTTACATCCTGCGTTTCAGTTGAGGCAAAGGATACACGCGCTGATAAGCTTTTTTCAATTGCCTCAAGCTCACGAATACGCCCAGCCTGCTCCATTTCAGCTTTTCGTAGTTGCTCGCTCTCAAGCTTTAGTTGCTCTACCTGCTCTCTCAATGTTGCAAGCTTTTCCTTCTCTGCCGCAACAGCCTGTTCAGCACTGTAAATGGAATTCTGTAACGACTCTAGCTTAACAATTAAATCATCTAGCTCAGCTTTTCTTGAGAAAAGGGAAGATTGCTGTTTGCTTGCACCTCCTGTTAGTGAACCACCTGCATTGACAATATCCCCATCAAGTGTCACAACTCGGTAACGGAACCCACATAATCTGGCAATTTGGCTAGCTCCTTCTAAATTTGCTGCTACAATAACATTACCTAAAAGGTTTTCAACAATTGTTCGATTAGCCTCATTAAATGTTACAAGGGCATCTGCCATTTGAATAAACGCTGGATGCTCTGTTGCCAGTTGGATGGTTGCTATATTAATTTTGCGTGACTTCATAACCGTCTTTGGTAAAAAAGTAGCTCGCCCAGCCCTTTTTTGCTTTAACCAATGGATCGCCTGCTGTGCATGACGTTCATTCGTTGTCACAATATGCTGAGAGGCTGCACCTAATGCGGTTTCAATAGCTTGTGAAAACTTTCCCTCCACTTGGATTAACTCAGCAACAGCGCCTTCAATACCTTGTAATTCACCTTTATCACGTGCCAGTAAGACTTCTTTGACACCTTGGAAAAAGCCTGAAAAATCTGCCTCCAGCTCAGCAAGTGTATCCTTTCGAGCCTTGAGCTGCTGTTGATGCTGATATGCCTTATAAAGCATATCTTGCTTATCAGTAAAGCTAGCATTACTATCTTTTAATTGTAGTTGTAAGGCATCATGCTGTTCGAGTTTTTCCTGTAGGTTGTTCACTGTTGTTGTATAAGTAGCGACTAACTTATCTTTTTCAGCAATAATTTGCATAAGCTCCTGCCCAATTTCATCTGTTTGGTCAGACATTCGCGCTGCCATTGCCTTATGCTGTGTTAACTGCTGATCAATATTTTTTAATTCATTTTTAATGGTTGCTTCTTCATTTAATGAATCAATATAACGATTTTTATAGTCTTCAATTTCTTGTTCAATTTCTGTTACTGAGCGATTTAATGATTGCTCTAGCTGCTTAATGCTTTGCTTAAGCGTTAAAACTGCTTGCTGCTTTTCAGAGAATTGCTCCTTTTTATCCTGCTCTTGCACAAGCAGTGTTTCTACCTCTGCCTTTGCCTCTTGTAAGGCTCCTTGCAGCTGCTGTAGTTGATTGGAGGCATTTTGCCGCTTTTCAGCCATTAATGCCTTGCGTCCATCCCAGCGCTCTACCTCCATTGTTGCAGCAACAAGCTCAGCCTGTGCAGTATCCAAATACGTATCAAGTTCTGTTAATAGCTTACGGATATTTGTTGTCTGCTTATCAATAGCTGCAATATTTTGTGCTTGTTTCTGTTCTGTAGCAGACAGCTCTGTAAATTCAGCTTTCAGTGCATGCAAAGATTGTGCACAATTGTTAAAATCATGCACAAGAATCGCAATATCAAAATCTTTTAACTCGGTAGACATTTGTACATAGTCTTTTGCATTAGATGCCTGCATTTCAAGCGGCTCTAATCGGTTGTCTAATTCATGGAGAATGTCTAATACTCGATACAAATTTTCATCTGTTTCAACAAGCTTATGCTCTGCCTTCTTTTTTCTTATTTTATACTTTAATACGCCAGCTGCCTCTTCAAAAATAGCACGTCGGTCATCAGGTCGGCTATTTAAAATTTCATCGACACGGCCTTGTGAAATAATTGAAAATGCTTCTTTGCCAAGTCCTGAATCCATAAACAAGTCCGTAATATCCTTCAGGCGACACTGTTGGTTATTTAATAAATATTCACTATCACCTGAACGGTATACGCGTCTTGTTACACTGACTTCTGTATAAGAAAAAGCAAGTTGCTCGTCTGTATTATCTAATACAAGTGTTACCTCTGCAAAATTAAGTGGCTTACGAGAGTCACTTCCCGCAAAAATAACATCTTCCATTTTTGCTCCACGTAACGACTTTGCCGATTGCTCCCCAAGTACCCAACGAATCGCATCAGTGACATTACTTTTACCACTGCCATTTGGTCCGACAACTGCTGTAACACCAGGTACAAAATCAATGCCAATGCGCTCTGCAAAAGATTTAAAGCCAATCATTTCTAGTCGTTTTAGGAACATCTATTAAGCCTCCTCTTTTGCCGCTTCTTCACGCATTGTTTGCATGGCACTTTGTGCGGCTTGCTGTTCGGCTTCTTTTTTGGACTTTCCACGACCAACGCCTAATTCTTGTCCATTTAATAATACACTGGATACAAATGTACGGTTATGAGCTGGTCCTTTTTCATCAATAATCTCATAATGTAGCAGTCCATTATTGGTTTGCTGTACCATTTCTTGCAATTGACTTTTAAAATCCATCACATGCGAAAAAGCACCAACTTCTACTTTCGGGAACACAATACGTTCTAAAAATGCTACAACTGTTTGTAAACCTTGATCTAAATACAATGCACCTACAAATGATTCAAACACATCTGCAAGCAATGCTGGGCGCTCTCGTCCACCTGTAAGCTCTTCACCTTTTCCAAGTAAAACAAAGCGTCCAAATCCTAATTCATTTGCAAAAATAACAAGTGATGGCTCACAAACAATGGATGCTCGTAATTTTGTTAACTCACCTTCACTCATATTCGGGTATTTCTCAAAAAGATATTTAGAAACAGACAGTTCAAGTACCGCGTCCCCTAAAAACTCAAGACGCTCATTATCCGTAAATAACTTACGGCGATGCTCATTCACATAGGATGAATGTGTGAATGCTTGATACAATAAACTTTTATTAATAAATGTGATATTTAATTCATGCTGTAATAGCTCGAATTGTTTGCGTACTTTTTCAGGAAGTACGCCAGATTTCTGCATAGTTCCTTTTCTTTTCATAGCCATTGAACAATCTGCCTTCCTAATAGTTTCTACCGTTTTTAGTGTACCTTTTTCAGGGCGTTTATGCAAAAGTATTTCGGCTAAAATCCAATGTTTTGGCAATTTTTCCGAAAATTGATCTTATTTCAGCTAATTCTTTTCGTATCGAAAGCGAAGCGACAAATTTTTTTGTGCGAAAGCAAGGCGGTAGCAGCAGATACAGAAGACCCCTTTCTCTGCTGGGAGAGGATAAACGTTTTTTATCTCGGCTCTGCTTAGTGGGTGTCTATACGCCCGCTGAACTAAGATAAAAATCCGAATACATTATTTATCTGCCTATATAAATAAACAATGTTCAAGCTGAAACGTAATTGATTTTCAATATAAAAAAGGGACGTCAATAGATCAAAAATGATCCATTTCGTCCCCTTTAAATACATCTTCATTCATTGAATCTGCTTCTTCTATCAAGTAAAAGCAGAAAAATAATTTCTACTTTATTCAAGCTACCATAAAACCATTACATCATTACGATGACCATCAAATGAATAGAGGCGATATCATTCACTAAATAAAGTTTTAACGAAATTAGTTTAATTTACTTTCGATGTATGAAATAGCAGAACCTACTGTTGAGATTTTTTCAGCATCTTCATCAGAAATTTCCATATCGAATTCGTCTTCAAGCTCCATTACAAGCTCTACTACGTCTAATGAGTCAGCACCTAAATCATCACGGAAAGAAGCTTCAAGCGTTACTTCGCTTTCTTCAACACCTAAACGGTCCACGATTACTTTTGTTACACGTTCTAATACTGTAGACAATTGATTCACCTCCCCTCAAATGATTATACAAAAAATCAGCGTTTATGCCTAATTGAAATTACATCACCATACCGCCATCAATATGAAGCGTTTGTCCTGTCATATAGTTAGCGTCATCCGATGCAAGGAATACAACAGCCTTTGCAATATCCTCTGGCTGGCCAAGCTTCGCAAGTGGGATCTGTGTCAGCATCCCTTGCTTAATATCCTCTGGTAGCTGATCTGTCATTTCTGTTTCAATAAAGCCTGGGGCAATCGCATTGACTAAAATATTACGAGAAGCTAATTCTTTTGCAGTCGTTTTTGTTAGTCCAATAACGCCTGCCTTAGCCGCTACATAGTTTGCTTGTCCTGCATTACCAGCTACACCTACAATCGATGAAATATTAATAATACGTCCTGCACGCTGCTTCATCATTTGACGTGTCACCGCTTTTGTACAAAGGAATACACCTTTTAAGTTTGTATCCATGACATCATCCCATTCGTCTTCCTTCATACGCATAAGCAGGTTATCTCTTGTAATACCCGCATTATTGACTAAAATATCAAGAGAGCCGAATGTTTTAACAGCTGTATCCATTAATGCTGTTACTTCTTCTGTCTGTGCTACACTAGCTTGTACAGCAATAGCTTCACCGCCATTTGCTTGAATCGTTGCTACAACTTCTTCCGCCTTTGCTTGTGAGCCACTATAATTGACCACAACCTTTGCACCTTCATCCGCAAGCTTTAAGGCAATCGCACGCCCAATACCACGTGAAGCTCCTGTCACGACAGCTACTTTTCCCTCTAATTTACGCATTAATTGACCACTCCTTTGACGCTTCTACAACCGCTTGTAATGATGCTTCATCATAAACACAATATGCAGCAACAGAGCGATCGATTTTTTTCAATAAGCCTGTTAATACTTTACCTGGCCCACATTCAATAAAGACATCCACACCTTGCGCAATCATTTCACGCATAGATGCTTCCCATTGCACCGCACTATATACTTGTTCCACAAGCTCACGCTGAATAGCAGGCACATCCTGTAATTCCTTCGCCTCAACATTTCCAATCACAGGAATTTGCGGAGCGGATAGCGTAATATGTGCCAACGCTTCCTGTAGCTTTTCTGATGATGGGCGCATAAGCTCTGAATGGAATGGACCACTAACAACTAAAGGTATTGCTCGCTTTGCCCCTGCTTCCTTCGCAGCAATTGATGCCTTGTCAACACCAGCTTTTGTACCTGAAATAACGATTTGTCCAGGGCAGTTAACATTGGCAACCTGTACGGCATCACCTTCCGCTGAAACCTGCGCTGTTACGTTATGTAATGCTTCAAGCTCCATACCTAAAATAGCTGCCATTGCCCCTTGTCCAGCAGGTACCGCTTCATTCATATATAGCCCACGTTTATGCACAATTGATACAGCATCATCAAATGACAGTACACCTGCTATCACTAGTGCACCATATTCCCCAAGTGAATGCCCTGCTGCATAATGAGGCTGAATACCTGCTGCACGTAGCTTCTCTGCCACCATCACACCTGTAGTCAGCAAGGCTGGCTGTGCATGATACGTTAATGTTAGCTCCTCAGCAGGTCCCTCTAACATTAGCTTCGATAGCTCAAAGTGCAATGCTTGATCTGCACGCTCATAAAACGCTTTGCTCTCTGCTGCATTATCAACAAACTCTTGCCCCATACCGACTACTTGAGAGCCTTGTCCTGGAAAAATAAAAGCTATTTTCGTCATGTAAATAATCCCCTTTATTAATCAATTTCTAAATGACGTACTGTTTCTGTAATTGTTGAAATAACGGTATGCTCTACCATTGTATTGGCTTGACGAATCGCACTAAAAATTGCCTTTGCATTGGACGATCCATGCGCCTTAATGACAGGTGCCTGTAAGCCGAATAATCCTGCACCGCCATATTCGGTATAGTCCATTTTATGCTTTAAGTCACGCAAATTATTTTTCATTAGTGCTGCTGAGATTTTTGTTTTAGTCGAGGACATAAATGCCTCTTTTAACATAGAAAACAACGCTCCCGCCGTTCCTTCAATAGACTTTAACACCATATTTCCTGTAAAGCCGTCTGTCACAACAACGTCTGCCACACCTTCAAGTAAATCGCGTGCCTCAACATTGCCTATAAAATTCAAATCGGCTTCCTTTAGTAATTCAAAGGCTGCTTTCGTTAGCTCATTGCCTTTTTTATCCTCCGTACCGATATTTAATAAGCCAATACGTGGTTTTGAGATGCCGCTAACCTTTTTCGCATAAATATCACCCATAATGGCATATTGCACTAAATGCTCTGGTCGGGCATCTGCATTTGCGCCTAAATCAAGCATTAAAAAGCCTTTACCATCAAGTGTTGGCAATGTTGTTGCTAAAGCTGGCCTAGCAATCCCTTCAATACGTCCTACTTTAAATAACCCACCTGCCATTAAAGCACCTGTATTCCCAGCAGATAGACAAGCGTCTGCGCTTCCCTTATCAACGGCATCCATCATACGTGCCATAGAGGAATCCTTTTTTCGTCGAACAGCACGCGCTGGATCATCTGTTCCTTCTACAACTTCCTCACAATGCACAACTGTTAAGCGATCATGCTTTTTTAAAAAAGGTTCAAGCTTTTCTTGCTGACCATATAATTGGATTTCCAAGTTAGGAATTTGCTCTAATGCTAAAAATGCACCTTCAATCACTGATTTTGGTGCGTTGTCGCCACCCATTCCATCAAGCGCTAGTTTCATTATTACTCACCTTTACCTTTCGTACGGTACATATCAAATTCACCTACAAAAACGGTTTCACCATTAACGGTAGACGTTAGCTCTACTTTTGTACGATGCTTTTTATCATCTTGGTCGATGACTATCGCCTTTGTAATAACACGATCTCCAGCACGAACAGGTTGCACAAACGTCACATTGGCATGTACAGTTAACGCTAGCTCATCATTAATAACAGCCACCGCTAAGGAATTGGCTTGTGCAAATAAATGATGCCCACGTGCAATGCCATTTCGCTGAAACACATGCTCTTCCTTTACATCAAAAATCGATATGGCTCGATGATCTAATTCAATATCAACAATTTCTCCGATAACCTCATCAATCGGTAGAGATTTTACTTCATTTTCATAGTTTTTAGCAGCAACATCTTTAATTCGCTCTCGAAGCTCTGGAATTGATAGCTCCATACGATCTAAGCGAATGGTTTGGACACTTACCTGAAACTTTGTTGCTAGCTGTTCATCTGTGACGAATGGATTTTCAGCTATTGTTTCAGTTAGGAGTCGCTGTCGCTCTTTTTTCGTTTTTCTCAACATCATTCGCCACCTTTTGAGTTGTTATTAGCACTTGGTACTAATATCAGTATATAGAGGTTAAAAAAAGAATGCAAGACTTGTTTTGCAATCAAGTGCTTACATTCTAAGTTAGGTACATTAATCAAAGCGCTCTCCTTGTAAAACGCCACTTTCCTCTAACATTTCACGTAAATATTGATAATCGCGACCATGCCAAAATGCATCTGTTTCAAGCAGTTCTGTTGCATCTTTACGAGCGGTTTCCAAAATACGATAATCATGTACTAAATCAGCAACTTTAAAATCTGGCAAGCCGCTTTGTTTACGTCCAAAGAAATCGCCCGGACCTCTTAATTCTAAGTCCTTTTCAGCGAGGCGGAAGCCATCATTTGTTTCTGTCATAGATTGCATCCGCTCTTTGCCCTCATCTGATTTAGGGTCAGCGAGTAAAATACAGTACGATTGATGCTCACCTCGTCCTACACGCCCACGTAGCTGATGCAACTGCGCTAAACCAAAGCGCTCAGCATCATAGACAATCATAAAGGTGGCATTTGGTACATTCACGCCAACTTCAACAACTGTTGTCGAAACTAATACTTGAATTGTACCTTCACTAAAAGAACGCATAACCATATCTTTTTCAGCTGTCGATAAACGTCCATGCATTAAACCGACAGAAAAGCGTTCCTTTAAATAAGTCGCTAGCTGCTCATAAATATCAACAGCATTTTGAACATCGAGCTTATCAGATTCTTCAATAAGTGGACAAATCACATAGGCTTGTCGTCCTGCTGCTAGCTCTAATTCCAGCTTTGCCATCACTGAGCCAAACTGCTCCTTTTTCATCCAATGTGTTTCAATTTGTTTGCGTCCTGCTGGCATTTCATCAATCATCGATACATCCATTTCCCCAAATGCTGTAATGGCAAGTGTTCTTGGTATTGGCGTAGCGGTCATAAAAAGCACATCTGGATTTTCGCCCTTATCTCGCAATATACGACGCTGTTCAACACCAAAGCGATGCTGCTCATCTGTAATAACAAAGCCTAACCTTTTAAATACAACATCAGGCTGAATCAATGCATGTGTACCGATAATAATATCAATATTGCCATTTGCTAAATCCTCTAAAATAGTACGTCGTTCCTTTGTTTTCGTTGACCCTGATAGCAGGGCTACACGAACGCCAAAGGGCTGAAGCCACTCTAGTAAATTTTCTAAATGCTGCTCGGCTAAAATTTCAGTAGGAGCCATTAATGCGCCTTGAAAGCCTGCTGTTACTGCAGCATATAGACCTATTGCTGCTACTACGGTTTTCCCTGACCCTACATCCCCCTGCAGCAAGCGATTCATACGATGTGGCTCCTTTAAATCCTTACAAATTTCATTGACCACACGCTTTTGTGCATTTGTTAATTCATAGGGCAATGAAGCAATAAAGTCCCGTAATTTATGCACATCGAATTGGATAACAGTCCCGTGTTCACTATCTTTACGCATTTTTCGTAATGCTTGAATACGTAGTTGGAAGTTTAATAGCTCCTCATAGGCAAAGCGTCGTCTTGCTTGCTTAGCATGCCCAGCATCAAGTGGAAAATGCACGCCCTCTAAGCCCTCACGCATAGACACAAGCTTATAAGCATCTTGTAAATGCCGTGGAAGAGCATCTGGCAGCTCTGCCCCAAAGTCATCTAATACTTGACGCATATACTTACGAAATCTTTTTTGTGGAATTAACCCTTTCAAACTATAAACAGGTTCAAAGTCCATCTGATCTGTCTTAGGACCAAATACTATAGACGTCCCATTAATGACCTGTCTGCCACGATCCCATTTCCCTGTTACTGTAATAATAGTACCAGGTATAAGCTTTTGCTTTAAGTAGCCCTGATTGAAAAACACAACTTTTACTAAATGACGTCCCGCTAAAACTGTAACCTGTAACCGTGATTTATTGCGCCCTAAAAATAATACAGTTGGCTCACGTTCCACTTTACACTCAACAGTAACACGTTCATTATGTGGCGTTTGTGCTAAATCTTTTAAACGAAAATCCTCATGGCGATGTGGAAATGTCCATAATAAATCGGTGATCGTATGGATGCCAAGTGCCTCAAGATGTGCTGCGGTTTCTTTCCCGATGCCCTTTAATTCGGTGACGGGACTATATACATCAGTCACCTCATTCCACAACTCCCTTCATTATTTTTTCTAACTATGTAGCCGTCTTAGCCTATATTCAATGTATCATAAATCTAGCATCTTTCCCTATTCAAAGCCTACTAAGAATGATGATGCATAATCATTTCAATAAAGAGTCGAATCGCATCAGGGAATACATCCTCATCTATATCAAATTTTGGATGATGATGTGGATACTGGCTTTTCTCGCCACCCATCCCAACAAAAATAAAAGCACCAGGTCGATGCTGTAAATAATAAGAAAAATCCTCACCGCCCATCACAGGAGGCACTAGTTCAAATACATCTGCACCAAACTTTTCAGCTACAATTGATGCTACCATATGTGATTGGTGTGAATCATTGATAAGTGGCGGTGTACCTAAAATAAATTCAATTTTCCCCTGTGCACCAAATGTCTGACAAATACCCTCTGTTAAGCTCACCATTTTTGTTTGAATCGTGTTGACAGTTTCGGGGGTCAATGCTCTAATTGTTCCACTTAGCTTTGCTGTATCTGGAATAATATTATACGTTGTACCTGCTTGCATATTGCCTACTGTAATAACACCTGCCTCAATTGGATTGATGTTTCGGCTAATAATGCCTTGAAAAGCTTGCATTAAATGACTTGCAATATAAATAGGGTCAATGGTTTCATGTGGCATTGACCCATGCCCACCAGACCCTTGAATAACAATATTAAAATCATCAACAGATGCCATCATGGGACCATGTGCTAAGCCTATTTTTCCTTTTTCTAGCCCCTGCCATAAATGGATACCAAAAATAGTATCAACATTCTCTAGCACACCTTGTTGAATTAAAGCATCAGCCCCACTTGGTGTAATTTCCTCAGCCGATTGGAAAATCAGCATAATATTTGGCTCAATTTTTTCCTTGTTTAATGTAATCCACTCTGCCACTGCCAATAAAATCGCTGTATGCCCATCATGACCACACATATGAGCAATACCTGGCTTCTTAGAGCTATAAGGTTTATCACCCTCTTCTACGATTGGCAATGCATCAATATCTGCTCTTAAAGCAATGGTCTTTGTTCCTTTTGTACCATTAATCATTGCTACAACACTAGGAGAATTATAGTCTAAAATTTCGATAGCAAGCTGCTCTAATCTTTTTCGAATAAATCGACTTGTTTCATACTCTTGGCCAGAAAGCTCTGGATACTGATGCAAATAGCGTCTATCCTTTATCGCTTGTTCTGTTAAATGTTGTAAATTAGTAATCTCCATATTGAAAATGCTCCATCCTGTATCATTATACAAAAACATGCTACCTATATAAGATAGCATGTTTCATCAGCTTTATTGCATAGCTTTAATACTTTGTAATCCACCGTTTTCAAGAATTGCTTTACTAATAGCTTTTCCTGTTGGAGTTGCAGCTAGACCGCCTCGCGCTGTTTCTTTCAGGTTCGGACTCATTGATTGTCCAATACGATACATTGCACCAATTACTTCATCACATGGAATGCGGCTGGATACACCTGCAAGCGCCATATCTGCTGCTACCAGTGAATTAGCAGCGCCCATTGCATTACGTTTGACACATGGCACCTCCACCAAACCTGCAACAGGATCACAGACAAGACCAAGCATATTTTTTAAAGTAATCGCAAAGGCTTCAGCACATTGCTGTGGTGAACCTCCTGCCATTTCCACAATTGCTGCGGCTGCCATCCCAGCGGCTGAACCAACCTCAGCCTGACAGCCACCAGCTGCACCTGAAATAGAAGCATTGTTTGCCACAACAAAGCCAAATGCACCTGAAGTAAATAAATAACGAATCATTTGCTCACGTGTTGGGTTAAGCTTATTTTTCACTGCAAAAAGTGTTCCCGGTACAACGCCCGCCGAACCTGCTGTCGGTGTAGCACAAATTGTACCCATCGCTGCATTTACTTCATTTGTAGCAACCGCTTTACTCACGGCATCTAATAATAAATCGCCTGACAGTGAATGACCCTGTGCGATATAATTTTGTAGCAGCACAGCATCCCCACCTGTTAAACCTGTAACAGATTGTACACCTTGTAAGCCACGTTCAACCGCCTCCTCCATTACTGTAAGGTTGCGATCCATTTGCTGAATAACATCTTCACGCGTTCTGCCCGTTATTAATATTTCCTGCTCAATCATAATTTCTGATATTAATTTTTCTTCTTGCTCTGCTCGTTCTACAAGCTCACGAACATTATGAAATAATACGTCCATCGTGAAGCACCTCCTTAATTATTAATTTTCGATACTTTTGTAATATATGGTATTAGTGAAATTTGCTGTAGCACTTTATCCTCAATGTTTTGATCAACTTCAATCACCATAAGAGCCGTTAATCCACGCTCTATACGTGACACTTCCATATGCCCGATATTGACATTATGCATGGCTAGGCAATTTGCTACATTTGCAATACACCCTGCACGGTCATCGTGGACTACAAGAATAGCTGGCATACCACCTGTTAAACGTAGCTTAAAGCCATTGACCTCGCTAATTTCGATTTTTCCTCCGCCAATCGAAATTCCTTCAACGCTCATTTCCCCTTCATCATCGCCCATCACAATACGCGTTGTGTTTGGATGATCTTTGTGCGCCTCCTCTGGAATAAACTCAAAGGATAATCCTGCCTTTTCCGCACCTTCAAACGCTGTTTTAATACGTTCATCATACGTATCATAATCTAGCAAACCACCAATTATAGCAACATCTGTTCCATGCCCTCTATACGTTTCTGCAAACGATCCATATAAATGAATTTTTGCCCATTTAGGTTGTCTTCCAAATAAATCTCGTGCAACACGCCCAATTCGAGCAGCACCTGCCGTATGAGAGGAGGAAGGCCCAATCATAACTGGTCCAATAATATCAAATACTGAAGTGAACTTCATAAAAACACCCCTCTGCTTTATTTATAGAATATATATTTTAACTATATAATGCTTGATATTTACTATAAAAGTAAAGCATTTAATTTATCAACTTTCAGAAAATCACTATCATTACCATGATTAACCTATATATGGTTTATCTCCCTGTCCACCCCGAGTATACAAATTATTTAAATTTTTGATATTCCCATATTTTGTATCCATTATAGGCGTACGCTCCTATTTCGCAGGTATTCATCACTGTCGTTATCTAAAAATTTTTTAACACAAACAAAAGCAGTACACATCTCGTGCACTGCTTTCTCAATAATAAAATTGCATGTAATTATTCTACTGAAATGATATATGGATACAATGCTTGTTTGCCATTAAATAATTCAACTTCTACATCTGGATAATGTCCTTCAATCCATTCAACCAATTGTGAAGCATCCTGCTCAGTTGTATCCTCACCATAAATAACGGTAACGATTTCTGCGTCTTCATCTACTAAATCGGCAATAACCTTTTCAGCAGCATCCTTTAATGCCGGTGTAGATAGCACAATTTTTCCTTCTGCTAATGCCATAAAGTCACCTTTATGAATGGCGACTCCATCAATCGATGTATCACGTACAGCGTATGTTACTTGACCTGTTTTAACATTGGCAAATGCTTCTATCATCGTTTGCTGGTTAAGCTCCACCGCTGCATCTGGATTAAACGCTAAAATTGCTGCCATCCCTTGAGGAATCGTCTTCGTAGGCACTACTGCTGCTTCTATTTCTAAAAGTTCCACAGCTTGCTCTGCCGCCATCACTATATTTTTATTGTTCGGTAAAATTAATACTTTTTCTGCACCAATTTCTTGCACTGCTTTGACAATGTCTTCTGTAGACGGATTCATTGTTTGACCGCCTTCAATGACATAGGAAGCACCGATAGAGCGCAATAATTCTGCTACACCCTCGCCCATAGCAATCGTTACAATCGCGTATGGATGTTTTTCTACCTTTTTGGCAGGCGCTGGCGCTTTATGCTCATCACCAACAATTGCTGAATGCTGCTCGCGCATATTATCAATCTTTATCTTAATAAGACTGCCATATTTTTGTCCGATCGTTAAAACAGAGCCAGGTTGCTCAGAGTGGATATGCACTTTAGCAATTTCTTCATCCGAAATAACGAGTAATGAGTCACCTAAAGGATTTAATTCGTTACGGAATTGCTCCTCATCAAAAGGCTCTTTTCCTTCCTCTAAGCGCACCATTATTTCTGTACAATAGCCAAATTCGATATCTGCCGTGTTCATAAAATCCTGTGCTCGATGATGCTCTGCATTGATTAGATCATCTAGTGTTGCATCATTTTTCTCAGGAAGAGCCTCGCCTTTTAAGGAAGCTAAAAACCCTTCATAAACAAATAGTAAGCCCTGACCGCCACTATCCACAACACCAACCTCTTTTAGAACTGGTAGCAAGTCAGGTGTACGATCAAGTGATGCCTTCGCTTCTGCTGTAAAGGCTTCCATTACGGCAATGATATCGGTTTCAGTTTCTGCCACCTCTACACCTTTTTTAGCCGCTTCACGTGCTACCGTTAAAATCGTTCCTTCTACAGGCTTCATAACAGCTTTGTATGCTGTATCAACACCTGCTTGGAAGGCTCCTGCCAAGCCTTTCGCATCAATTGTTGCTTCTTTTTCAATAAACTTTCCAAAGCCACGGAATAATTGAGATAAAATAACGCCTGAATTTCCACGCGCACCCATCAATAGCCCCTTAGATAAGGCTTGTGCTGTTTTACCAATATGCTCTGAGGCCAAAAGCTCTGTTTCCTTTGCACCAGATGTCATTGATAAATTCATATTTGTACCTGTATCACCATCAGGTACTGGGAAAACATTTAATGAATCTACATAATTTGCATTTTGGTAGAGGTGATGCGCACCCATTTGTACCATTTCAGCAAACTTTATACCGTCTAAAGACTGCATTCGATTTAGTTCCTCCTCTTAATTCGCTACACGAACGCCCTGCACAAAGATATTGACAGATGTAACGCTCATTCCTAATGTTTTATCTACTGTGTATTTCACCTTGGACTGTACTTGGTAAGCAACTTCTGAAATTTTTGTTCCATAACTCACAATAATGTACATATCAATATGTAAACCGTCGTCTTGTTGTCGAACTACAATACCTTTTGCGAAGTTTTCTTTACGTAAAATATCAGTTAAACCATCACGAATTTGATGTTTAGATGCCATGCCAACAATTCCGTAGCATTCTACAGCAGCACCACCAGCAATTTGTGCAAGTACATCTGTTGCAATATCAATTTGGCCGAATTCATTGTTTAATTCAATTGACATAGAAATGCCTCCTTGGCTCTTTTTGACTAGACTATATTGTAACACTGTCGTTACAATTTAAGCAACCTAAGGGCAGAGGAAAGCCCTTTATAGCAACGTTTTCTAACAATATATAGCAAACCTTTTGTAAATGAAAAACTAAAAAAGCTGATACCTTCAAAAAGTATCAGCTTCAAGTGGAGATGAAAAATTCCACTGTAGTCTTTTTCTTTAATGACATACAGCTTTTAAGCTATGTCCATTAAAATAAGCTTTTAATAAGTGTAGCAAGCATCACAGGCATTTCTTTAAACGCACTATCCACATGTAGCCTTTCTGTTTTTTGATGGGCGTCTTTACCAAAAGGACCAACGTTTAAAACGGGGCCTTGTAATGCAGCCATCTCTTTAAATGGAATGCTATACGTATCTCCCCATACAGGTGTATTGCGCTCAAATGCGAGCCATTCATTGGACTCATCTGTATAGTTGACATAGCTTAAATCACAAATACCGTTAAAATAATGAATTTGCTCTACCTCAATATCAAATGTTTGTGCTGTTTTCTTCATCAAATCAATCGCTTCTATCACAAGTGGATGATTGGACGCATTAATCGCAGGATAATATGGCGGTGCATATAACAGCACTGTTGCCGGTGCTAGCTCCTGACAGCGAATCATCAATTGATCAACAATTCGAATTGATTTTTCACGGTCATCCCATGTGCGATGCTGCAAGATTTGCTGTTTGATAGCATGTACTTCTTCCACACCTAATTTGCCAATCGCATGCTCAAGCAGTGCCTCATAACGTAATACTTTTACTTGTCCAACGCCCTGTACTTGTTCTCGCATACAAATTTGTTGGTATTGTTGGTTACAGGCAGCCATCGCTTCTACAGCCACCTGTTCAAAAATATCCATCACCTCTGAGGCTGTGCGCTTTAACAAAAACACATTATAAAGAGCAGCCGCACGATACGGTGTTTGTGTCGAATATTCCATTTTCAAATCTTTTAATTGTAACGATACTGGCAGTGGTGTGCTCTCTCCTAAATCGGTTTCACGGAAAAGAGGGTTCCATTCCATATGCTGTGTCATATAGGATGCAATAAAGTTCGCAGTCATCCCCTTCAATGGTTCACCAACATGCGTTTCTTTGCCATAAAACAAAGCGGCAGGCATAATTTTGCCAATTGTTCCTGAATAAATATATTCATTAATGTCAGACGGGCCTTGTGAAAAAGACGGCTCACTATTTAAAAATAGTTTATATGTTAAACCGTGCTGTTCACGAATTCGAACAAGCTCTACAACAGCAGCTCGCATCCCCGCAGAGTTTACTTCCTCATCAGGAACAGCCGTTAAAATTAAATTAATCGGCCATTGCTCAAAGCTTGCTTTTTCAATGAGCTGCATATGTAAGGCAAGTCCCATTTTCATATCCATTGTGCCACGGCCAAATAAATAATTCCCTGATTCTAAATCAATTCTAGCTGCCTCTGGTAAATCTTTTTTATATTTAGGCTCCATTAATTTTTTTGTTAACGCTTCTGGTTGACAAGCTAATGGCTCTAGTTCACCATACTCCTCCGTATGCACTGTATCAAAGTGACTGATTAATACAACGGTTTCAGTTGCAGTTGGATGCTTATACAACGCTGTAACAGCATTTCTACCAAGACCTGCATCATGCAATTCAATAAGCTCAGGATGTTGTTCAAAATATGGAATCGTTAATAGTTTGCTTTGTAATTTGTAAGCAAATTCTGTTTCACCCTCAGTCAACGTTCTACTTTCCCAGCTGACAATTTCACATAATAGTGCTCGTAGTTTCTCAGGTGTATCCCACATATAATTATTCATAAAAAATTCTCCTTTAGACCCAATTCGTATGACGCTCTTTTAACGAATATCTAGTGATTCTTTATTGTTATCTTCTATATCCGTTGGAATAATAGCTGTCTTTTTTAGTTTTAGTTGATAGAAAATCATACAAGCAATAAAGAAGCCAATCCCATATAGCAAGCCAATTCGTTGTGTTGGATCGAATGCTAAAAACGCTAAAATTACTAGACAAAACAGTATACAAAATACTGGAATTAACGGAAACAGTGGTGTTTTAAACTTCAAAGCATTCATATCTCCACCAGACTTTATATAACGATAGCGGAACATTAATTGAGAAGCGCAAATACCCATCCATGAAATTGTAACGGATATTCCTGCTATAGACATGAGTAAAACAAATACTGCATCCGCCTCCATAACACTTGTTAGTAATGATAGTAATGAGAAAAGCATCGTAAAGATTAATGCATTTAATGGCACTTTATTTTTCGTAAGACGTCCAAATAGTTTTGGTGCCATACCCTCTCGTGACATTGACCACAATAAACGTGTCGATGCGTATAGACATGAATTACCAACCGATAAAATCGCTGTCAATATAACAAAGTTCATAATACCTGCTGCATAAGGAACACCTGCTAAATTCATTAACGTTACAAAAGGACTTTCCATTAAGCCAAGCTCTGATGCTGGGAAAATCGCAGATAGCACGATAATCGATGCAATATAGAAAACGATAATTCTAAAAATAATTGTCCGTATAGCGCGTGGAATATTTTTTTCGGGATTTTCCGTTTCACCTGCTGCAATTCCAACAAGCTCTGACCCTTGATAAGAAAAAATAACATTCATCATTGTGACAAAAATAATGGCAATGCCTGCTGGGAATAAGCCAGTAGGTGCTAAATTTGTCAGATGTGGTGTTGGACGATCAGCTAATGGAATTAAGCCAAAAATTGCTGCACCGCCAATAATAATAAAAGCAATCACGGCAATCACTTTAATGCTTGCAAACCAAAATTCTGCTTCAGCAAACCCTTTTGTTGTTAAAGCATTTAGCACAAATAATAGCACCATAAAAACAGCACACCATATCCAAATTGGTATATCTGGAAACCAATGCTGCATTAAGATGCCCGCAGCTGTAAATTCAACGCCCGCTGTAGCAGCCGATCCAACAAAATACATCCACCCTAATGAAAACCCTGCTGAAGGGCTAATAAAACGTGTCGCATATGTTTGGAAGGAGCCTGTAACAGGCATATATACTGCTAATTCACCAAGACAGTTCATAACCATAAATAAAATTAAGCCACCAAATAAATAGCCAATCAAAGCGCCTCCTGGACCTGCCTGATTAATGGTATAGCCAACATTTAAAAATAGCCCTGTCCCAATAACACCTCCAAGTGAAAGCATTAATAGGTGACGGCTCTTCATGGAACGATTTAATTGATGATGAGATTGATCGTCTTTATTCAATATCCATCCCTACTTTCTATATAATGTAAATATTCTGATATTTTAAGAACGAAATTACCCAATCAATTTGCGCTGTTAAATTGATTGGGTAATGTTCGAATTATTTAAAAGCGTAATGATAAACAGCTTAAGCCACCATCATGCTTTCTAAATTCAGACATCTCTAGTTCAATTGTTTGATAGCCTAAATCATGTAATTTACGATTTGTTGCTGGATAGCCCGCTGGAATAATCACATAATCATTCACTTGAATACAATTTGCTGAGTATTCATCCTCTTTTGGAATAATGATTTTCTCATACGATTCAAATGCAGGATGATCAATAAACTCACCAGCCACTACCATACGATTTTGCCCTACATAGGCAATGCCTGTTTTTAAATGGAAAAATTCTTTTAATGGAATAACCGTTGCCTCATAGCCCTCTTGTTCCACAATTTCTTTAAATTGCTGTGCGCCCTCCTCATTTGTACGATCTGAAATTCCTACATAAAATTTCTTTTCAGCCTGTAATACATCTCCACCATCAAGTGTGCCAGAACCTTTAATATAATAAATTTTATCGTAAAACTGCTTTACAGCTGGTTCAATATCCTCAATCTCACGGTTACGAGCCTCTGCCCCAGGATTTGAAATAATGGCAAACTCAGGTGTTAAAACAGCTGTGTCCTCTACAAATGTTGAATCGGGAAATGCTTCATTTGCTGGTAGCTGTGTTACCTCAACACCGCATTTTTTTAAAGCCTCTACATATTTTTCATGCTGTTCAAATAATTTTTCTAAAATTGGTTTTCCTAAATCACTTGTTGTTAAGCCATTTACAAAGCTGTTTCCTGGATTTTTTACAATAACATTTTTAAACATATTCTCTGCTCCTTTATGCTCTGACTACTGGACAAGTAAGACATGTTGGTCCACCTGTTCCCTTTACAGTAATTTCATCACCTTTATATTCAAAAACCGTTGCACCAGCATCAAGTAACTGTTGCTTTGTCACATTATTACCTGCTGGAATCACGCATACCCTTGGTGCTAGTGCCAAGACATTACAGCCTAGTGCATCATATTCATCTTTTGGTACTTCCACTAATTGAATTCCTCGCTCTATTAGCAGTTGGCGGAAAAAGACAGGCATTAAGCGTGAATGCACAACAGCTAAATCCTTGTCTACCATGCTAATAAAGGACATTAAATGTAAACATTCATCTTCACCTAAATCATGCGGTAGCTGTACAACAATAAAATCATCTACCATATTAGCTGTTATTTCTTTTAGCTGACGGATTGCCTCATCATTTGTTCGATAGCCGCGACCAACAACAAGTGTTCGATCATCAAGCCAAACAATATCGCCACCATCTGATACAGCATCTCCTGTTAATTCACCAACAATGGGAATGCCCTTTTCCTGTAAAAATTGCTTATAGACTGTTGCTTCTGGCTGTCTTAATGTTTTACCTGATTTTAAAATAATCGCTCCATGTGGTGTAAACTTCACAGGATCATGTGCATAGAGCGAATCTAAGCCTACTTCTTCAGAAACTGGCAAATAATCAATTTTTTCTACATACTTTTCAAGAATTGCGATAAATTCAGCATACTCTGTTAAAGCTTTATCAAAATTTGGCTCTGATAAATAGTTAAATGTTTTCCATTTATCGCTAAGATGCTGTTGGTTGCGGAAAGCATCTTTTGGATGTTTGACGATGACATGTTTTAAAGGCGCATACATTGATGAACAATAATGCATTCCCTTCACCCCTTTTTCCGTGTAGTGGAAAACGTTTCCGTATAGAGGAAAGTTTATATAAAAAATATATGTGTTTTATGCTATACTGTCAATATATTTAGAAAAGTTTTTATTTTCCGTTTAATTTAAGAAAACAATAGAACTCTACTGAAAACCTTATAGACGCAGAATAAGAATAAAAATAGAATAGACAAGAGGAGGTGGGGCAGATGCAATTATTAGAACGAGCAATGACAATTGCAAAGGTGTTAGCTTCAGAAACACATCACAGTGGTTTGTCCATTTCGGAGCTTTCAACAAAATGTGATTTACCTTTAAGTACCTTACATAGAATTTTAAAAGCCATGATTCACCAAGGAATGATTGAACAGGATGAGCAAACAAAGCATTATTATCTTGGTACAATATGGATGGAATTAGGCTTGCAGGTCTATGATACGATGGATTATATTAGCAAAATCAGACCTGAATTAGAGCGGTTAGCAAGACAAGTAGAGGAAAGTGTCTATCTAAGTAAGCTAGCTGGTTTAGATACCATTATTATTGAAAGAATAGATAGCGCTGCAAATCCAATTCGTATTTATGACCAGCTAGGTATTCGCATACCTATGCATATTGGCGCTGCCAATAAAGCCATTCTTGCTGCTATGCCTAGCGCTCAATCGAAGGAAATAATCGCACAATTAGTAGCCAAGGAAGAGATTGCTACATTTGAACAACAGCTTGACCAAATCCGACAGCAAGGCTATGCAATCAGTCATGGAGAAAGAACAGCAGGTACCTCCTCAGTGGCAGTTGCGATTTTAGATGGTTTCGGTGAGGTGATTGGTGCAGTTAGCATCGGTTTTGTCACATTTAATAGCTCACAGGACTACATCAACACACTAGTAGAGCAGTTACTGGAAACTGGCAAGCGCGTATCCATGAAGCTTGGCTATCGAGGAAAAGGATAGATTATATCCTCAACGATCCACCGCAATTTTATGCCTGTAAAGGTTTTTTTCTTGAAAGGTTATGTGAAAACTGTTGCACTGAACGCCATCGTATGTTAAATTATTATGGTATGTGAAATACCGAACTGAAATAGTAATCTTTCAGCATTAACAGTAAGGAGGGAATACAACATGCCAAAACAATGTGTAATCACTGGTCGTAAAGCTCGTACTGGTAACAACCGTTCCCACGCTATGAACGCTAACAAACGTACTTGGGGTGCTAACCTTCAAAAAGTTCGTATCTTAGTTGACGGTAAACCAAAACGTGTATGGGTTTCTGCTCGTGCATTAAAATCAGGTAAAGTTGAGCGCGTTTAATCGCTGCTTCTAAAAAATCGATTTCGCCCTAAGCGTAAATCGATTTTTTTTATATCTTCAACAGTAAAAAAATCCGACTAGCTTCAGTCGGATTTTTTTACTTTCTTATCTTTTTTAAATAGGTTTATACACGTACGCGTAATACTACTCACAAATTTCGGCAGCTGGAACGTATATACTTTCAGGACTCTCTCCCCCTTACGCTAATCTATGCTTCTTATCATTAAACATATGCCTTGCGAGAAAGATATAGACCCTGAAGCTCCTATTATTTCATTACTTGTAAATCGAGATGTTCCTAGAGAAATTTCTTCTTTTGTTGTTTCATATTTGACCTGTCTTAATGTTACCTCTTGAACTGACTTCTCATATGCAAAAAAAGACAAATAGCGGTAGCGATTATCCGCATCAATTATATGTGTACCTGGCAATAAAAATTGCAGCATATTTGTATGATTCACAATTTTCAATGCAACAGATGGATACTCTTTTTGCAAGCGATACATGGAACGAACAGCTGCCTCATAATGATCTAAACGACCACCTGTTACACCTGTTAGCACAATTTCCTGTGGTGCATATGTCAATGCTTTCAATAAGGCTAAATCTGTATCTGTTTCATTTTTCTCCTGCTGAAAGCGTTGCTGGTCCTTTGCTTGTGCCATCACAGCTTGATATTCCTCAGCTGTTAAAGAATCAAAATCTCCCACAATAGCATGAGGTATAATTCCCTGCTCCACTAAATATAAAGCTCCACGGTCTGCACCGATAAACACAACATCCTGCTGCTGTTGAAAAAATGATAATGAGCAAAGCTCTTGTTTTGGTCCACCTGCACAAACAACGACTGTTGTCATCCTTTCAGCGCAGCCTCACCAGCCGCTAAAATTTCCTGAAGCGCAGCTGTCCGATCTTCTTTACTATAAATGGCTGACCCTGCTACAAAAATCGTCGCCCCTGCCTGTGCACATGGCACAATCGTTTCAGCAGTAATACCCCCATCAATTTCAATAGCAATGTCCAAGCCTCGCTCTTTAATCATTGTTGACAATGCTTCAATTTTAGGTACAACAGAATGTATAAACTTTTGTCCACCAAAGCCCGGGTTTACAGTCATTAATAATACCATATCAATATCTTGTAAAATATGTTGAATCGTTTCTATTGGTGTATGTGGATTTAATACAACGCCAGCCTTTACACCATATGAACGAATTAATTGAATTGTTCGATGTAAATGACGACATGCCTCTACATGTACTGTAATATAGTCTGCACCAGCCTTCGCAAACTGTTCAATATATTGATCTGGGTTTTCGATCATTAAATGGACATCTAACGGTAAATTCGTTAATGGTCGAATAGCATCTACTACAATAGAGCCAAAAGAAATATTTGGCACAAAATGACCGTCCATTACATCAATATGAAGTAACTTTGCCCCTGCCTGCTCTACTTCTTTTACTTCTTCTCCTAATTTTGCAAAATTCGCTGCTAAAATTGATGGTGCTATTTGTATCATCATTAATACCTCGGCTTTCGATCCATAATTTCTTGCATAAATTGTTCATAATGCTTGTAGCGGTAATCACGAATTTCTTCCGCTTCTACTGCTGCTTTCACTGCACATTTTGGCTCCTTTAAGTGGAGGCAGCCTCTAAATTTACAATTGTCAGCTATGCTAGCCATTTCAGGAAAACATAAGCCTAGCTCTTCTTTTTCAATTTCATCAAAATCAAAGGAGCTAAACCCAGGTGTATCTGCTAATAGACCACCGCAAACCTCAATTAGCTCAACATGGCGAGTTGTATGTTTACCTCGCCCTAAGCTTTGTGAAATAATGCCTGTTTTTAAATTTAATTCAGGAATTAGTGTGTTAAGCAGTGTTGATTTCCCAACGCCTGATTGTCCTGCTAATACAGTTGTTTTTCCCTTTAAAATAGGCTGTAGTCGCTCCACTAACTCTTTTTCATCTTTATAGGTTTGTAGTACCGTATAGCCTATTTGTTGATAGTCCTCTATATAGCGTTGCAATTCCTCCCGCTCATCGTTTTCTAGTAAATCCATCTTTGTTAAACAAATAATTGGATGTACATGGAATGATTCTAAAACAACTAAAAAACGATCTAATAGAACGGTATTGAAATAAGGCTCCTTTACGGAAAATACTAAAATTCCTTGATCGATATTCGCAATTGGCGGACGCACCAATTCATTTCGACGTTCCAAAATTTTTTGAATGGTTCCATCCGATCCTTCTGTTTCGATTGTGTACTCTACGATATCGCCAACAAGTGGAGATTCGCCACGATTGCGAAATACTCCACGTCCACGACATTGAATTAATTGCTGACCATCATATACATAATAATAACCGCTTAAAGCTTTTCTGATTTGGCCTTGCGCCATCCAATTCCCCCTTAGTTCACATCATTATAATCAATTTTTTCTTCATGAATAATCTCTGAATCGCGGATAATACGATACCCTGCCTGCTTGCCCTCTTCAATCACAAGCTGTATATTGTAAGGCGTATCACTTAAAATTGGAAATTCATCCGCTGGCTCTGACATTGTATGGTTTTTATCTTGAATTTCAATACGAATATTTTGTGCCAATCCCTCTTCTGTAGGAATATATTCAATCATAACCGTCTTGACAAGTGTTTTGACAGGCTTTTCAGCAGGTCCTTTACTTAAAATAACGGATATTGTTGAGCCTGCCTCAACTTGCGTGCCAGCTTTCGTCAGTTGAGAGATGACGCTACCAGCTGGAATTGTATCATGGTAGTCCTCACGAGAAACACGCCATTTCAAGCCTGCTCTTTGCACATAGTCATCCATATCCTCTTTCGTATAATTGACAACATCCTCTACTCGTACCATTTTAACACCTTGGCTAACTGTAAATGTGATAACTTCATTTTCTGCTACCACTTCTGTATCAGGAGAAATACTTTGGTCAATAATTCGACCTTCAGGCTCCTCAGAATGGACATATTCTGTTTTAACCTCTAAAAACTTTCCTTTTAATAAGGCTTCCACCTGATGAATATTTTGCCCTACATAATTATCCACTTTCGTCTTTTCAGCACCTAGACTTACCACCAAATCAATTTCTGAGCCCTTTACACGCATCGTTCCCTCTGATGGATCGGTTTCAATAACCTTGCCCTCTTCCACCTCTTCAGAGTGTCGCTCCTGATGCTCATCGCTCACAACAAAGCCTGCTTCTTCCAATATTTTTATTGCTTCATCAACGGTTAAATTAGCCACCTCAGGAATTGCCTCCTTTTTCGGGCTAAATAAATCTGTTGCATAAATTAGGAATAAAAAAACAGCAATAACTATTACAAGGAAGCTCGCCACATATATAGGCCACCTTTTCTTCGCTTTAGCAGGTGCTGGCTTATCGATAGGCTTTTTAGGTTGCTCTACAGGCTTCACTTCTTTAATCGGTGTAATTGCTCTTGTTTTTGCTAGGTCTTCTTCTTTTTCTATAGGCTGTTCCTTAATAATAGGAATTGCCTTTGTCACATCATTATCAACTGGTATCACAAATTTTGGCTCATTGATACGACTAGGTGTTAATACTGTTTCTAAATCCTCATACATTTCTTCCACTGTATTATAACGGTGAGAGGCATCTTTCGCAGTAGCTTTCAGTACCACATTTTCTAAGCTTTGTGGAATTGTTGCATCGAAAGCGCGGACAGATGGTGTTTCTGTCTGTAAATGCTTGAGCGCAATGGAAACAGCTGATTCTCCAGAAAACGGCAATTCACCTGTTAATAATTCATATAACACAATCCCAAGCGCATAAATATCTGATTTATTCGTTGCTGTACCACCACGAGCTTGCTCTGGCGATAAATAATGCACTGTTCCTAATACTGAGTTTGTTTGTGTAAAAGAAGTTGCACTCAGTGTCATGGCAATCCCAAAATCAGTAATTTTCACATTGCCTTCAGCATCCATTAAAATATTTTGCGGCTTAATATCACGGTGGATAATATGATTTTCATGCGCATTGGCAATAGCAGACGTTAATTGCTTCATAATATGCACACTTCTTGCAGGAGAAATTGGTGCAAATTCTTGTATGTACTGCTTTAACGTTTTTCCTTGAACATATTCCATCACAATATAATGTAGATCACCATCATCACCTACATCATAAATACTAACAATATTTGGATGTGTAAGACTTGTAGCAGACAGTGCCTCACGTTGAAAACGTCGATGTAATTCCTCCTCATTGGAAAAATCATAGCGCAATATTTTAATTGCAACATCACGGCCTAATATCATGTCATGTGCTAAATAAACATTCGACATACCACCGCCACCAATGAGTCCTAAAATTTTATAGCGGTCACTAATTCTTTTCCCTACAAGCATTCTTACACCTCCTCATCCCTTTTTGTTAGTAATACGAGGGAGATATTATCTTCTCCCCCGCTATCATTTGCTAATCCCACAAGTTTACGTCCCTTTTCTTGAATAGAGTCTGGAAACGTAATAATCGAAGCCATTTCATAGACCGTTAATTTATTGCTTAGTCCATCTGAACAAATTAATAAATACGATTGTAAGGCTAAATTGACCTCATAAAAATCTGGCTCAATGGTTTCCTCTGTGCCAATAGCCTTTAAAATAAAATTCTTTTTTGGATGTGTCAAAGCTTCTTCTTCGCTAATTTCGCCATTTTCCACCAGCACATTCACATATGAATGATCTCTTGTTATTTGTTGTGCGCCATCTTCAAAGAAATAATACACGCGACTATCTCCAACATGTGCGATGGAGCAGTGATATCCTTCAATTAATACCGCAATAAGTGTTGTGCCCATTCCTTTACAGTCTTCGTGTGATAAAGAATAGTTATAAATATCTTTATTCAATTGCTTAACTGTCTGCAATAACCATTCTTTTTTTGATGTTGTTGATACAAAATGACTTGTGTCTGCCTGTAAAAAAAAGGTTTCCATTTGTTTAATTGCCATGTCACTCGCTACATCACCAGCATTATGACCACCCATGCCATCTGCCACAAGTGCTAGTGCAAGGCCGTCTGGACGCTTAAAAAATGCAGCACGGTCTTCATTAATGGATCGTTTTAACCCAATATCACTTTCGACTGTATATTCCAACGCAGGTCACCTCGTTTCCTCAGCTCTCTCTTGTGCACGTAATTGTCCACATGCAGCTGCGATATCAGCACCTTGCTCTCTGCGGATCGTTACGTTAATTCCATTTTTCTTTAATGTTTTCTCAAAGGCAAAAATTTGACTGCGAGATGTGCGAACATAGTCACGCTCTGGCACATAGTTGACAGGAATTAAGTTGACATGACATTTAATACCTTTGATTAAAGCGGATAATTCCTCTGCAATTTCCACTGAATCATTTTCGCCAGACATTAAGCCATACTCAAAGCTAACACGTCGACCTGTCTTTTTCGTGTAATAACGCACAGCTTCCATTAATTCATCTAATTTATAAGCACGAGCAATTGGCATTAGCTTTTGGCGTGCCTCTTGATTTGGTGCATGTAATGACACGGCAAAATTAATTTGTAGCTGCTCATCAGCAAATTGATAAATTTTCGGTACAATGCCTGATGTAGATACAGTAATATGACGTGCGCCAATATTTAACCCTTTTTCGTGGTTAATCACTTTTAAGAAGTTCATCATAGCATCATAGTTATCAAACGGTTCGCCAATTCCCATAATAACAATATGTGATACACGTTCGCCTAACTCATCTAATGTTTGCTGTACTTTAACAACTTGCTCCACAATTTCTCCTGCTAATAAATGACGCTTTAAACCGCCTAATGTTGAAGCACAAAATGTACAGCCAATGCGGCAGCCCACTTGCGTCGTTACACAAACAGAATTACCATAATCATGGCGCATTAATACAGTTTCGATAGAATAGCCATCCTGCAATTGAAATAAAAATTTAATAGTGCCATCCTTCGATTCTTGCTGAATAATTGTTGATAATGTTGTTAAGGCGAAGTTAGCAGTAAGTTTTTCCCGTAAACCCTTTGATAAGTTTGACATTTCTTCAAATGTTTTTACACGTTTATTGTATAGCCAGTCAAAAATTTGCGCAGCACGGAAAGGCTTTTCCCCATTCTCCTTTAACCACTCTTCTAATTGATATGGCTGTAATGAATAAATCGATTCTTGTAAATTTGGTTTTTCTTTTTTTGTCCGTCGAACAGGCTTCTCTTCTGCTTCTTCGACTAAATCATTAATACGTTCATTAAATTTCTCTTGATCCATCATTAATTGGATTCTCCTTTTTACGAAAGGCAGCAACAAAGAAACCGTCGCTGCCAAAGTCTTGTGGAAAGACTTGAAGCATGCCATCTGCTTGCTTTTCCGCTAATTTTATTGGTAAAGATTCTAGTTGTATCGCTTCCATTTCTGGATGCGTTGCTAAAAAGGCTTTAACTGTGCCTTCGTTTTCTTGTTTATCGACAGTACATGTACTATATATAAGCTTACCATTTGTTTTCAACATTTTTGTTGCAGCATCCAGTAATGCTAATTGTATCGTTTGTAAGCTTGCTAAATCTTCTTCTCGCTTTGTATATTTAATATCTGGCTTGCGTCGCATCACACCTAGCCCGCTACAAGGTGCATCCACTAAAACCGCATCAAATGACGCCGCTTGTAAAAATTCTGGAGCCTTCCGACCATCTATTGGTGCTGTTTCTATAATATCAAGCCCTAGACGTTCTGTATTATGGTCGATTAAATCTAATTTATGTGGATGAAGGTCTGTTGCTAAAATAGACCCTTTATTTTTCATAATTTCAGCTAAATGCGTTGTTTTACCACCAGGAGCCGCACACATATCCAAAACACGCATACCTGAAGCTGGATTTAATACATTAGCTGGAATCATTGAGCTTTCATCCTGAATCGTAATCATACCTTCTTTGAACGCTTTTGTGCGTGCTGGCTGACCATTTGTTATGTGTAAGCATTCTGGCATAACATCGCTTTGCTTAGCTGTTAAACCTTCCGCTTCTAGTTCAGCGATAGCCCGTTCAACTGTTGCCTTTGTTAAATTGACGCGTACGGTTTGCACAGGCGGCACATTATTTTCATGTAGCATGGCTGCTGCAACATCTATACCATAATTATCAATAAAACGCTGGACTAGCCATTGTGGATGGCTTGTTTCAATCGCAAGACGTTCAACTGGGTCTGCTATATCACTTGTTGCACGAACACCTTTACGCAACACTGATCGTAAAATACCGTTGACCATTGAAGCGATACCACGATGACCTCGACGCTTCGCAATTTCCACAGCCTCATTCACCGCCGCATGTGATGGTATACGTGTTAAATAATGCATTTGGTAAAGCGATATTCTTAATAACCAGCGTACCCAATGATCTACTTTACCACGAATAAAGGGCTCTAAATAATAATCTAGCGTCATTTTATGCTGTAATGACCCATACGTAATTTCTGTTAATAATGCGCGATCCTTCGCTTCAATTTTATGTCGTTTAATCGTTTCATTAAGCAATAGATTGCTATAAGCTTGATTTTTATCCACTGCTAATAGTATGGAAAGTGCGGCATCTCGCACATTACCATCCCAAATTACTACACTTTTTTTACTCATTGAAATTGGTCCCCAATCTGTAATTTAGAACCTGTCCCACGCAAGTATTCCTCTGCTGTCATACGCTTTTTGCCAGCAGGCTGCACATCGTATAACGCTAGGGCTGTTCCATTGCCAGCAGCAACTTCAAAGTGATCCTTGGCAATCGCAATAACTGTACCTGGCGTAGCCTGATGACTGCTCGTGCCAATCGTTGCCCACCAAATTTTAAAGTTACCATCCTCAAACGTTGTATAGGCTACTGGCCATGGATGAAGACCGCGCACTTGATTGTATAAGGTTGTGGCATCTTGTGTCCAATCAATACGTTCTTGTTCCCTTGAAATATTACTAGCAAATGTTACTTGTGCCTCATCTTGCACTATGCGGTTATTTGTACCGCTAATAATAGAAGGAAGTGTTTCTTTTAATAGCTCACAGCCTACAATACTAAGTTTATCAAAAAGCTTGCCTGTATGGTCATCTGCTTCAATTGGAATTGCCTTTTGAGAGATAATATCACCTGCATCAAGCTTTTCTGCCATATACATAATCGTTACACCTGTTTCCTTTTCACCATCAATAATAGCCTGATGAATAGGTGCTCCACCTCGGTATTTAGGCAATAACGACGCATGAACATTAATACAGCCAAGAGCAGGTGCAGCGAGTAATTCCTTTGGTAAAATTTGTCCAAATGCTGCTGTCACAACTAAATCAGGTTGCAAAGCCAGTATTTGCTGTAGTTCCTCAGAGCCACGCAGCTTTTCAGGCTGAATGACTGGTAAGCCTAGCTCTAAAGCTGCTGCTTTTACAGGGGGCGGTGTTAGCACACGCTTACGCCCAACTGGACGATCAGGCTGTGTCACAACAGCCTTAATCGTGTAGCCTTCATCATGTAGCATACGTAAAATAGGTGCAGAGAAGTCGGGTGTTCCCATAAAAATAATTGATGTCATATTATTCCTCCTCTTCTGCATACATTTCTTCAAGCTCTTCTGCTGTGACAATGCGCTTAATTTTAGAATCAAATAGCACACCATCTAAATGATCGATCTCATGTAAAATTGCACGAGCATCAAAGCCGCCTGCCTCTACTTCATACACACGCCCTTCACGGTCACATGCTTCAATTTTCACATAATCAGGACGTTCAACCTCACCATATAATCCTGGGAAGCTTAAGCAGCCCTCAATATCAACCTCTGCTCCATCTGTTTCAATAACTGTTGGATTAATCATTTCTAAAATATCGCGTTCCTCACCTAGCTCCACAATCGCCACGCGTAAGCCTACATTTATTTGTGGTGCGGCAATACCTACACCATCGTATTCCACCATTGTGTCATATAAATCATCCAGCAATGTAAGTATATCATCATTAATTTCTGTTACTTCTGCACACGGTGTTGAAAGTATCTGTGCTGGGTGTTCAATTACTGTTCTTATTGCCATCTTATAATTTCCTCATTTCTATTACACTGTTCGTAATCCATTATATAGTAGACGGGTCTAGATCAACCGTCATTAAAACTCCTTGTTTAATCCACTCTGCTCGATACATCGCAAGCAGACGCTGTAACACTGGAATTAGATTTGGTTCAATTTTATATTTTATCAAACATTGATAACGATATCTATTTTGGAGGCGAGCAATACTGGCAGTTGTTGGGCCAATAATGGCTACTTGATTTGATAAGTTGCCACGTAGCCAATCCGCCGCACGTCCAGCATATTCAGCAGCCATCATCACATCCTCATGTGAAATTTGGACAAGCGCTACAAAATAATAGGGTGGATAGCTAGAGCGACGTCGTAAAAACATTTCACGCTCGTAAAATGGCTCATAGTCCTGCGTTTTGGCTAATTCAATCGCATAATGCTCAGGTGTATATGTTTGAATAATCACTTCTCCTGCCTTATCGTGTCGGCCTGCTCTGCCGCTCACTTGCGTTAGCAGCTGAAATGTACGCTCTGCTGCACGATAATCTGGTAAATACAGCGATGTATCGGCACTGAGTACACCAACAAGTGTAATATTCGGAAAATCTAGCCCTTTTGCAATCATCTGCGTTCCAAGTAAAATATCTGCTTGTCCCTCTCCAAATGCTTGTAGTATTTCCTCATGTGCCCCTTTATGCTTTGTGGTATCCACATCCATCCGCAATACTCTTGCTTCTGGAAACAGCTTATAAATTTCCTCCTCCACCTTTTGTGTGCCTGTTCCAAAATAACGAATATGATCACTTTGACATTGTGGACATGTTTGTGGAATAGGCTCCTCATAGCCGCAATAATGACATTTTAGCTTTTCCGTTGTACGGTGGTACGTTAATGAAATATCGCAGTTTGGACATTGTACGACTGTACCACAATCCCGACATAGCACAAATGATGAGTAGCCTCGACGGTTTAGAAACAATACTATTTGTTCCTTTTTTTCTAGCCTTACACGTATAGCCTCCACAAGTGATGTTGAAAACATCGAGCGATTTCCTTGGTGTAGCTCTTCACGCATATCTGCAATAAACACAGTTGGTAATGCTTGTTGCAATGCCCGGTGCTGTAATGTCAGCAGCGTATAAACACCCTTTTTCGCTCTAGCATATGACTCTAATGCTGGTGTTGCACTACCTAAAATCACAGGACATTGGTAAAATTCGCTGCGCCAAATCGCTACATCTCTTGCATGATAGCGTGGTGAATCCTCCTGCTTATAGGTTGATTCATGCTCCTCATCTAAAATAATAAGCCCTATATTCGTAAAGGGTGCAAAAATAGCAGAGCGCGCACCAACGACCACCTTCACTTTTCCTTGCTGGATTTTCCGCCATTCATCATACTTTTCACCAACAGATAAGCCACTATGCATCACAGCGACCATCTCACCAAAGCGACTGCGAAAGCGCTCTGTCATTTGCGGTGTTAATGAGATTTCAGGAACAAGCATAATGGCTTCTTTCCCTTCCTCTAAAACCTTTTGTATCGACTGCAAATAAACCTCTGTTTTGCCGCTCCCCGTTACGCCATGTAACAAAAATGTTTGCGCTATTTGCTGCTCCATAGCTGTAGTAATAGCTTGTAGAGCCACCTGCTGCTCCTCTGTTAATTGTAAAGAGTGTGTACGTGAAACTTCCTTTGTAAACGGATCACGGTATACTTCCTCGTGAATAAATTGGGCAGCTCCTTTTGCAATCACTGCCTCTAATACTGATGACGAAACACCTGTTTCATCATAAATTTGCTGTGGTGGTAACACCTCGCCTAAATGCTGGCACATCCATTGCAGAAGCAGTCGCTGTTTCACTGCTCTTGCTGATTGTGTGATCACCCTGTCAATCAGTTGCAGGTCTTCTGTAATTTTGACCATCCGTATTTCTTTTACATTGCCTTGCTGCTTCACTATATTTTCTATTGTCACAGTATTTTGTGCAACAAGCTGCTTTAATAATGGAAGTAAGCCTGCTCGCTCAAACTCTTTAAAGTTAGCCTGCTGACGTTTGCCAAATATAGCTTGCACTTCCTCTGGTAGATTTTGCGAGTCCTGTAGTTTAATGATTTTTTCATATTTTGCACGAAGCGCTGACGGTAGCATCACTTGTAAGGCATCAATTTCATAGCAAATTGTATTATTTTTCAACCATTTCGCCATTTGCAGCATTTCTTCTGTTAAGACCTGCTCCATATCTAAAATTTGCGAGATCGGTTTTAGTTTATTCAGTGGCACATCTGTCTCTGTTTTCAAGCCTGTCACAAAGCCTAACACATTTCTTGCCCCAAATGGCACTTTTACTCGGCAGCCTGTTTCGATTACATTTGCCCATTCTAACGGTACTTGGTAATCAAAGGGTCGATCAACATGATAAGTAGGAACATCTACAATCACCTCTGCTATTAGCAAGCTCATTGCTCCTCACCCTGCAGAAGATAACGCCAGAAAGCTTGTGCAAAAAGCTGAGGGTTTGTAACCTCTAACGTTTGTCCATTGAGCTGTGCTTGCTTACTAAAATCAATCCAGCTATCTGATAATACCGTTAGCATTGGCTGTCCTTGTACCTTTTGTCCAAAGGTAACTGCCTTGATGCCTTCTATAGATACAATTGGTGCGCCTTCAATGGTTGGAGCATTTGCAGCATAAATAAACAATGCCTGAGGATATTGTTGCTTATAAGCCTCAAACTGTTGAATAAAATAATGTAAGCTACCTGTTTCATGCTGCATGGATAGCACCTTCGCTCCAAGTGCCCTTGCCTCATCTGCTAAAGCCTGTCCAATGACACCATTTGCTTGTGTGCTAATAATATGCTGGGCATCGAGCGGTACATGCAAAGCACCAGCCGCTATAATAACCGTTTTACCTGCAAGTGGCTGCGCTTTCTCTGTAAAATAATCCTTGACAATAGCCGTTATTTTCTCAGGCTCCTCTAAACGTCCCTTGCCAACATAGCCACATGCTAAAAATCCTTCTGATGGCTCAATAAATTGATAGCCATCAGCTGCTAATCTTGCAATATTGCGCTTGACGGCTGGGTGATCATACATATGCACATTCATCGCTGGCGCGAGCCATACAGGTGCAGTTGTAGCAAGTAAGGTTGTTGTGACCATATCATCTGCAATACCATTGGCGATTTTTCCAATAACATTAGCAGTAGCTGGTGCTACCAAAATTAAATCAGCCCAATCTGCTAAATCAATATGGGCAATCACATTGGAATCCTTTTCATCAAATGTATCAAAATAAACATCATTTTTGGACATTACTTGAAAGCTTAATGGATTGACAAATTGTTTAGCTGATGCTGTCATAATTACTTTTACATTGGCTCCTGCCTGTGATAGCTTACTAACAAGAGCAACAGCCTTATACACGGCAATCCCGCCTGAAACACAAAGCAAAATATTTTTATTCATGTGACGTATCATCCTTTCAAATGATAAGCTCCCAAAGGACAATTTCCCTGGGAGCTCTCGGCATTCTGTATAATCTCGCATTTATAGTCCCTTCTCATCGCTGAGGGCTGTTATACTATCTATCACCCTTCCCTTTGATAATGAACTAAAAAATAGCTTTTTACATTTCAATTAGATTTCGTCCTCGTATACCGCTGACTCATCCTGTGATACTTTTGTAAGTACACCTGCTGCTACTTCTTCAAGTGCTTTGCCTACATATTTGTAAGATACATATTTGTGTAAGCGCTCTGTACCTGGCTCTTCCTGCATTTGACGAGCACGCTTAGAGGCAAGGCTCACTAATGAATACTTGGAATCAATTTCTTTTTTTAATGCATCTACTGATGGATATAGCATGGATTTATTCTCCTCTCAACATTGACAAATATCTTTTTTCTACACGTTCTCTACGACAATGCTCAGCTTTAATAATCGCATTAATACGATCGCAGGCATTTGTCACTTCGTCATTTTCCACAACATAGTCGTATAAGCTCATCATTTCAAGCTCTTCGCTTGCCGTGGCAATACGTTTTGCAATAATATCCTCTGTTTCTGTCCCACGCCCAACTAAACGATCCTTTAATTCCGTTAAACTTGGAGGGGCTAAGAAAATAAATAAGGCATCTGGCGCTTTTTTACGAATTTGTGCTGCACCTTGCACTTCAATCTCTAAAAATACATCACGCCCTGCATCAAGTGTTTCATTGACATAGGCTAATGGTGTGCCATAGTAGTTTCCTACAAATTCAGCGTGCTCCAATAGACCACCCTGTTCAATTAACGCCTCAAATTCTTCACGCGTTTTGAAAAAATAGTCTACACCATCTACCTCACCTTCGCGAGGCTTTCGTGTTGTCATCGAGATAGAATACTCATAATTCGTATACGGCTGAGAAAATAATTCTTTTCGCACTGTCCCTTTACCTACACCAGATGGGCCAGACAGAACAATTAATAATCCACGTTCTTTTATCATTTATTCTCTATATCTCCCTTAATTTATAACAGATACGTGTGAGTTATTCGATATTTTGAACTTGCTCACGCATCTTTTCTAATATTGTTTTTGCCTGAACAACAGCAATAGCTGCTTCTGTTGATTGATTTTTCGAACCAATCGTATTGATCTCACGATGAATTTCCTGCATTAAAAAATCTAATTTCCGTCCAACTGAAATTGTTTCAAGCAATGTTTCCTCCAGCTGATTGAAATGACTATCTAATCGATCTAACTCTTCTGAGATATCTACTCGTTCTGCAAAAATCGCTACTTCAGCTAATAAGCGATCTTCTAACAATGCGCCATCTGCAACTTCAGCAATCCGTTCTACTAATCGTGTACGATATTTTTCAACAGCAAGCGTAGCATATGAACGAATTTTATTCACTTGCTCCATCAACTGTTCCTTATATTGTACAACAACTTCTTGCAATTCCTGTCCTTCACGCTCACGCATTTGTACAAGCTGTTCAATTGCTTGTAAAATCGCCTGCTCAACAGCTTGCAGTAAATCCTCTGGTGTAAGCTGTGGTTTCTGTTGTACAAGTGCTTGCTCTAACGATAAAAGCTCTTGCATCGTCCATTTTTCTTCCAATGGTACTTTACTGGCTAACTGTTCTTTTGCCTTACGATACGCTTCAATTAATGACCAATTAATTTCAATAGATTGCTCTACATTCTCTAAATCCTTCACATATACCATCACATCAATTTTGCCGCGTGACAAAGCTTGAGAAATTAATTTCTTTGCAAAAACTTCCGCTTCAAGCCACTCTTTCGGAAATTTTGCATTAATTTCTAAAAAACGATGGTTGACCGAGCGCATTTCTACGGTTAATTGAAAGTTTCTAGTTGTTGTGACACCTCTGCCAAAACCAGTCATACTACGCACCAAGGTTCGTCACACCTTTCTTTGCATACTGGAATTATTATAACATAAGCGCTATCGATTATGCCGCCTCTTCCAAAAAAATTGAGGAGAGTAAAAGCTAATTCTACCACAATTGAAGCTATATTTTAATATTCACCTAAAAAATGCTATGATAAACATACAAAAATGCAGATGCGGATGCTTTGCCAATAGCTGAAGCAACTGCCTATTGAAAAAATATGAAAGTACCAAGATGCTTAATATCGTTGGAAAGAGGAATTTATATGGCATTTGATGGCTTATTTACTTATGCAGTAACTGCCGACCTACAACAGCTTGTTACAGGCCGCATTACAAAAATACATCAACCAAACGCCCAAGAGGTCGTATTACACATTCGTGCAAATGGCAAAAATCATAAATTACTTTTTTCGATTCATTCTTCCTATGCACGCGTTCATCTAACGGAACAAACAATTGATAACCCAGCAGAGCCCCCAATGTTTTGCATGCTGCTGCGCAAGCATTTAGAGGGAGGCTTTATTGCTTCCATTAAACAGCACGATTTTGACCGCATTATAATAGTAGAAATTGCTAGCAAAAATGAAATTGGTGACCCAATTGTTAGGGAAATACATGCTGAAATTATGGGCAGACATAGTAATTTGCTATTGATTGATCAGGAACAGGGAAAAATTATCGATAGCTTAAAGCATTTGCCGCCATCCGTAAATAGCTTCCGTACAGTATTACCTGGTCAGCCGTATATTGCACCACCTGCACAGCATAAATGGAATCCGTTAACCGTAGCAGATGACGAGCTAGCTATATTTTTTGCTGAGCCAAAAAACGCCAAAGAAATCGTAGCACAGTTTGCTGGCTTTTCACCCCTTCATGCAGAGGAATTATTGTATAGACTGACATCAGCTCAAAATGCAACTGTATGCTTTAGAGAGTTTATGACATCCTTTGCAAATGGTGGTGCAAAGCCTATGTATGTGCTTGCAAATGGCAAAACATACTTCTCCCCTATCGACTTAACACATTTGCAGGGAGAGGTATCCCTGTACCCAAATGTTCATGCATTATTAGACCGTGTGTTTTTTGCACGTGCGGAGCGAGATCGTGTGAAGCAGCAGGCAGGTGATTTAGAGCGCTGGCTGCATAATGAAATTGAGAAGCTTGCCTTAAAAACGAAAAAGCTAACAAAGGATTATGAGCGTGCTTCCAAGCTCGACCAATTCCAATTATATGGCGAGCTATTAATGGCAAATATTTATGCCTTTGAGAAGGGAGCTACAGCAGTAACGGTTACAAACTACTATAGCGAAACAGGCGAAGAAATTACTATTCCAGTTAGTGAGCGTAAAACACCGATTGAAAATGCGCAAAGCTATTACACAAAATATACAAAGGCAAAAAATGCGTTAGTAATGGTACAAGAGCAGCTTGAAAAAACAAAAGAGGAAATTGCTTACCTTGAAATGCTGGCACAGCAAGTTCAACAAGCCTCTCCTGGAGATATTGAGGAAATTCGTGAGGAGCTAGCAGAGCAAGGCTATTTAAAATTGCGCCATGCCAAGAAAAAGAAAAAGCAAGCAAAGCCTGAGCCTGAACGCTATCTATCCTCTACAGGTATAGCCATCTCTGTTGGCAAGAACAATAAGCAAAATGATATGCTCACATTTAAGCTGGCAAAGCGCACAGAGATTTGGCTGCATACAAAGGATATTCCAGGCTCCCATGTTGTTATTCATTCAAGTGAGCCCGATGAAACAACATTGCGTGAGGCGGCTACACTAGCTGCTTACTTTTCTAAGGCTAGAGATTCGTCCTCTGTGCCTGTAGATTACACAGAAATTCGTCAGGTGAAAAAGCCAAATGGCGCAAAGCCTGGTTTTGTTATTTATTTCGAGCAAAAAACATTGTATATCGACCCTGATGAAGCGGTTGTTTTACAATTAAAAAAGCAATCGTAATCAACAACTAAAGCAGCACCCTATAGGACGCTAAAAAGCCTCTCCTATAGGGTGCTGTTGTTTGTAGTAAGAAAATTTCAAGTTAAAAAACACTAATTTTAAATATCCATTATAAGGGATGGTTTTTTTCATAACTTTGATATGAATGTATCAAGCTATTTTAATAGCAAGCTTTCTATACTCCAAGAAACTCCACAATATCTCCTGCTTGACGATTATTACTTAGGTTTAAATCGAGTCCTCTTAATATCCTGTACAAGAACCATTACGACCATCAGCACCACTTAAATATTTTTAATGGATGAAGAATCAATACGTTCATTTGATATTTTATCAGTTCCTTCTTTTCCATATGCCCTCATCATTTGAGTTAAACAATTTTTACTGTAATCCTCATATTTCATCACTTCTCTCTTTGAATTCACCATGTCATAAGGATGTGAAACTTTACCTGAATCAAAATTGAATGTTCCCAAGGAGTCCTCTGCCAAAACATGCATTGGAATTAATAACAAAATAGCTAAAAAAATTAGTTAAGAAGGCTTTCTTCTTACTTTGAAATCCCCTTATATTTGGATTTGAATACATTAATAAAGTTAATTAAAGAACGATAGTTACGATTTTACATGTTTGATTTCAAGAGGGTTTTCGCACCAGGTTTAATCATTTTTTGTGCCTCCTTTGCTAAGTACCCTTCCATGCATTTTTTATATACAATCTTCCTTATTATATATAGCTATAAAATATCACTACTCAATCCATCAGAAAAAATAAAGTATAGGTATTTCTCTGTTAAAGCTAACTATTGATTAAAAACCTCTCGATCAACTACTATTCATTCAAGTAAGACAATAGACTTTTCACCATATATAAACATATTTCTTATTATTTCGACAGTCCATGCCTGATCGAAATCAATAAAATTTCTCCTAGCGAAAGGTAACAGAAATCTGCGATAAGCAAAGTAGCTGATTTTTAGTAATTATTTGCATAATTAGTCCGTATCAGTAAGACAATTGACATTCTCAGGAAAACAACACGACTTAAATAGATGAGATTACAACAAAATCAAACAATCTTTTAACGATTTGATAGAGGAATAAAACTTATGACTTAAGCATAGATACATCTATACATAATCGAGTTAGAAGCTATTCCAAAAAAATATATTTCAGCTAACTCTCTACTTTTTTAAGACGATTTTTTCTAAATTAAAGTATATTTTTTCGTGCATTTTCTCTATTTTTCTTTTTTTACCTTGCTAATGGCATAATCTTAAAAAAATACAAAACAAGTTTCTTATATATCATTAATAGATAAAAATATTCATGTTTCACGATAAGAATCTACAAAAAATTACCTGCTAAAGAAACCAATTCACTGAGTTTTACATAAATTTTCTACAAATCTATACAAATCTCTTAAGGTAATACCTCCATGACTTTTGACTTATTTTTTGGAATATCAATAATATTATCAAAAAAATAGGAATTTTCGATATAGTAAATCATTTTTTTATTTTTGTTTTATTTTTGATATAAACTATCTATTAATATCATTTTTTTATCATATAAGCACTTTGTTTCTTTAGCATAATAAATCGGAAAAATTTATTATTCTCTTAGATGTCAGATAATACTAGATAAATTCGAATCTTTTTTATTTTGTACACAATGATTTTTTTGGTATATTAAATAGGAGCTTCAAAAAAGGCTTAAAAATTGTATAGGGGGATTCACTATGAATAAAAACAAAAAGTTTTTATTATTAACAGTCCTTGCAGTATTTTCTTTAGTGCTTGCTGCATGTGGCTTCGGTGGAGATTCGTCTGATAGTTCAAAAGATGGCAGTAAAGATTCTGGTTCATCTGGAACATCTTCATCAGGTGGCGAATTAAATTTAGTAGTAGCTTCTGAGCCACCATCACTACACCCTGCATTAGCAACTGATACAACTTCTGGTGTTATTCTTACAAACACATTTGAAGGTTTAACAACGCTTGATGCAGATGCTAAACCGGTTGCAGCTATGGCTGAAAGTTGGGAAATTAGCGAAGACCAAAAAACATACACATTCAAATTACGTGATGCTAAATGGTCAAATGGAGATCCAGTAACTGCTGGTGACTTCGAATACGCTTGGAAATGGGCATTAAACCCAGATAACCTTTCGGAGTATGCTTCAATTCTTTACCCTATTAAAGGGGCTACAGCTTACAACAACGGTGAAGGTTCTGCTGATGATGTAGGCATTAAAGCTGAAGATGACAAAACTTTAGTTGTAACTTTAGAAAACCCAACACCTTACTTCTTAGAATTAACAGCATTCAAAACGTATGCACCATTAAACCAAAAAGTAGTTGAAGGTAATGATGATTGGTATACAGATGCTGGTGAAAACTATGTAACAAACGGACCATTCACATTAGCTGAATGGAGACACAATGATACTGTTGTATTAAAGAAAAATCCAGAATACTGGGATGCTGATAAAGTATCTTTAGAAACAGTTAATATCGGTATGGTAGAATCTGAAACAACTGCTGCTACAATGTTTAAAGGTGGCGAAATCGACTACTTAGGTGCACCATTCCAAACTGTTGCACTTGACTCAATCGAAGAATTTAAAGCTGACGGTTCATTAAAAATTGCTGACCAAGCTTCTGTTTATTGGTACAAGCTAAACACAACTGATAAATTTACTGGAAACGCTAACATTCGTAAAGCGTTAACATTAGCAATTGATCGTCAAGGTTTAATTGACAATGTTACTAAAGGTGAACAAAAACCTGCATTAGGTATGGTTCCTATCGCAGTTAATGGCTTTGAAGAAGACCGTGGTTACTTCAAAGACAATGATATCGAAGAAGCTAAAGCTGCACTTGAAGCTGGTATGCAAGAACTTGGTATTACAAACCCAGCAGATATTACAGTTAATATTTCTTACAACACTAGTGAAGCACACGCTGCTATCGCTCAATTCATTCAAGAGGGCTGGACGAAAAACCTTGGTATTACTGTAGGTCTTGATAACTCTGAATGGCAAGTTTATTTAGAAAAGCTTAACCAATTAGATTACCAAGCTGGACGTATGGGCTGGGTTGGTGACTACAATGATGCTTATACATTCTTAGAAATGTATGATACTGCTGACAATGGAAATAACGATACTGGCTGGGAAAACCCAGAGTACAAAAAATTATTAGAACAATCTAATACAGAAGTAGATCCAGCTAAACGTCTTGAGCTTTTAAAACAAGCTGAAGCAGTTGCTATGGCTGAATTCCCTGTTGCACCTATCTACTACTACACAAATCTTTCTGTAGTACAAGATAACGTGAAAAACATGCAAGCAGATATCCTTGGTAACATTTCACTTAAAGAGGTTGTAGTAGAATAAAAATAATTTTTTCACATTATTTTATTTCACTTATTTAGCTCTACAACAAAGAGCTGCCTCGTAGCCACTATGGCGCGAGTCAGCTCTTTTTAAAATACGAAGGCATATATTTGTCTGACAATTGACAAATAGAAGGAGGAGTTTTATGTGATTAAATATATTTTGAAAAGGCTGATGTATATACTTCTCGCGCTTTTCGTCATCGTAACTGTTACGTTTTTCTTAATGCGTCTCGCTCCTGGTAGCCCTTTTGCGAGCGAACGTAATTTCCCACCTCAAATTGAGGAGAAGTTAAACGAAACGTATGGATTAAATAACCCTTGGTATATACAATATAAAGATTATTTAATCGATACGGCCACTTTCAATTTCGGTGAGTCCATGAAATATAAAGCGCGTTCGACAAATGATATGATTGCAGAAAGTTTCCCTGTTTCGTTAACATTAGGGATTGAAGCTATGCTATTGGCAGTTGGATTTGGTATTTTAATAGGCGTAGTTTCCGCGCTATATCATAATAAGTTCCCGGATTATTTGGCAACGTCCTTTGCGGTGTTATTTATTTCAGTACCTTCATTTATTTTAGCGGGATTAATGCAGTATTTCTTAGCCTTTAAGCTAGGTTTGTTCCCGATTAGTGGATGGAAAGGCTTTGTTTATAGTATATTACCTGCCTTTGCAATTGCTTTAACTCATATGGGCTTTATTGCAAAATTAACGCGTTCAAGTATGCTTGAACAAAACAATAGTGACTATGTAAAAATGGCTCGTGCGAAAGGGATTGGGAAATGGACAATCGTTTTCCGTCATACTTTGCGTAATGCGCTACTTCCAGTTGTCACTTATTTAGGTCCATTAACAGCGGGTGTTGTAACAGGTAGTTTCATTATTGAGCAAATTTTCGCTATTCCTGGGCTTGGGAAACACTTCGTTCAAAGTATTACAAACCGTGACTATACCGTTATTATGGGTACGACAGTGTTCTTCTCCATCATCCTTTTATTTGCGGTATTAATCGTTGATATTTTATATAGTGTGATTGATCCGCGTATTAAACTGAAAGGAGCGAAAAAATAATGACACAGCAACAAATTGAAAAAGATAAGTTTAAAATTGTTGGTGGTAATCATGAAGTAACGGAAAAATTAGCCGATAAATCCGTTTCCTTTTGGAAGGAAGTATTTATCCGTTTCTCTCATAACAAATTAGCCATTGTTGGGATCATTATTTTAATTATTGTTATTTTAATGGCTACGTTTGTACCAATGTTCTCTCAATATAAAGCAAGTGATCAATTAGGTGTTTATAATGCACCGCCGTCTGCACAATTTTGGTTTGGAACAGATGACCTTGGTCGTGATATTTTCGTTCGTATTTGGGAAGGTGCTCGTATCTCCCTCTTTATCGGAATTGCCGCAGCAATTATTGATTTAATTATCGGTGTTATTTGGGGCAGTATTTCAGGTTTAGCAGGTGGTCGTGTTGATAATATTATGATGCGTATTGCCGATGTTTTAACAGCTGTACCTTACCTATTAGTTGTAATCGTCTTACTAGTTGTTATGCAGCCTGGCTTAATTCCAATGATTGTTGCCTTATCTATCACTGGTTGGATTAATATGGCTCGTATTGTGCGTGGTGAAGTATTATCCATTAAAAATCAAGAATATGTACTTGCAGCTCGTACATTAGGGGCTAGTACAAGTCATTTAATTATCAAACATTTAATTCCAAATGCTCTTGGTGCAATTTTAGTAACAATGACATTAACAATTCCATCTGCTATTTTCACTGAGTCATTCTTAAGTTATCTTGGTCTTGGTGTACCTGCTCCAACAGCTTCTTGGGGTACAATGGCATCTGATGGGAATAAAGCCATTGCGAATGCTCCTTGGCGCTTAATTTTCCCGGCAGTATTTATTTCACTAACAATCTTTGCATTTAATGCAGTTGGTGACGGCTTACGTGATGCACTTGATCCAAAACTACGTAAATAAGGAGGTGGCCGTAATGAGTAAAACAATTTTAGAAGTAAAAGATTTAAGAATTAACTTTAAAACCTATGCAGGACTTGTTCATGCTGTACGTGGTGTTACCTTTGATTTAAAGGAAGGTGAAACGCTCGCTATAGTTGGTGAATCAGGTTCTGGTAAAAGTGTTACGAGTAATGCATTAATGAAACTAATTCCACAGCCACCTGGTATTTATGCGTCAGGACAAATTTTATTCAATGGTCGTGATTTAGTACCACTAACAGATAAAGAAATGTCAAAAGTACGTGGAAATGAAATTGCAATGATTTTCCAAGATCCAATGACAAGTTTGAATCCAACAATGAAGGTCGGACGTCAAATAACTGAAGTAATTTTGCAACATAAAAAGGTTTCAAAAGCTGATGCGAAAAAACGTGCAATCGAGCTTTTATCACAGGTAGGTATCCCCTTCCCTGAAAAACGCTATAACCAATATCCACATGAATTTTCAGGTGGTATGCGTCAGCGTGTTGTTATCGCTATCGCACTTGCTGCTGATCCAAAGCTGCTAATTGCCGATGAACCGACAACAGCTTTAGACGTAACAATTCAAGCACAAATTTTAGAGCTAATGAAAGAAATTCAAAAAAACTCGAAAACATCTATCATTTTCATTACACACGATTTAGGTGTTGTGGCAAACGTTGCTGATCGTGTGGCAGTTATGTATGCTGGTCAAATCGTTGAATACGGTACTGTTAATGATATTTTCTATAATCCAAAGCACCCTTACACATGGGGTCTACTTGGCTCGATGCCTGATTTAGATAATGATACAGACGAGCTATTGCGTACAATTCCAGGCTCACCGCCTGATTTAACAAATCCGCCAAAAGGCGATGCATTTGCAGCACGTAATGAGTTTGCAATGGAAATTGATTATGAACAAGAGCCGCCAATGTTCCAAGTAAGCGAAACGCATTTTGCAAAAACTTGGTTGTTGCATCCTGATGCACCAAAAGTTCCTCTTCCTGATGCAGTTGCTAAACGTATTGAAGGGTATTTAGCAAAGGAGGCACAAGAAAATGACTAAACCTGGTGCGAAAAAAATTCTTGAAATCAAAAATGTAAAGCAGTATTTTGGTTCGCCAGCTAATCCCATTAAAGCTGTAGACGGTATTAGCTTCGATGTTTACGAAGGTGAAACACTTGGTCTTGTGGGTGAATCAGGCTGTGGTAAATCAACAACTGGTCGTTCAATTATTCGCTTATACGACATTACAGATGGTGAGATTATTTTCAATGGTGAAAATGTCCATGGAAAAAAATCTAAAAGTGAGTTAAAGAAGTTTAACCGTCAAATGCAAATGATTTTCCAAGACCCTTATGCGTCTTTAAACCCTCGTATGACAGCGGGTGAAATCATTGGTGAAGCCTTTGATATTCATGGTCTTTACAAGGATAAAAAGGAACGTCGTGCAAAAATTCAAGAATTACTTGAAGCTGTCGGTTTAAACAAAGAGCATGCGAATCGTTACGCACACGAATTCTCTGGTGGTCAACGTCAACGTATTGGGATTGCTCGTGCATTAAGCTTAGACCCTAAGTTTATTATTGCCGATGAGCCGATCTCAGCACTTGATGTATCGATTCAAGCACAGGTTGTTAACCTATTAAAGCAGCTTCAAAAAGAACGTGGCTTAACATATCTTTTTATTGCCCATGACCTCTCCATGGTAAAATACATCAGTGATCGCATTGCTGTGATGTACCGTGGAAAAATTATGGAAATTGGAAAAGCAGATGATATTTACAATCACCCTGTTCATCCATACACAAAATCATTATTATCAGCGATTCCACTTCCTGACCCAATCTCGGAAAAACGCCGTCAACGTATTCCGTACAAACATACAGAAGTGGATGATAGTGCAACATACCACGAAGTAGGCGACCAGCATTATGTATATGGTACTGCTGACCTTGTGAAAACATGGGTTGCGAACAGATAAGTATAAAGCTCCTATTAACAGTCTACACACTGTAATGGGAGTTTTTTTAGTTGATAATAAAAGGTAAAAATCCGCTATACTGTCTATGAATAAGTGCCAAGTGTATCTTTTATCAGCTTCTTATCTTCTATTCATGGACATCTTTATGGATTTTTACCTTTTATTGATGCTACACAAAGAAATTTTCCCATAAGCATGTATATATTAAAAATAAACACTATAGAAGAAAAAATGACAAAAGGAATCGAGCGTGAACTTCTCGATTCCTTTTGTCTACAATCTGAGCTATCGATAAAATTATCGACAGTTGCTTTTGACTTTTATTTAAGGCGTTCTAAACTTTAGTAGTAAAAATTTAAAAATTATAGCTCGCCTGCTTTTAACTTGCTGTGCCACTCTTTTAAGAATGGGATATCCTCTTGTTGAATAGCGCCTGATTCATTTGCTGCTTCGATTAAATAATCAAAGTTTGTTAATGATACATATTGAATGCCTGCCTCATCAAAGGCTTGCTCTGCACGTGGTAGATTATATGTGTACACACAAACAACACCTAGCACTTCACAGCCTGCTGCACGCAATGCTTCTACAGCCGTAATGGATGAACCACCTGTTGAAACGATATCTTCTACTACAACAACTTTTTGACCTGCTGCATATTTTCCTTCGATCTGATTGCCACGGCCATGTTCCTTTGCTTTTGAACGTACATAAACCATCGGTAATTCTAAAATATCACTTACCCATGCTGCATGAGGAATACCTGCTGTAGCTGTACCTGCAACGATTTCTGTTGCGCCAAAGCTCTCTTTAATAACAGAGGCTAAGCCATTTGCTAATTGCTTACGAATCACTGGATCAGAGATTGTTAAGCGTGTATCACAGTAAATTGGCGATTTTATGCCAGATGCCCATGTAAATAATTCTGTTGGATTTAATTCTACAGCACCTACTTTTAACATAGCGTGTGCGATTTCATTTTGTAATGTCATGCTTTATGCCTCCCATAATTCAGTTACGATTTTATATGCTGCTACTGGGTCTTGTGCGCCTGTTACAGCACGCCCTACAACAATCAATGAAGAACCATCTCGTTTAGCCCCATCTGGCGTTGCAATACGCTTTTGATCGTGTGCAGCACCACCTGCTAAACGAATTCCGGGTGTGACACGTAGAAAATCCTCTCCACATGTCTGTGCAATAGCTTTCGCCTCATGGACAGAGCACACAACCCCTTGTAGGCCAGCCTGCTTTGTAAGACTTGCATAGTGCAAAACAGATTCTTGCAAGGAGAGAGCAATTTTTTGCTCTGCTTGCATTTGTTCTTCTGTTGTTGATGTTAATTGTGTAACAGCTATTAATGCTGGACGTTCTTTGCCAGCAGGTGTTCCCGCTTCAAGGCCTTCTAATGCTGCCTCCATCATTGGACGCCCGCCTGCAGCATGGACATTAACTAAATCTACACCTAATTTTGCTAGCCCTTTCATTGCAGAGCCTACTGTATTTGGAATATCATGTAATTTTAAATCTAGGAAAATATCATGCCCTAAATCCTTTACTTTGCGTACAATATCAGGTCCTTCTTGCATATATAATTCCATACCAATTTTTACGAAAAGAGGCTCATTGAACTGTTGAAGAAAATCGGATACTTCTTTTTCTCCTGGAAAATCTAATGCTAATATAGGTTTGGTGTTCATCAACGATGGCTCCTTCCAATAATATCTGTTATATGCTCTACGCCTAATGCATCAAGCTTTGCTGGTAATTCATCAATAATGGTTGGGCATACAAAGTGGTCAACGAAGTTGGCTGTGCCTACTGCAACGGCTGAAGCACCCGCAGACATAAAATCAATGACATCCTGTGCCTCTGTTACACCACCCATACCGATAATCGGAATATTTACCGCTTTATATACCTCATATACCATGCGTATTGCAACTGGCTTCACCGCTGGGCCTGATAAGCCACCTGTGCCATTTGCAATCACTGGCTTACCTGTACGCTCATCTAAACGCATCCCTACTAACGTATTAATCATTGTAATACCATCTGCGCCACCCGCTTCAACGGCTACAGCAATATCTACAATGCTTGTCACGTTTGGCGAGAGCTTCACATAAACTGGCACTGAAGAAACCGCTTTGACAGCCTCTACTAGCTCGCGTGCTGTTGCTGGGTCTGTGCCAAATTGAATACCACCACATTTAACATTTGGACAAGAAATATTAAGCTCCAATGCTTTTACATTTGACGCTGTGGAAATACGACGTGCCACTTCTACATAGTCTGCTGTTTCCGTACCTGCAACATTGGCAATTATCGGCACATCATAGCTCTCTAAAAACTTTAGCTCCTCATTCATCACTTTTTCAATGCCTGGATTTTGTAGCCCGATGGCATTTAGCATTCCTGCTGCTGTTTCGGCAACGCGCGGTGTTGGATTCCCAGCACGCGTTTCAACCGTTGTTGCCTTAATCATAATTGCACCTAGCTTTGATAAATCATAAAGCTGTGCATATTCACGCCCAAAGCCGAAGCAGCCTGAAGCTGGCATAATAGGGTTTTTTAAATCTAAGCCTGGTAATTGCATTGCTAAACGACTCATAGTGCCACCGTACCTTTCGGGAAGACTGGACCATCAGAGCATACTTTCACATAGTCTTTATCAATCTGATCTGTTGTTTGACAAACACAAGCAAAGCAAGCGCCAATTCCACAGCCCATACGCTCTTCAAATGATAAATAACCCTCTTTTTCTGGATAAAAGCTTTCTAATGCCTTGAGCATTGGCAATGGTCCACAGGAATAAAAGATATCGAACTCTGGGGCACGCGATTCTAATACATTTGTCACAAAGCCCTTTGTCCCTTTAGAGCCATCCACTGTCACATAATGTGTTTCGCCAAGCGCATTAAACTCATCCTCATAAAAGCATACATCCTCTGTTTGGAAGCCTAATACATGGATTGTTTTTACACCACGTGCATTAAGCTGTTTAGATAACTCATATAATGGCGGTACACCGATACCACCACCTACTAGTAGTGCTGTGCCTCCCTCTTGCACTGCGTCTATAGGGAAGCCATTACCGATTGGTCCAAGCACATTGACCTGCTGACCCTCACGATTTGTTGCTAACACTTTTGTACCGCGCCCTTCTGCACGATAAATCATCGTAAATTCGCTATTGGCTTTATCAATATTTGCAATACTAATTGGTCGACGTAAAAGCGGCTCCAATGAATCTGACACCTTGACATGGACAAACTGGCCAGGAGTCATATCCTGAACCAGTTCCCCACGAAGTGTCAGTTCGAAAATGTTTGTCGCAATTTGCTTTTGAGAAACGACCGTCATTTTCTCTTGACATATCATATTAGTGTACTACCTCCGCTTTTGGCATTTGTTCTGCTGTAAATGTCATCGATTCAATAACACGTACCATTGCTTCTGCTGTATCTAGAGATGTCAGACAAGGCACACCATTTTCTACAGACTCACGACGGATTCGGAAGCCATCACGCGCTGGCTGCTTACCTTTTGTTAATGTGTTGACAACAAGCTGAGCTTCACCGTTTTGGATAAGGTCAATTAATGTTTGCCCTTTTGCCCCGATTTTGCCAACAACATCTGTGCGTACACCTGCTGCTTCAAAGCTGCGCGCTGTACCTTCAGTAGCTACAATGCGATAGCCAACTGTTGAGAAACGTTTTGCTAGTGCAATTGCTTCTTCCTTATCTTTATCAGACACCGTAAACAATACTGTACCTTCTGTACGAATTTCCATACCAGCTGCTACTAAGCCTTTATAAAGAGCCTTTTCTAATGTTGCATCTTTCCCCATTACTTCCCCTGTCGATTTCATTTCAGGGCCGAGTGTAATATCTACACGGCGTAATTTTGCAAATGAGAACACTGGTACTTTCACAAAGACACCATTTTGCTCAGGAGCTAAGCCTGTTGGGTAGCCTTGCTCAACAATAGACTTGCCAAGAATCGCTTTTGTCGCAATGTTCGCCATTGGGATATTCGTAATTTTACTTAAGAATGGTACTGTACGTGATGAACGTGGGTTCACCTCTATAACAAATACATCTCCTTGTGAAATAACATATTGAATGTTCATTAAGCCAATAATGCCAAGACCTTTCGCAAGGCGAGTTGTATAATCCACTAGTGTATCTTTTTGTGCCTGTGTCAGCTTTTGTGGAGGATAGACAGAGATAGAGTCACCAGAGTGAACCCCTGCACGCTCGATATGCTCCATAATCCCCGGAATTAATACATTTTCACCATCACAAATTGCATCTACTTCAATTTCTTGACCTGTTAAGTAACGGTCTACTAGCACTGGATGATCTGGTGATGCTTCTACCGCGTTCTCCATATAATGGTGAAGCTCTTCTTCATTGTAGACAATCTCCATTGCACGTCCACCAAGTACATAAGAAGGACGAACAAGCACTGGGAACCCTAAACGTTGACCAATAGCAAGAGCTTCCTCTGTCGAAACTGCTGTTTCTCCTTTTGGTTGAGGAATATTTAACTCATGTAAAGCTTGCTCAAATTTATCACGGTTTTCTGCACGGTCAATATCTTCTAATGTTGTGCCTAAAATTTTCACGCCATTGGCAGCTAATTTATCTGCAAGATTAATCGCTGTTTGACCACCGAATTGCACAACAACACCAATCGGTTGCTCTAGGTCAATAATATGCATAACATCCTCGATTGTTAATGGCTCAAAGTATAATTTATCTGAAATCGAGAAGTCTGTTGATACCGTTTCTGGATTTGAGTTAATAATAATCGCTTCATAGCCAGCTTCTTGAATCGCCCATACAGAGTGGACAGTTGCATAGTCGAATTCTACCCCTTGACCGATACGGATTGGACCTGAACCAAGCACCACAACAGAAGGCTTATCTGATTTAATGGATTCATTTTCTTCCTCATATGTGCCATAGAAATATGGTGTTTCTGAAGCAAATTCCGCTGCACATGTATCAACCATTTTATAGACAGGAATAATGCCTTGCTCTTTACGATAAGCATAAATCGCTTCTGGTGTTGTTTCCCAAAGTTCTGCAATTTTCTTATCAGCAAAGCCTAAACGTTTTGCTGTACGTAATACTTCTTTATCATTTTTATTGTTAGCAAGTGTTTGCTCCATATCAATGATATTTTTAAATTTATTTAAGAAGAATAAGTCAATTGCCGACCATTCATGAATTTGTTCAATTGTAACACCGCGGCGTAATGCTTCACCAATAAAGAATAAACGCTCATCCCCAGCTTTACGTATACGCTTTTCAACCCAAGCATCTGAGTTATCTTCAGCATGTTTTAGCTCTAAGTGTACTTGACCTGTTTCCAATGAACGTACAGCCTTTAACATTGCTTCCTCAAATGTACGACCTAGTGCCATTACCTCACCAGTTGCCTTCATTTGTGTACCAAGATTACGTTTCGCTGATTCAAATTTATCGAACGGCCAGCGTGGAATTTTCGCTACAATATAGTCCAATGCAGGCTCGAAGCATGCATATGTTGAGCCTGTTACAGGGTTTTTAATTTCATCTAATGTTAAACCAACAGCAATTTTAGCAGCTAGCTTCGCAATTGGATAGCCTGTCGCTTTAGATGCTAATGCAGATGAACGTGATACACGTGGGTTTACTTCGATTACATAGTAATTAAAGCTATATGGATCAAGTGCTAGCTGAACGTTACAGCCACCTTCGATTTTTAATGCACGAATAATATCTAATGAAATATTGCGTAGCATTTGGTTTTCACGATCTGATAATGTTTGTGTTGGGGCAACTACAATGGAATCACCTGTATGAATACCTACTGGGTCAACGTTTTCCATATTACATACAACAATGGCATTGTCAGCCGCATCACGCATTACCTCATATTCAATCTCTTTATAGCCTGCGATTGATTTTTCAAGAAGACACTGTGTTACTGGCGAATATTTTAGACCAGATGTTACGATTTCCTCTAAATCTTGATCATTATAACAAATACCACCGCCTGTACCGCCAAGCGTAAATGCTGGACGAACAATTACAGGATAGCCGATTTTTGCAACAAAGCTTTTTGCTTCATCTAAGTTATGGATAATATCAGATTCAGGTACTGGCGCACCTAGCTCGTACATTAAATTACGGAATAAATCACGGTCTTCCGCTTTATGAATTGCCTCTAATTTTGTCCCAAGAATTTCAATGCCGAGCTCGTCTAAAATACCTGATTCATCTAATTCAATGGCCATATTTAAGCCTGTTTGTCCACCAAGTGTCGGTAAAATAGCATCTGGACGTTCTTTACGTAAAATACGTGATACGAAATCAAGTGAAATTGGCTCGATATAGACTTTATCTGCAATTTCTGTATCTGTCATAATTGTTGCAGGGTTTGAATTGATTAAAATAACACGGTAGCCTTCTTCTTTTAAGGAAAGACAAGCTTGTGTTCCTGCATAGTCAAATTCTGCTGCTTGTCCGATAACGATTGGGCCTGAGCCGATTACTAAAATAGTTTCAATATCTGTACGTTTAGGCATGTTGTTTCCCCTTCCCTGCTTCTACTTCCATCATTTCGATGAATTCATCAAATAAGTGGTTTGAATCTTCTGGTCCTGGTGATGCTTCTGGATGATATTGCACTGTAAAAATTGGATATTTCTTATGACGTACACCCTCACATGTACCGTCATTTAACGCGATATGTGTTAATTCTAAGTCTGTATCTTTTAATGATTCAATATCAATGGCATAGCCATGGTTTTGAGATGTTAAATCTGTGCGACCTGTGCGTAAATCTTTTACAGGATGGTTACCACCACGGTGTCCAAACGGTAATTTGAAGGATTTTGCGCCACAAGCTAATGAAAAGATTTGGTGACCTAAGCAAATGCCAAACATTGGTACTTTCCCAATAAGATTGCGCACTGTTTCAATACCTTCTGGCACCTCGTCAGGGTTCCCTGGTCCGTTTGATAGCATAATGCCGTCTGGATGCCAAGCTAAAATTTCCTCAGCAGGCGTATTATAAGGCACAACAAGCACATCACAGTCACGTTTATTTAATTCACGAAGAATACCGTGCTTCATACCATAATCAATTAGCACAACTCGTTTACCACGTCCAGGAGATGGATAGGCAGCTTTTGGCGATACTTCACGTACATGGTGCGTAATGGCTGGTGTTGCTTGTAGTTGTGCCACAATTTCATCCACATTTACTTCTTCATCAGCAGCCGTTAAAATCGCTTTTACTGATCCTTTACTACGAATAATACGTGTTAATTTGCGTGTATCAATCCCTTCAATACCTGGGATATCCTTTGATGTTAAATAGTCATCAACCGTTAAATCACAGCGGAAGTTGGAAGGTGTTTTGGCTAATTCACGTACAACAAACCCACGAATAACAGGTGTAATAGATTCAAAATCATCACGATTAATGCCATAATTCCCAACTAATGGATATGTGATAGTAACAATTTGTCCGTAAAATGAAGGATCAGAGATTGATTCCTGATAACCCGTCATACCTGTTGTAAATACAACCTCACCTTGTGAAGCGCGATCACTACCGAATGCCGTACCTGTAAACACTGTGCCATCTTCTAAAATTAGTAAACGTTTTTTCATTACTCTGCCTCCTGATATACGATATTGCCTTCAAAAATTGTTACTACTGGCCAGCCTTTCGCTACCCAACCATTGAATGGTGTATTGCGCCCTTTTGATACAAAGCCCTCTGCATTAACTGTTTGCTCTTTTTCAAGATCAATTAACACCATATCAGCCGAAGCACCTACCGCTAATGTGCCGTATGGAAGGTCAAAAATAGCTGCTGCTTTTACAGTCATCCAATCGATTAATTGCTTTAATGACCATTTTCCTGTTTCTACAAATTGTGTATAAAGCAGTGGGAAGGCTGTTTCAAAGCCAACGATGCCAAATGGTGCACCAACCATACCACAGCATTTTTCCTCAACCGTATGTGGTGCATGGTCTGTTGCAATACAGTCAATTGTGCCATCAAGTAGTGCGGCATGCAGGGAATCCTTATCATCAGCTGCACGTAATGGCGGGTTCATTTTCCAGTTTGCATCATCTGCTGGAATATCCATTTCCTCTAGCAATAAGTGGTGCGGACAAACCTCTGCTGTGACACGAATCCCTGCTGCCTTTGCATCTCTTACTGCACGTACAGATTCTTTTGTTGACACATGACAAACATGGTAGCGTGCACCTGCTGCCTCCGCTAATAAAACATCTCGTGCGATTTGTACTGACTCACAAATGGAAGGGATACCTGGAAGCCCAAGCTCCTTATTACGCTTACCTTCATGCATGACACCATCATAAATTAATGAATTATCTTCACAATGTGCCACAACAACCATATCATGCTCCGCTGCATCTTTCATTTGCTCATACATTGTAGCCGCAAGCTGAATGCCTACACCATCGTCTGAAAACGCAACAGCGCCATGTGCTTTTAATTGCTCAATATTTGTACGCACCTCACCTGAAATATCCTTTGTAAGAGAGCCATATGGCAATACGCGAATAACAGCACTTTCCTGAATAAGCCCATTAATCAGCTGCATATTTTCAACAGAGTCTGGTACTGGTTTTGTATTTGGCATTGCACAAATTGTTGTAAAGCCTCCTTTTGCTGCTGATGCTGACCCTGTTGCAATTGTTTCTTTATGCTCAAAGCCTGGCTCACGTAAATGTGTATGTACATCAACAAAACCTGGCGCAACAATAAATCCGTTCCCTTCAATAATTTCAGCATCCGCTACAGAAACGTCCTGTCCAATTGCTGTAATCTTGCCATTCGCCATAGCGATATTAACTGTTTGTAGCTCACCTTGCTCATTTACCATTTGCACATTTCGAAGTACCTTTGCCATCCTATTCTCTCTCCTTTAAAATAGTTTCGATAATAGCCATTCGTGTGTAAACACCATTTCGCACTTGCTCGAAAATACGTGACCGTTCACACTCCACTAGCTCAGAAGCAATTTCTACATCGCGATTCACAGGCGCTGGATGCATAATAATTGCGGATTCTTTCATTTGTTGCTCTCGTTCGATTGTTAAACCATATTCCTGATGGTAGCTTTCTTTTGAAAAGCTTTTGTTTACTTTATGACGTTCATGCTGCACACGTAGTAACATAATCACATCACTTATTTCGATTAAGTCATCCCATGAATGATGTGCCTCAAAACTTCCTGCCCATTCTTCTGGACATAGGAAGTGGACGTTTGCACCTAAGCGCTGCAATGCCACTGCATTTGATTTTGCCACACGGCTATGGGATATATCGCCAGCAATAGTAATATTCAATCCTTCAAACTTACCAAACTCTTTTTTGATTGTATAAAGGTCCAATAATGATTGCGAAGGATGCTGACCTGCACCATCACCCGCATTAATAATGGCTACATTAATACCGTTTAGCAGCTCATTGTAATATTCATCCTCTGTTGCACGAATAACAACGGCATCTAAGCCGATCATTTCTAGTGTTTTAACCGTATCATACATCGTTTCCCCCTTTGTAACACTTGAAAACCCGGCATCGAAAGGAATAACGGTACAACCAATTTTGCGCTCTGCCATTTCAAAGCTTGTTTTTGTACGAGTGCTTGGTTCGAAAAATAAATTGGCTACATTGTACTTACGAGATAATGATGATGCTTCACCGTTTTCAAATGCTTGTGCAAGGTCAAGAATATGATGAATTTCCTCTATTGTTAAATGTTCCATCGATAATAAGTTTCTCATTATATGACCTCCATTAGGTTGTGTGTCATGAACGTCTATGTATGACGTTCTCTTTATAAAGGAAAAGCCCCATTGATCGTATCAATGAGGCAGAAGGAGGCGTGACAAACTATAGCAGGTTATAGCACCTACTTCAGCTTGTCCACAGCTTCCCTTTTTTTGCCTCTCTGGACAATTCATTAAAAGGTACTACTATGAATTTTTATGTTGATTGTCTTGTACAGGTATTGCCGCTTCTTGTTTGCCTGGCAAAACAGCATTCAATAGCACACCGATAATCGCTGCTAGTGCCATGCCCTCAATGCTCAATGATTCTGAAATCACAAACTTTGCACCGCCAATACCGATAACTAAAATAACCGATGCAATCACTAGGTTACGGCTATTGCCAAAATCAATATGATTATCTACTAGCATGCGTAAACCACTTGCTGCAATAATACCAAATAGTAAGATAGATACGCCACCAAGTACCGCAGTTGGAATTGTTGCAATTACGGCCATAGCTTTTCCGAAGAATGATAGTAAAATTGCCACAATCGCTGCACCTGCAATAACGTAGATACTGTACACACGCGTAATTGCTAGGACACCAATATTTTCACCATACGTTGTTTTTGGTGGACCACCAATAAGCGCACTAATAAATGTACCAAGCCCGTCCCCAAGCAGTGAGCGGTGTAAACCAGGTTCTTTAATATAATCACGCTCCACAACTTTTCCTAATACAAGCTGGTGACCGATATGCTCTGAAATTGTAACAATAACAATTGGTACCATTGTCAGCAAAATTTTGGTTGTCACTTCAAATTCATAATGCACACCTGGTATTAAGAAATCAGGGATGGCAAAAAATTTTGCAGCAGCAATTGGTGTATAATCTACAATGCCAATGATCATGGAGTAAATATAGCCTACGATTAAACCAATTAAAATTGGCATTGTGCTTAAAATACCTTTGAAGGAAATCGTAAAAATAATGGCTGTAAAAACAGTAACTAATGCAGCAGAAAAGTGTAAAAAGCTATATTGACCATCAACGTTCATTGCCATATCTACAGCTGTGCCTGATAGTCCAAGACCAATTACCATAATAACTGGCCCTACTACAATTGGCGGTAAAATTTTCATTATCCATTTATAGCCACTTTTCCAAATAACTAAGGATACAATTCCATATGTAACCCCAACAGCCATCGCACCAATCATGGCGTGTCCCGGATTTACACTAGAGCCATCTGCATTTAAACCACCTGCTACAAGCAAAATTGGTGCAATAAATGCAAAGGATGATCCTAAATACGCAGGCACTTGAAATTTCGTAATTAATAGGAAGAAAAGCGTAGCAATTCCACTTGTTAATAACGCAATAGCTGGGCTTAAGCCAACGAGCTGTGGCACTAAAATGGTTGAGCCAAACATGGCAAACATATGCTGGAAGCTTAATGTCACCAGTTGGAGTGCGTTTGGTTTATCCTTAATATCTAACACTGCATTTGACATATTGCTTCCTCACCTTATCGTTCATCTTCTTTATAAATAATAACGCAATCTTCTCCATCAACTTCTTGCAAGTTTACAACAATACGCTCAGAGCCTGAAGTCGGCACATTCTTTCCTACATAATCTGCTCGAATCGGTAGCTCTCGATGCCCTCTATCCACAAGCACAGCCAATTGGATTTGTGCAGGTCTTCCTAAGTCCATGACAGCGTCTAGTGCTGCACGAACGGTGCGCCCTGTATAAAGTACATCATCCACTAAAATAATTTTTTGATTTTTTACGGTATAATCAATATCCACTTGCTCTACATGTGCTTGCTCATTTTCGTGCTTTGTTGTTAAATCGTCCCGATATAGCGTAATATCAAGCTCGCCTGTACGAATCGCTTGTCCTTCAATTTTTTCAATTCGTTGTGCTAGACGTTTGGCTAGAAAAGCACCTCGTGTTTTAATACCAACGAGAATACATTCATCAATTCCTTTATTGCGTTCAATAATTTCATGGGCAATACGCGTTAACGCTCTTGTCATTGACGGACCATCTAATAACTCATTTTGTGCCATATTCATGTCCTCCTCCCTATCATCTATTATCAGTCATATGTCCATAAAAAAACCTCTCAAGGCGAGTAGCCTGAGAGGATTATATACATGTTGAAAAAGCATGTTGAACAATTTGCAGCACAAATTATCACAACACTATCACATAAACCTTCTCAGCCTCTCTGGACTGTCATTAAAGGTGACTATTTAGTTTTCTTATTTATTCACTGTCGTTAGTATAGACCTTCTTCGTATATACGTCAATGCCTATTTCGTAAATCCTTTAATAATTGCTCATAATCAGCAGGAAGTGGCGCTTCAAATTCCAGATATTCACCAGATACAGGATGGTCAAACCCTAAAACACCCGCATGCAGCACTTGTCCACCAAAATCAAGTGTTTTTTTCGGACCATATTTTGGATCACCTACAAGCGGGAAGCCAATATAATTCATATGTACACGAATTTGGTGTGTACGTCCTGTTTCTAAACGGCACTCCACAAGCGTATAATCGCCAAAGCGCTCAATCACTTGGAAATGTGTAATAGCATGCTTGCCCTGATCAACAACAGCCTGTTTTTGACGGTCTTTTGGGTCACGTGCAATTGGTGCATCAATTGTTCCTTTATCATGTGCAATATGTCCATGTACAAGCGCTGTATATTTACGAGTGACTGTTTTATTGACTAACTGATTCACTAAGGATTCATGGGCTACATCGTTTTTTGCCACCATTAATAAGCCTGATGTATCCTTATCAATACGATGCACAATACCAGGTCGCATTACACCATTAATCCCTGATAAATCTTGACAATGCGCCATTAGTCCATTTACTAGCGTACCTGTCATATGTCCTGGTGCTGGATGTACCACCATGCCCTTTGGTTTATTCACAACAAGCACATCTGCATCCTCATAAACAATATCCAACGCTAAGTTTTCTGCGACAACATCCAATTCTTCAACTTCTGGTACATCAATAACAATGAGGTCACCAGCTTTAACCTTATATTTTGCCTTAACAGCATCGCCATTTACTTTAATAGCTCCATCACTAATCCAGTTCCCTATTTGCGTACGTGACCATTCTGACTGTAGACTTGAGAGTGCCTTATCAATGCGCTCTCCTTGTTGCTGTTCTTCAATTGTATATGTTACTTGCGTCATTGTTTCACCTGTTTCTTTTCTTTTTTATCTTCCACGATTAAGCCAATCATTAGCAGTACAACAGCTATTGTTAACGCAGCATCTGCTACATTAAAAATAGGGAAGTCATAGTTAATAATAGGAATGAAAACATCTGCAAAATCAACCACTTCACCTCTAAATAAACGATCAATAAAGTTGCCAATCGCGCCACCTAACAATAGCATTAAGCCAACCTGAAAAAGTGGTTTACCTTTTGCTTCTTTATGATAAAAGTAGAGAATCGCACATATAACGACAACGGTTACGATACTAAACAACCATATTTGTCCCTCCAGCATTCCCCATGCTGCTCCTCGATTGCGATGAGATAAAATGCCAAACCATGGGTCCCATAGCGCAATGCGCTCCCCATACGCCATATTTTTGACAACGAGCCATTTTGTCCATTGATCGAGTAAAATAACAAAAGCAGCAAATCCATAATATTTATACACAAACATTCCTCCGATCGCTCAACATCTAACCTATTCTACCATAACAGCACCCTTTGCCATAACTACGAGCATATAAAAATCTGGTGCTAACAGCATATGTGCAATAGCTATAAAAAAGCAAGCTAGAAATCAAACAACCATTTCTAACTTGCTTTATATTTATTATGCGTAATATTTTTCTACAACATCTGCACAGCGCGCACATAATGTTGGATGTGCTGCATTTGTGCCAACTGTTTCAGAAATTGACCAGCAGCGCTCACATTTTTCACCTGCTGCCTTTTCCACAGCAATTGATACATGCTCAAGCGCTAATGCATGGGCAGGTGCTTCTGCTAATGTTGCTACCTCAAATGCCGAAACAATAGAAAGCTGTGCAAAATCAATATTTGCATCGTTCAGTAATACTACAATATCCTCTTTTGCATAGACAGTTACTTTTGCTTCAAGTGATTTCCCAATTATTTTAGCATTACGTGCTTCCTCTAATGCTTTTAAAATATCATCACGAACATCGATAACCTTTTCCCATTTTGCACGAAGGCTATCAAAATTCGCTTGCTCATCTACCTCTGGTAAGTCTGTTAATTGGACAGAAATTTCCTCTACAAGACCTTGTGCATATAGGTATGACCACATTTCATCTGTTGTATGTGGAATAATCGGTGTCATTACTTTCACCAATGTCATTAATGTATCATACATAACCGTTTGCATTGCACGGCGGTCTTGATTGTCATAGCCTTCAATATAGACAACATCTTTGGCAATATCTAAATAGAAGGAGGATAGCTCTACAGCAACAAAGTTATTGACCACATGGTACACAGCAGCGAAATCATAACGATCATAAGCAGCACGCACTGTTTTTAAGACGTCTTGCAAGCGCATATATACATATTGATCCATTTCACGAAGCTCTGTATAAGCCACACGATTTTTCTGTGGATCAAAATCAGCGATATTGCCGTGTAAGAAACGCAATGTATTACGAATTTTACGATATACTTCAGACACTTGCTTTAGCATATCCATTGAAATACGTACATCTGCTGTATAATCCACAGAAGCAACCCATAAACGAAGAATATCTGCACCATATTGATCCATTACTTTTTGTGGCACAATTGTATTCCCTAGCGATTTACTCATTTTTCGCCCTTCACCATCAAGCACAAAGCCGTGTGTTAAAAGCCCTTTATAGGGTGCAAAGCCGTTGATTGCTACAGATGTAATAAGGGATGAGTTAAACCAACCACGGTGTTGGTCAGAACCTTCTAAATAAAGGTCAGCTGGATACTTCATACCACGCTCTACTAAGACACCTTGGTGTGAAGAACCTGAGTCAAACCATACGTCCATAATATCGTTTTCTTTTGTAAATTCACCATTTGGGCTACCTGGATGTGTAAAGCCTTCAGGTAATAATTCTTTTGCCTCTTTTTGGAACCAAATATTCGATCCATGCTCACGGAATAACGCAGCTACATGAGCAATTGTTTCTGGTGTAATAATTGGTTCACCATTTTCAGCGTAGAAAATTGGAATCGGCACACCCCATGCCCGTTGACGTGAAATGACCCAGTCGCCACGATCACGAATCATATTATAAAGACGAGTTTCACCCCAAGCAGGTGTAAATGTTGTTGCTTTTACAGCCTCTAGTAGCTCGCCACGGAATGCTTCAACCGATGCAAACCATTGTGGTGTCGCGCGGTAAATAACAGGCTTTTTCGTACGCCAATCATGTGGATATGAGTGTGTAAAGAAGTCTAGCTTCTCTAATGCTCCAACTTCTTTGAGCTTTTCTGTAATGAGTTTATTGGCATCATTATAAAAGACACCTTCAAAGCCAGGTGCTTCATCTGTATAGCAACCACTATTATCAAGAGGGCTAAGAATACCTAAACCATATTGTTTACTAATATAGTAATCGTCTTCCCCGTGTCCAGGTGCAGTATGCACACAGCCAGTACCAGCATCAGCCGTTACATGCTCACCTACCATAATAAGTGATTCACGATCATAGAATGGATGCTGTGCTACAATACGGTCAAGTGCCTCACCTTTCACTTCCTGTACAATTTCATACGATTCCCAGTTAAGCGCAGTTGCCACTGACTCTACTAATTCTTTAGCAATAATGAATTTCTTCTCTGCCACTGCCACTACTACATAGATAAATTCAGGATTTAAAGAAATCCCTAAGTTTGCTGGTAATGTCCAAGGTGTTGTTGTCCAAATAATAAATTTCGCATCTGCTGGCACAACGCCTTTTGCATCTTTAATCGCAAAGCTGACATAAATAGATGGTGATTTAATATCTTTATACTCGATTTCAGCCTCTGCAAGAGCCGATTCAGAAGATGGTGACCAATAAACAGGCTTTAAGCCCTTATAGATATAGCCCTTTTCTGCCATTTTCCCGAATACTTCAATTTGACGCGCTTCAAATTCAGGCTTTAATGTAATATATGGATTTTCCCAATCACCACGTACACCTAAACGTTTAAATTGCTGGCGTTGATTGTCGATTTGCTCATAAGCATATTTTTCACAAAGCTGACGGAATTCCGCCACAGACATTTCCTTACGTTTAACACCTTTATTTGCTAATGCCTGCTCAATTGGTAAACCATGTGTATCCCAACCTGGTACATAGTTCACATGATAACCAGACATTGAACGATGACGTGTAATCATATCCTTTAATACTTTGTTTAATGCGTGACCAATATGAATATCACCATTTGCATATGGAGGACCATCATGTAACACAAACTCAGGGCGACCTTCTGTACGCTCCATCTGTAATTTGTTAATATCCATGTCATTCCATTTTTCTTGCATTTTTGGCTCATTTGCTGGTAAATTTCCGCGCATTGGGAAATCTGTTTTTGGCATTAATAAAGTATCCTTGTATTCAACCATTAAAATTCCTCCTTTACGATTACAAACAAAACATCTACAACAATTATTGGCAAACATAGCAAACCTAATGCTTCTGCCTGCAAATAAAAAAAGCCCTCAATCCCACAAAGGGACGAGAAGCTTCTACTCGCGGTACCACCCTAGTTGCAGCACAATTCAAATTGCACTACCTCTTTCAAGCACGTTAACGTTGTGCGGCACGAAATAACTTACTGCTTTCAGTTATTTAGCTCGGAAGTGATCTTCATTGTTAGTTGTTTGTTTGGGCTTCCACTATCCCCAAATCGCTTCACTACGCCTAACAATTACTATCTTCGTCTTTGCCTGTATGCATATCTGTTCAAATAATTGCTAGTATAAAGTATATGAAATTCAATCATTCACGTCAAGTTTCAATTATAGGGCAAGAGAAAAAATTATAAATCTTCGGATTCCTGTGCTTCCTCTACAGACGCTTGAATTTCAGTTAGATCAATATCATATTGCAGCAAATGATCCCAATCATCTGCATTTAATAGGTCAAGCTGTGCCTCCACAAGCATTTTAAAGCGATTACGGAATACTTTGGATTGTTTCTTGAGCTCATCGATTTCAATCGTTACCTTACGTGCCTTTGTTAATGCTTCATTGACAATTCGATCAGCATTTTTTTCAGCTTCTTTGACAATAAGCTTTGCCTCTTTTTGTGAATTTCTGCGTACTTCATCCGCTGCCTCTTGTGCCACAACTATAGATTTTTGTAAAGTTTCTTCTAAGGTGTTAAAATGCCTCGCTTGCTCTAAAGCGATTTCTAACTGTCGATCAACTTCTTTTTTCTCACGCAATAAAATTTCATAATCTTTAATAATCTGATCTAAAAATTCATTGACCTCGTCCTCAGCATAGCCCCTGAAGGTCTTTGTAAACTCCTTATTATGTATATCAATAGGTGATAATGGCATACAATCCTTCTCTCCTTTACGTGTACATTCATAATTTCTATTATACAATTGTTGCGACAACTTAGCAGTAAAAATTAATGAAAATTACTTCACTTTCAAGCTTTTTGGGCCAATCGACCGATTTGTAGACGAATTTTATCTTTTTTTGTACGGCCTTCTGTCATAATAATTTTAACACGTCCACTTCCTCGTATCGATAAAATATCGCCCTCTTGTAATTCAAAAGCAACAGCATCTCGCTCTGTCCAATTTACACGTACTTTATTTCCTGTAATAAGTGCTTGTGCCTTTTGACGGGACACATTTAAAACAGTTGCAATAATAACATCTAAACGCATCGAAGACACCGTATGAGATTCCTCAAGCCATTCGTCCTCATTAACAAGCAGCGGCTCCATTTCCTTTATTGCCTCCACATGTACCTTTACCTTGCCAATGCCTGTTAAATGCAAACGTACATAGTCTGCTACCTCTTGCGCAACGACAAATTGCACCTGATGCTCATTCACACGAATATCTCCAAACTTACCACGGTTTAAGCCTAATGATAACAATGCACCTAAAACGTCAGGATGTCGCAATTGTACAAATTTCACAGGGTAATGAATGGTAAATGCTACGAGCTGGAAGTCATCCTCAGTCGGTTCAAAATAAGTAGGAAAAATAAGCATACGCTGCCTCTCCGCCTTATCAAATAACCCCATGCTTGCTGTTTTTAATGTATCGTCTTGTCCAATAATGGATGCCACAATAAAGCGCTGCCTTGGATCAAGAAAATCCGTTAGCTTTGGTGCATAGCGATCTTCCACCTCACGCTGCCAATTAACCACCTGTTCAATAAAGGGTTGTTCCTCTTTTCGAAAATGCTGAATTAAATGCTCCATTTGATTATCTCCTTCACCTTTGACATTCTATCCGCCACTTTTAGTATTCTATCCGTCACTCTTAGCATTCTATCCACCAACTACTATAGCATTAAAAAAACCCTCACCAAATCGTGAGGATTTTCTTTTAAATAAACATAAAGTATATTTTCTGAATGACTATAAAAAGCCCTCGTTCAATAAAATTCAGCATAAAGATTGCCACGATAGGAGAAATATCAATCATTCCAATAGGTGGAATAAATCGTCTGAAAATCCCTAAGTATGGCTCACATACTCTTGCCAGCATACGTCCAAATGATGAATTTTGCGCAGCAGGCACCCAAGACATTAAAATATATATAATTAGCAAAAATGAATAAATCCTAAATGCTAACGATATATAGTTAAGTATAATCAAAAAAGTCATATAAACTACAATCCTCGCTATTAATTATCGTCTAAAATAAAGTTCGTAATTTCCCCAGTTACTTCTACGTTATCAGGTGTGCAAAGGAAAATATCTTTACCAATTCGTTGAATATCCCCTGCAAGGGCATACACTGTACCGCTTAAAAAATCAATAATTCGTTTTCCTTGCTCCCGCTCGATACGCTGCAAATTTACAATTGTTGCCCGTTTATTTTTTAAATGCTCTGCGATATCTTGCGCTTCTGCATATACTCTAGGCTCAACTAAAACCACTTTTGCTCCTTTCGAACTCATCGCTGCCTGTAAACTAACAATGTTGTTAGGCGTTGCTGTGCTTTGTGGCATAATTTCATGGACGGGCGCTTTGCGTTCTTTCATGTTTTTTTTAGGCTTTGCTGTTTGAACTTGTTGCTGGTGTTGTATGGGTTGTTGCTGTTGAATAGGAGCTTGCGTGATCTCTTCTTCTAGTTCCTCTTCAAGGTAAAAGAAGTTTTTAATTTTATTTTTCATGCTCATCCTGTTCCCCTCTTTCATTTCCAACAAGAGCCGTACCGACTCGAACAAAAGTAGCCCCTTCCTCTACCGCAATTTCAAAGTCATTAGACATGCCCATTGATAACTCGGTACAAGGTGCATGTGCGAATCCTCGCTCGGCTATTTGCTGTTGACATTGTTTTAATTGCTTGAAAACAGAGCGAATAAGTGCTTTGTCTTCTGTATTTGGTGCCATTGTCATTAAACCCACAACTTGAATTTTTGTAAAACTTGTTAATGCTTCTACAAAAGGTAAAACTTCCTCAACCATTAGCCCATGCTTTGATTCTTCACCAGAAACATTTACTTGTACAAAACATTTAACAGGTTTTTCTGCTCGTTTTTCAATTTCTTGTGCCAAACTCAAACGATCTAAGGAGTGTAAATAATCAATGTTGTTAATAACTTGCTTGACTTTGCGTGTTTGTAGTGACCCAATATAATGCCAATGCACATCGGCTTGAATCGCTGCAATTTTATGATTGAAGCCTTCAGGTCTATTTTCGCCAAAATGAATAAGCCCTGCATCAATTGCTTCTTGTGTTCTTTCCACAGAAACTTCTTTTGTTACGGCAATAATTTGAACTTTACTAGCATCACGATTGCCTCGCTTTGCTGCTGCTATCAGTACATCATTTATTTTGCTTAAATTTGTTAAGATTTTTGTCACTGTTCTTCCCAACTTTACAACAATAGTTTCTCTTATTGTAACAAGCAATGGTTGATTTATCAATGAATAGCCTGACCTATATCAGCATTAGCATGCATAAAAAACGAATCTTTTGTCTTAAGAAAGTGCCTTCACTAAAATAACGTCCTTGCCGACGACAAGCACATCCTTCATATATACCTTTCTCACAGATTCCTCCCCTTTAAAAAAGCCCAAATATTTACGAGGCTCAGCAATTAAAAATGCGGTAACATAGCCTGTTTCCTTTGATACTTCAGCATCTACAACAAACCCTATAAAACGTCCATTCCCTGCTTCAATTACTTCTTTTTGCTGCAACATTGAGAATCGCACTAACATCCCTCCTCTATCTATTACCATCTACTTCCATTCTAAAACGTTGCTATCTCTTTATATTTATGTATCAATTGTTCATTGAATGAAGAGAAAATGCGCACCGAATAATCGGATGCGCATTTTTTTATTTGTAATCTTTTTGCATTGTTTCAATCGCATTTTTTTCTAGGCGTGAGATTTGTGCTTGTGAAATCCCTAACTCCTTGGCAATTTCAGTTTGTGTTTCACCGTAATAAAAACGCTTTGCCACAATCATTTGCTGACGTTCATCTAACTTTTGTAAGCTTTCCTTCACCGATACATAGGCAACCCATTGATCCTCTGATACATCATCATCACGCAATTGGTCCATCATATAAACAGCATCTCCGCCGTCTGAATAAATAGGTTCCTGCAATGAAACAGGGTCTTGAATAGCATCTAAAGCAAATAACACATCTTCTTTTTTCATATCAATCATTTCGGCAATTTCTTCAATCGTAGGTTCTCGCAAATTATCAGTTATCCATTGCTCTTTTGCCTGCATTGCTTTATAGGCTATATCTCTTAAGGAGCGAGAAACTCGCAATGCATGATGATCACGCAGATGGCGACGAATTTCACCAATAATCATTGGCACAGCATATGTCGAAAACCGTACATTATGCTTTAAATCAAAATGATCAATGGCTTTCATAAGGCCAATACACCCTACTTGAAATAAATCATCTGCCTGTTCACCTCGATAGGCAAATCGACCAACAATACTTAGCACTAACCTTAAATTGCACATGACAAGCTCTTCTCGAATTTCCGTTTCCCCTGCTTGCAAACGGATAAAGAGCTCCTTCATTTCCTCGTGCTTTAAAATTGGCAAAGTCGATGTATCTAAGCCGCAAAGATCTACTTTTGTTCGCATATTCGATTCCTCCGGATGTTATTCTCTGACTAAACCGTGACATCAGTTTGTCCGAGAGCAACAAGAATATGCACAAAAGCTATGACCAATTTTAGGTAGGGTAAAATTCCCTTTCTATGATATCGGTTGATTTAAGTTTTCACGTAAATCTTGAATAATTTTCTTTTCTAAACGGGAAATATAGGATTGAGATATACCTAAATGGTCGGCAACCTCTTTTTGTGTCATTTCCGCTTTACCGTTTAGTCCAAAGCGGCATTCCATAATATAACGTTCACGTGCACCAAGCAAATTAATCGCATGGAACATATGCTGACGTTCGATTTTTTTCTCTACATTATCTAAAATAATATGCTCTTCTGTTCCTAAAATATCCGATAATAATAATTCATTTCCATCTGCATCGGAGTTGAGTGGTTCATCTAATGAAACTTCACCTTTCATACGGCTTGTTTTTCGTAAGTGCATTAAAATTTCATTTTCAATGCAGCGTGATGCATAGGTTGCAAGTTTAATATTTTTATCTGTATTAAATGTTTCAATCGCTTTGATTAATCCAATGGAGCCAATGCTAATTAAATCCTCAATTGGCGTACCTGTATTATCAAAACGTCTAGCAATATAAACAACAAGACGCAAATTGCGTTCAATTAGTGTATCTCTAGCTCGTAAATCACCGTTCATAAAGGATGCAATCACTGTAACTTCTTCTTCTCGACTTAGTGGCACTGGCAATGAATCATTTCCCCCTATATAGTACGTTTCACGACTTCGAAACTTACTCCATAATTTTTTCAAGCTAGCAAGTAGCCTAAGAAGCAATCGTTCTCCCCCTCTATGAGTTATTTGAAAGCGCTGAAAAATGTAAAATTGCTGCTGTGCTATGCGGAAAATTTTTAGCTTTTTTGGTTAACACGATATATTCATTTGTTTTCACTTGTGAGGGCTCTCCCTTGATATGCCATTCATCAAAACGAAAGCCAAGTACAACGCTTTGCTGCTGTACGGTATTAACATGAATAAATCGGATATAACGCTGGTAATCTTCTGCAAACATGGATACATTGTATGGGTCTGTTTCCTGCCACTCTATTAATGATTTGCGGAAAGCTGCGGGTAAATGTGGACGTAAAGCTGTATAAGAAACAAAATGAACAGGTTTTCCTGAAAGTGGTTCAATCGCTTGATTGCCTGTATCAACAAAGGCAGATAGCGGTATGGCTGCGCCAAAAATTTTCAATGTCGTATCAAAGACAAACTGACCACTTAAGCGTTCAAGCTTAACGAAACCCCATTGTTTATAAAACAAGACGAGATTCGCCACTGCAAGCACAAAGCAAATCATAATAAAATGAGCAACAGCTAGATTTTTTAAATAAGGTTGTAAAGCTGTTAACAAACCGCCAATTACAATAGTTGCTGTTACAACAATAGGTCCTTGCTTTTGAAAACTTCGAAGCTTGAATTGAAAAGCTATACCAATTAATAATAGAAAGCTTAGCACCGTTGTCCACAGCGTTTGGCCGCCAATGACAGCTACTAAACTACTGCAAATCGAACTCATTAATAATCTTGAATGTTTAACAACAACGCCTGTTACTCTTACTGTAAACATAAGTATTGCTAGATTAAAAAGTGTATTAATGAGCACCAGCCATTCTCCATACATAACAGCCGCCTCCTACTTACAAAGTTAGCATGTTCCTCCCACAAATATTGTCAAACAATCGCATCATTTTCAGAAAATGTTTTGACAAAAAACATGGTTTCCTTACATGTTTGAACATCATTGTGGCAAATATAAAAAGCTCATAATTTACATATGTAAATTACAAGCTTTCTAGAAGTTATTTATTGAAGTTATCCGCGATTTTTACGATTGCGTAAAAATGCTGGTACTTCAAGCATATCGTCTTGTGCATAATTTTGTTGATTTTGACGTGGCTGCTCTTGTTGTGTAGGCATTTCTTGTCGTTGTTCACGAATAGGAGCCTGTTGCTGTGGAGCAGATTGTCTATTTACATTAAGCGATGGCTTCGGTGTATTGCGTTGCTGCTGTAAAGCTTCCTCTGAAAAACCAGTTGCAATAACAGTTACAATGATTTCATCTTTTAGATTTTCATTGATAACAGAACCGAAAATCATATTTACTTCTTCATCTGATGCAGAGGCTACAATATCTGCTGCCTCCTGTACTTCAAATAAGCTAAGATTCGAGCCACCTGTAATATTCATGAGGACACCTTTCGCACCATCAATGGACGATTCAAGCAATGGACTTGAAATAGCCTTTTTTGCTGCTTCAGAAGCTCGGTTTTCACCTGTGGCAATACCGATCCCCATTAATGCTGAACCTTTATTAGACATAATTGTTTTAACGTCTGCAAAGTCTAAGTTAATAAGACCAGGTGTTGCAATTAAATCTGAAATACCTTGCACACCTTGACGTAAAACATTATCAGCTTCTCTAAATGCTTCTAACATAGGTGTAGATTTATCGACAATTTGTAGGAGCTTATCATTCGGAATAACAATTAATGTATCCACTGACTCCTTCATGCTGCCAATACCACCGATTGCCTGTGTTTGACGTTTACGACCTTCAAAAGTAAATGGACGTGTCACAACACCTACTGTAAGGGCTCCTAATTCACGAGCAATCTGAGCAATGACTGGTGCAGCACCAGTACCTGTTCCTCCACCCATACCAGCCGTTACGAAGACCATATCTGCGCCACGCAGTACCTCTTCTAGCTGCTCTCGGCTTTCTTCTGCGGCTTTTTTACCTACTTCAGGATTTGCTCCTGCGCCTAGCCCACGCGTTAGCTTAGCACCAATTTGTAGCCTTACTTCCGCCTTTGATAAATTTAATGCTTGTGCATCTGTGTTCACTGCGATAAAGTCAACGCCTTGTACACCATGCTCAATCATACGATTGACAGCGTTGTTACCGCCGCCACCGACACCTATGACCTTTATTACTGCAAGTTCATCAACACTTGTATCAAATTCTAACATCTCTTTTTCCTCCCACGGTAACTCGACTCTGTATCATTCATTACGCATTCTAGTTAATCAAAAAACTTATCGAATAATTTTTTTGCTTTCCCGATTACGCTTTCTTTTGGTTCTGAAGGTGCAGAATACTCTTGCTTTTTAGGTGTAGCTGCTTGAGCTCCTACAACTGCATATTCAACAGGCTGCGTATTCGTACTCTTACCGTAAAAATCATCTTCTAAATGGGCGTAACGAATAAGTCCAACTGCCGTCGCAAATGAAGGCTCTCTAACGCCAATATAATCGGGTGTATAGATTCTTACACGCGTTTGTAGAATTTGACGTGCTAATTGTGCGATACCTTCAAGCTTTGCAACACCACCTGTTAAAACAACGCCACCAGGTAAATCTCGAACACCTAAACGTGCTAATTCATCAATCACTAGCTCTAATAATTCCTCTAAACGAGCACCAATAATTTCTGATATATAACGCTGGCTATACTGGTCAGTAGAATCTGTACCCACAATCGGTACTTCAAAAACTTCATCATCAGATGCATCGTCATAAAAGGCATGTCCAAATTGGTGTTTAATTTGCTCTGCTTGTTCTGTTGGTGTTTTTAAAACAATTGAAATATCTTTCGTTATATGATCACCACCGACTGGTATAACACCTGTATGCGTTAACAATCCCTCTTCAAACACCGCAATTGTTGTAGAGCCACCTCCTATATCAATAAAGGCAGTCCCTTGGTTTTTTTCGTCTTCCGTTAAAGCAAAGTAGCCTGATGCTAATGGCTGTAAATATATTTCTCGTATACTTAAACCAGCCCGCTCAACACAGCGCAGAACATTGTGTAAAAGCGTTTTGGATGTCGTTATCATTGTTGCATCCATTTCAAGACGGATGCCAATCATGCCACGAGGGTCTTTAATCTCATCAAGATTATCCACAATAAATTGTCTTGGAATGATGTTCACTAATTCACGTTCAGGAGGTATCGACATGACTTGTGCAGATTCTACTACTCTGTCTAAATCATCATCTGTAATTTCTCTGTTTTCACTATTTACAGCGACAACACCTTTAACTAGCTGTAACATCGTCTGGTTAGCAGGAACACCTAAAACGACTTCTTGAATTTGATATCCTGTCATTCGTTCGGCTTGTTCTATTGCTTTTCGAATAGATTGAACTGTTGCATCAATATCAACAATTGCCCCTTTTCGAACCCCATTCGACTTTACATTTCCGACGCCAATTACATGTAACTGTCCGTCGCTCATTTCACCGATTAATACCTTGATAGAGGACGACCCTATATCAAGAGAAATGTATAAATCTTGCTGATTCAATTCGCTGCACCTCCTTGAAAAATGCTCTTATTTTCATTCTATTGTAAATTTAGCGTAATGTCTAAGCAAATCGAGTATTTTGGTCAATTTTTCTCTTATTCTACGGTAGTTTTCTTCTTTTTGTGATGTTTCTCATCTAATCGAGTTAGTAAAATCCGCCTAATTATTGCTATATTTTGGAACAAACGTACACCAAAAGCGAAAATTGCTGCTAAATATAAATCTATTCCTAAATTAACACCTAAAAAGGCTAATCCTGCTGCTAGCATAATATTAAAAAAGAATCCTGATAGAAATACTTTATCATCATATACTTGCTGTAATTGTGCACGAATACCACCAAATAATGTATCTAAAGCTGCTAACACAGCGATTGACAGATAACTTTCATACATAGAGGGGATTTGTATATTTGTTAATAAGCCCAGAGCAAGTCCAAATATCAAACCTAAAAATGGTAGCCACATATATTAATCTCCTTTTTTTACCTCTGCTAAATAATCACTTGTCAATGGCTGATCAAATGCTGGTATTTGTAACTGTTCGCTCGGCTCTTCAATCACTAATTTAAAATTATCTAGATAAAACGAATCAACAAATGTTGAGGCTTGCAATGAATTATACATTTTTTGTGCTGCCTTAAAATCGCTTGTCCCAACATAAATTTCAAATGGTGGTGAGGACAATGGCGTGCTATTCACAGTTGTCCTTCCATTAATATCTCGAATAGCAGTTGTTTGGACAACACGATTTCCGTCTATCGAAACACTTGTGGCATCATTTTTAAATAATGTATTTAATAATTGTGTTAATAAATCTGGTGAAATTTCTTTTATTTCGTAACCCATTGCTATTAACTCAGCTGCGGGTTCAACGCGAAGTATCACCCCCGGCCCAGTAACTTCTGTTAGGCCTGCTTGAAGCTTTAAACGCTTTAATGTTTCCGTTAAAGCCGCTTGCTGATTTACTTTTTCAGATTGCTCATAGCGATCCACTACTTCCTGCAGTGAGCGAATTTCTGCTAGTAATGTGGAATGTCGTTGTTTTTCTTGTGCTAATTCCTCTCTGATTGCCCAAATATCTCGTGTATCTCGCTCAGCTGGTTTTTGTATGGTATTGTATTGTACCGCTATCATCAAACCGATAATAAATAGCACGATCGTTATTCGGGTATACATATTTCTTTGCAAAATAGCCCCTCCTAGACGTATCGTATGCCTCCTTAGGATACGACCCTAAACTCTTCTGCCACTTATTCGGAGGCTAAGATTGAACTGTAAACAAGAGCTTGTCCTTAGCTCTCTACTTTTACCTTTGGCATTGTAAGCTTTTGACTTTCTTCTAACGACACCACGATATTATCATTTAATAACTGGTCGACTACACCACCATTTAGGTTTAAAGAAGCCATTAATGTTTCAGCGTTACCAATCGCTTCAATAACAAATGGAGCAGGATGCTGTGTACCATCAATCGTTATCACTGGACCATTGCAGTGAATATAGGAGTTTGCCATTACACGTTGCCCATTAATAGCAATCGCTTGAGCACCTGAAATTTTTAACTCATTTAACAATTTAAAAACATGGCTCTCATGAACAATATAGTCGTTAGGGTTCAAAGATTTCGGATCATAGTCACCATCTTGCAGTGTAATGCGCACGCCCTTCCCTTCACTATTTAATTCACCAAGCAATAATCGTAAATCCTCTGCTTGCTCCACTAGCTTTTTATAGGCTTTTTCATCTGAGGCAAGGGATTGCTCATATTCCCGAATTTGCTCCTGCAAACTATTTAGTTCCTCTGAAAGCTCTTTGTTGCGTTCCTGCTGTGCAATAAGCTCCTCACGGTATGACTCTTCTTGTTCAAAAAGCTCTGAATCAATTGCACCTGCCTCACGTTTATCTTGCGCCTGGTTGTATGAATAGCCAATAATAAACCCTGTTGTAATGCATACAAGCAATAATTCAAATTGTTTTCTTGTGAAAAAGCTACCCTTGCTATTCTTCTTGTTGTTCATCTTCTGTCACTTCCTGGTTAACCATTTCCCCTTCTGCAGTGGTCTCCATATTGATATCTACCTTGTTGTATTCCTCATTAAAGGGACGATAATACGATCCAACCTCTAAATCAATCACACCTTTTTCTAAATCTGCGATTTGCGCTACAATTGAGGGGTAATAATTTAACTTCTCCGCTAATGTTTGAATAACCGCTCGCACTTCATAGCCGTCATTCATATAAAGCTTCACTGCATTTGGATTCGTTTCATTATTATTTGTGTTAACCTGAGAAATTAAAGCTAATACTTCTGGCTTTAACTGTGCTAGCTGTTCGACAAGCTTCTGAATCGTTTTTTCGCCAGCTATACCGATAAAAACAGGTGCATCAATGGGATTATCATTACCTGCTTGCTCAAAGCGTTGACCGTTTTCAAGCAATGGATAATAGGTGCCATCACCAGCTAAGTACGCAACTTTTTTCCATTCTTTAATATCAATTGTTACGCTCTGTAGCCACTTACGCTTAACTTGTACCTCTTTTACCCATTTATCCTTTTGTAAGCGCTTCTCAATATCTTCTACTTTGAAGCCCCACATCGATTTACCCGGCGCAAGTGTACTTGCCTCCACATAATATTGTTCATCTACAAGCTTAGCCCCATTGACAGTTATGTTCTTAATATCGCTGTATGGAGATTGAAAATAAAGGAGTACCCCTAAAACAATAAAGAAAAGTAATATGAGCACGATAAATTTCCGATTTGTACGCTTTTTTCGTCGCTTTTTTAGCGTAGGTATACGATCTTCTATATCAATTACTTTCTCCAAAAAGTACCCCTCCTTTATATTTATTTCGCTAATTGATAAATAATACCTATTATTAACCACATTGTTACTAAAGATGTTCCGCCATAGCTAATAAAAGGCAATGTTACACCTGTTACTGGCACTAAACCAATCACAACAGCTATATTAAGAAATGCCTGCACCATCAGCATTGTGACAAGCCCTATAATGGCATAATAGGATGTTCGTGTTTTAGCCTGTACAGCAAATTTATAGCCTGCATAAATCACCAGTACAAAAAGTGCCAAAATAACAAGCCCACCAATTAATCCAATCTCTTCTAGAATAATGGCATAAATAAAATCATTTTGTGGCTCTGGTAAGTATAAAAACTTTTGACGGCTTTGACCAAAGCCATGTCCAAAAATACCAGCTGGTCCAATCGCCATGAGTGATTGAACTGCCTGGAATCCACTTACCAGCGGATCAGCCCAAGGATCAAGAAATGCCTCTATGCGTTTAAGTCGATACGGTGCTGTTGCAATCATTCCTACTAATCCAGCAATGCCAGCTAGCATAATAATGGCATACAGCTTTAATGGATAACCTGCCACAAAAAATAATAAAAACACTGAAACAACGAGAATAAATACAGAGCCAAAGTCTGGCTGCAACATAATGAGTGCAACAGGTAACAGCAGCACTAAGCCATGACGCCAATTTACAACGGGCGCACCTGTTTTATGCTGTGCCAATATATGGCTCAAGTACACAATGACTGTAATTTTCGCTAACTCTGCTGGCTGAATCGTTAAAGGGCCTACACCAATCCAGCTTTGAGAGCCATTTCGTACAAGTCCAATACCAGGTATTAACACTAGCACAAGTAGAATAAGCGAAAATATATAGGCCATTTTCCAGAAGGACTGCTCTCTTAAAATTTTCAAGCGAGTTGTGATTAAAAACACAATAATCGCAACTATAAAATAGACACTTTGCTTCATATAAAACGGCATTTTTCCACTATAATGAACGGCACTCCAATAAGTACCTGCAGAATAGACGAAAATAATGCCGATTATTGATAACATCAAAGTTGTGACGAGCAATAAATAGCTTTCTTTCCCTCTCAGTAATGCCATCCTTCCAAGTCAAGTATATTCTAAAATAGTTACAGGGTCATTACAGCTTCATTACAGCATCAATAAAAACATCGCCGCGTATTTCAAAGCTGTCATATTGATCCCAGCTTGCACATGCTGGTGAGAGTAAAATCACATCACCCTCTGCAGACATCGGTGCTGCATAATGCACAGCATCTTCTACATTTTGCGCGATAACTGTTTGTGAAACGCCGCATGATTTCGCAAACTCTACAAAACGTAAACCCGTTTCGCCAAATGCGACAACACCCTTCACATGATGCATACAAGGGCGTAATTCCTCAAAAGAATGTCCTCGGTCTAAGCCGCCTGCTAGTAAAATAACAGGTGCTTCGAATGCGTCTAATGCACTCTTTGTCGCTAAACAGTTGGTTGCTTTAGAGTCATTGTAAATCTTACGACCATTCCACTCACGCACAAATTGGGTACGATGCCTTACGCCACCAAATGTTGCTAGCACTTCTTCCATTTTTTCTTTGTCACAGCCTACTAAAATGCAGGCTGCTATAGATGCTAAAATATTTTCTAAATTATGCTTACCTGGCAAGGCAATATTTGCACGTTCCATATATGGTTCGCCTTGCCAGTAAATCGTTGTATCATCGGCACTAATGCCATGTGCTGTCCGTCCATTCACGCTAAACGGAATTTTTTGTGCCTTTGATTGTGTTGCATAATCTGCCACAATCGCTTGGTCCGCATTATAAATAAAATAATCGCTGTCATCTTGATTGCACGTCACAGCAAACTTTGCTTGTGCATAATTATCAAATGTGCCGTGATAGTCAAGATGTGCATCATATAGATTTGTTAAAATAGCAATTTTAGGCTTAAACGTTTGTGTTCCCATCAATTGGAACGAGGATAATTCTGTTACAATAATATTATCCTCTGTTGCCTCCTTTGCAACGCCACAAGCAACTGTTCCAATATTGCCCGCAATCAAAGGGTTTTTACTACCTTTATCAAGCATATCAAAAATTAATGTTGTTGTTGTTGTTTTACCATTCGAACCTGTAATACCAATAAATGGCGCATCACTAATTAAATAAGCCAATTCAATCTCTGTCCATACAGGAATCTCTCGGCTAATTGCATCTGCCACAATGCGATTACTATAAGGAATTCCTGGGTTTTTCACTACTAATTCAAAGCCCTCATCAAGTAAATCCTCAGGATGGCGACCACAGATAACTGTAATCCCTTTCTGTAATAGCCCTTGTGCATCTGGGCTTTCATCAAATGGTTTTGAATCATTGACTGTGACAAAGGCGCCTAGTTCATGTAAAATTTCAGCAGCTGCCACACCACTCTTTGCTAAACCTAACACAAGTACCTTTTTATGTTGTAAATCCGTATAGTTTTTCATTAAAACGCCTCCGATAAAACTGCAATCAATGCTACTGCTAGGGCAGTTGACCAGAACACAAGCACTACTTTCCATTCTGACCACCCTGATAATTCAAAATGATGGTGGATAGGACTCATTTTAAAAATACGCTTTTTTCGAAGCTTAAAACTACCTACCTGCAAAATAACAGATAATGTTTCGATAACAAACACCAAGCCCACTAACAATAGTAAAAACTCCTCTTTCACTAAGACAGATACCATTGCCAATGCGCCGCCTAATGCTAATGAACCTGTATCACCCATAAATACCTTTGCTGGATTAGCATTAAACAGTAAAAAGCCTAATAATGCACCTGTTACAGCAAATGTAAATAAAGCGATATCTGCTTGGCTTTGGAATAATGCAATAACACCAAATGCTGCAAAAGCAATAGAAGCCGTTCCTGCCACTAATCCATCCAAACCATCTGTTAAATTTACTGCGTTGGAGAAGCCTACTAACCAGAAAATTAAAAAGGCTACATAGAAAACTCCAAGATCAATTGTCCACTCTGTAAACGGAATCGCAAGTGTTGTATCAAACGCTCCAACATACAGAAGGAAGTAAGCAAGAATAGCAATGACAATTTGACCAATCAGCTTTTGAAGTGACGTTAATCCTAAATTTCGTTTAAACACAACCTTTAAGCCATCATCCAATAAACCGATTAATCCAAACCCTGCTAATACTAATAATAATACAACGGTTTGGGTTGTTAATAAGTCTAAAAAGCTACCTACACCAACAGTTGTTAGGATGATAGAAAGTAAGAAAATAATACCTCCCATTGTTGGTGTACCAGCTTTTTTCATATGGGATTTTGGCCCTTCTTCACGAATACTTTGCCCAAATTTTAGACGGCGAAGAAGCGGAATACTAATTGGTGCTAGGATAACTGTTACTATAAAAGCAAGAGCTAAAATGGTAAGTGTTGTTGCGAGTTTCATTGAAAAATCTCCTTTAAATCTTGTTTCACTTTCTTCTTTTGGAAAAAAGCATAAACTTTCATTGTATTTATTACTACCCTTCATAATAATAGTGGTTCTTTCCCATTTTTTAAAGGTAAAGTTATATTACTTCTCCAAATATAAATGAATGGTACCATCTTGTTTGATAACACTATCCACCTCAGGTAACTGATTGCCAATTTTCGTGCCCTCTCCATGCCATTCTATACGGAATGGATAAAATTGCTTGGCAATATCATCCTTTGTTTGACCGATGAAATTTGGTACCTTCACAGTAATTGGATCACCATAACGATAATCCTTTTCAAGCTGTTCCTTTGATTTTTCAATACCAACAAAAGGTGCAACGTCCTCAATAATTTGCCCAACAATAGGTGCTGCTACAACACCACCAAATTGTGTTGTCTTTTTTGGATTGTCAACTGCTACATAAACGACGATTTGTGGGTCATCTGCTGGCGCAAAGCCAATAAAGGATACAATATATTCACCACTTTTATAGCGACCATCCTCAACCTTCTGTGCTGTTCCTGTTTTACCACCAATTCGTAAGCCCTCTCGAAAGGCTTGCCGCCCTGAGCCTTTTGCTACTACTGATTCCAGCGCGCCTCGAACTTTTGCAGAAGTTTCCTCACGAATTACCTGATTTTTCACAGTCGGCTTTGTTTCCTGAATAACCTCTCCTGTTTTCGGATTAAAAACCTTTTTCACAACATATGGCGTGTATAGCTTGCCTCCATTAATTGCCGCAGCTACCGCTTGCACTTGTTGAATCGGTGTAACAGCTACCCCTTGCCCAAATGATGTTGTAGCCTGCTCCACTGGTCCAAAGGCTTCCTTTGAAAATAAAATACCTGAAGCTTCACCGGCAATATTAGAGCCTGTTTTTTGACCAAAGCCAAAATCTTTAATATATTGCAGCAAGCGTTCATTGCCTAGTCGTTGCCCTAGCTCAATAAAGCCAGGGTTACAGGAGTTTTCTACAACTTCTAAAAACGTTTCATGCCCGTGCCCCTCACGCTTCCAGCAGCGAAGCCTTGCACCAGCAACCATTGTATAGCCTGGATCATAAAATGTATCATTTTCTAAATCGACTACATCCTCTTCCAATGCTGCACTCAACGTAATAATTTTAAAAGTAGAGCCTGGCTCATATGTCATCCATACAGGTAAATTTCGATTATAAATAGCAGGCTCTACTAATTGATAGTCAGCAGGATGAAAAGTTGGATAGGACGCTAATGCAACAATTTCACCATTATTTGGATTCATCGCAATAGCCAATGCTTGATCAGCATCATAACGTTTCATCGCCTGTGATAGCTCACGCTCAACAACCTGTTGCACATCCACATCAATGGTCAACTCAATCGTTGCACCATCCTCTCCTGCCTTCCAAGCACTTGCAACATTAGGCAAATTATTGCCTTTAGCATCTGTAAAAAGACGAATGGCAGATGAATTCGCTGTTAAAAACTTATTATATTCATATTCAATACCAGCTAAGCCTTGCGCATCATAGCCTGTAAAGCCTAAAAACCGTGAAAGCATTGTACCGTAAGGGTAATCTCTGGAGTAATCTACACCGCTATATAGCCCTTCAATCTGCATACCCTGCAATTCCACGGCTTTTTCATATGGAATATTTTTGCCTTCTGGTGCTAGTTTAACTAAGTAATCCTTTTTCTGCATCTTCTCAAGCAGCTTTGCTTTATCCACCTCTAAAACTTGTGCAATTTTTTCGGCTGCTCCCTCAATATCTTTGCTTTGGGCAGGCATAAAATATAAGGTTGGTGCTAGTTTATTTGTCACAATGCTTTTACCATCGCGATCTGTAATATGCCCTCGTTCATTCGCAAATGGAATTTCTCGATCCCAGTTTTCTTCCGCTTTTTGCGTTAGCTCTTTTTGATCTAACACTTGCAAAAAAAACAATCGAATAATAATTGCCGCTGCTACACACATAAACAACACATATAAAATTCGTAAACGTTTTTTAGAATGGATAGAAATCCACTTCATTCGACATCACACCTTGTTTTTTACAACGTATGAAATAAAGTGGACTTCTATTCAGCGTTATTTTCATCCTCAATTTGCTCTAGCTCTTCTTCGGGAATTTCTTCTCCCTCAGAGGACGCTTCAACATCCTGAATAAAACTTTCAGCTGGTGTTTTAAGCTTCACAACAATTGGTGAGCTATCTGTAATAATTGTACCTGCTGACACACTTTGACTAGCTACAAAGCCCTCACCGAAAACTTCTATATCTATTCCTGCCATTGCTTTAAATACAAGTAAATTTCGTAATGACCAATTCGTAAAGTCTGGCAATGTAGTATCACCATCTGTCTTTAAAAATACAAAACTACCTTTTACTAACTTTTGAACATCCTTTGGATATTGATCAATAATTTGGCCGCCACCGCCAACAATAACTGGCTGTAAACCATCATTTACTAACTCTACTTGAATAGCATCCGCATTTCTGCCTGTATAATCTTGAATACCAACATGATCTACATGCTGAACATCATCTGGATTAATATTGAGATGCTTTAAACTATTTAGCATAACAGGCTTAAACACTTTAGATACAGGCACTGAGCCCTGCTCACCTTGCTTTAATTGCGGCTTTTTCACTGAAACATAGACAATTAACTGTGGATCATCGACAGGCGCTAAACCTAAAAATGAATACAAATATTGGTTTGAAAGATAACCACCGCTCGCTTTTGGAATTTGGGCAGTACCTGTTTTCCCTGCAACCTCATAATCCTCCAATATAAAATCCTTCGCTGTACCATACTCTGATGTTAATGTAGATGCAAGAATTTCTCGTACTTGTTTAGCTGTATCCGCTTTAATCGGCTGTCCCTTTTCAACAGGCTTGTGGTTTTGAATCACCTTCCCTGTTGACGAGTCTACAATCTGATCAATAACGTATGGCTGCATCATTTTTCCATCATTTGCGATAGCTGTCATTGCTTGTACTAGCTGAATGGGTGTTACGGTAGAGCCTTGACCATAGGTAGTTGTGACACGCTGAATTGGATATTTAGATAGCAGTGTACCTGTTGCCTCATTTGGTAAATCAATGCCTGTTTTCTGCCCAAAGCCAAAGCGATCTAAGTAGTCGTAAAAGACATCCTCACCAATAATCTTTAATAAATGTGCCATTGCTGTATTAGATGAACGCTGGAACCCTTCTAAGTAAGTAATCGTTCCCCATCCTCTACCATTATTATGATCTCGAATATCACGATCAAGCACTCTATATCTACCTGACGCATAGGTTGCATTTGGTGGCCATGTATCTGTATCAATCGCCGAAGCGAGCGTGAATGTTTTCATCGTTGAGCCAGGTTCAATTGTTTCCTCAATCACTTCATTGAGCCACTTCATATTTTGGCTATCTCGTGTTTCAGGGTTAAATGTAGGGCGCTGGGACATTGCCAAAATTTTCCCTGTTTTCGCATCTGCAACAACTGCTGTCATCCCTTCAGGGCTATATTCCTTTTCAACCTTTGTCATTGCCTCTTCTAAAAAGCTTTGAATAGTTTTATCAAGTGTTAAATAAATATCATTACCGTCTTTTGCAGGTGTAATCATTTTCTCGCTATTTGGTAGTAAGTAACTAAATGCATCTGTTTCGTACTTGACCTTACCATTAACACCTGTTAATTCCTTGTTATACGTATACTCAAGACCCATCTCGCCTTTTGTTGTAACAGTACCATCACCATTATCCTTTTTTAATGCATAGCCTATTAAATGTGAGGCAAACACCCCATTTGGATAATAACGCTTTAAGTCATTAACAAATAAAATTCCCGGTAATTTTTCCTCTTTGATTTTTGTCATCACTTCATAGCTAATATCTCGACCTGCACTACCAAACTCCACTTGGTATAAAGGTTCCCCATCACTTCGATAACGGTTATTCAACCGTTCAAGGATATCCTCCTTCTTCATTGCAGGAATATATTTAGCTAAAACCTCTGCCGTTTTTTCAGCATCTACAACATGGCGAGGATTTTTTGCATCAATTGTAGCCTCTTCATTCACAATTGCCACTAATCGATAGCTTAATGTATCCTCCGCTATCACTTGACCATTGCGATCATAAATCTTTCCTCGATTTGCTGTAATAACACTCTCTTTGCCATACTTAGCCGCTGCCTTTGCAGCAAGCTCTTGTCCTTCTACCTGTCCTGTCGCTTGAATGGTTACCATTCTTGTGAATAATAGAAAAAAGAGCCCTCCATAAAAAATTAATAATAGAAAGGCTCCCCACTGGAATCGAAATCTCTTTTTTTTCATTCTCCCGGCACTACCTTTACATTTTTCTCATTTTGAGTTAAACCGAGTTCTTCCGCTTTTTTCCATATATTTTCGTATGTAGAAAGTTCACTTACCCGCACTGTCAAGTCAACATTCTGTCTTGCAACTTTATCTGCTTCTGCTTCGATTTTTTGAATGTCTATACTTGTTGTTTGAATAGCTGCTTGCTTATTTAGCACGAATACGCCCAATACAGCGATAATACCAACTAATACGAGTAGCATTGTTTTTTCAAACTTCTGGTTTGTTTTTTTACGACGTCTGATAGTGGGTTGTGGACTAGGTGGTGTTATTGGTTGTTGCACTTGTTGATGTTGGTGCTGTTTTACACGAACTGCTGCCATTTACTCACGCCCTTTGTCGTTAATTTTTTCTACCACTCTAAGCTTTGCTGAACGCGCACGATTATTAACTGCCAATTCCTCATCAGAAGGAACAATTGGCTTTCGTGTTATAAGCTTTAAAGTTGGTTTCATGTCATCAGGAATTACAGGTAAATTTGGTGGTAACTCCGGTAATGACGATGCTTCCTTAAAAATGGTCTTGCATAGGCGGTCTTCCAATGAATGGAACGTAATAACACTAATACGTCCACCTACATTAATCATATCAATCGCATCGACTAGTGAATCCTCTGTTGCGCCTAGCTCATCATTAACAGCAATTCGTATTGCTTGGAAAATGCGCTTCGCTGGATGTCCACCCTTTCGGCGTGCCGCTGCTGGAATACCCTCTTTAATTAATTCTACAAGTTGGCCAGTTGTTTCGATTGGTGCTGCTTTACGTGCTTCCTCAATTTTACGAGCAACTTGCTTTGAAAACTTCTCTTCCCCGTATCGGAAAAATATCCGCACAAGGTCTTCATATGCCCATGTATTGACAACTTCAAATGCTGTAAGCGTTGCCGTTTGATCCATGCGCATATCAAGTGGGGCATCGTGGTGATAGCTAAAACCTCGTTCAGGTGTATCTAACTGTGGGGAAGATACGCCTAAATCATATAAAATACCATCAACCCGCTCGATGCCATGAGCTAATAATTCATCTTTTAAATAGCGGAAATTCGCATGGATAAATGTTACGCGCTCTATATAGGGCGCTAAGCGAATTTTCGCATTTTCTATAGCCGTTATATCTTGGTCAAAGCAAATTAAACGACCTTTATCTGATAATTGTTGTACTAAATATTCACTGTGTCCTGCACCACCTAACGTACAATCCACATAAATACCATCAGGATCGATGTTCAACCCATCAACAGTTTCCTTTAGTAACACGGTTGTATGATCGAACATACCACTCGCTCCTCTCAGGCCTTAACCTTATTTAGCTAGCGCTAACATATTTATCAAAAGTTAAAAATCAAAGCCAATCATATTTTCTGCAATTTCATTAAAAGATTGTTCAGACTCACTAAAGTACGCTTCCCATGCATCCTTCGCCCAAATTTCAATGCGATTGGAAACGCCTAACACTACACATTCCTTCTCAAGATGTGCATGCTGGATAAGCGTAGCTGGGATATTTATGCGACCTTGCTTGTCTATTTCTACCTCCGTTGCACCAGAAAAGAAAAACCTTGCAAATGCTCGTGTATCTTTTTTGGTCATCGGTAAACCTTTTAATTTTTCTTCGAGTTTTCGCCATTCATTCATAGGGTAGCCAAATAGACAATTATCAAGCCCTCTTGTCACAACAAACGTTTCGCCTAAAGCCTCACGAAATTTTGCAGGTATGATCAATCGTCCTTTTGCATCAACGGAGTGTTGATATTCTCCCATGAACATGCTACTCACCCCACTTTATTAAATAATGTACCACATCCCCCCACTTTCCTCCACTTTTTTTAAAAAAACTTGACATTTTATCAATGAATATGCAAATAGACCTTTAATGAAATATTTGATATATGCTAAATGGCATAAAAAAAGAGCCATCCTTAGTAGGATAGCTCTTTATATACTATTTTTCTCGACAGTATTCATCAAATCTATATCGCATCAAATTATTATCTGGGTATAAAGCATCTAATAGTTGAGATTATATATATAGTAAATAGTGGTGTTTATCAATACTGTAATGTTGCTTTAACATTTCTGTAATAAACATAGGTCCAAACTCATTAAAATATTGATATGGATTATAAGCTCGCTCTTGGAAGCCATCGTTTGGATATAGCTCATTGTGTAATGTCATAAATTTTCGAATGGTTGTTTCATGCTTGCTCAGTACCATTTGTTCAATTTTTTGCTGTAGATAGTCAAATTGCTTGAGATGATTCTCTTGATTTTTTACAAGTATTTTATCGAGATAAAGGTGCTGCTCCTCTAAATAACCTGCAAGCTCCTTGTATTTTTCAGTGATCATTTGCTGCATTGCTTGAATTTGACGCTTCGCCTCATCATCCTGCACATCAGCAATAAACTGTTCCTTTAATTGCAATGCTTTCCCATCCCAAACATCAGCAACCGTTAGCTGATACTCCTGCAATAACTGCTCTACATGACGTGTCACAATTGTAATATGCAGGCGGGGAGCAAAAATTGGCATTTGTAGGTCTAATGCTGTAAAGGCATTTTTCAGTGTTGCCCAATACGCCAGCTCCCCTGGTCCACCAACAAATGCAAGCACAGGCAATACCATTTCCTGCATTAACGGACGTGTTACAACATTATTACTTAAACGTTCAGGGTGCTTTTCTGCTATCTCCAAAAGTTCCTCTTGAGAAAACTTAATGTTTGCCGCTAAATTAACAAAAAGCTTATTTTTTCTTTCTAGCAGATGACGCTCTCCATCCTCTACATAAAATAAATTAGCTGCATCCTTTGTTGCTAAAATAGGTTTACCGTAGCCAGCACACTCAAGTGCCTCTTCCTGCTCAGTAACAACGCTGGCAATTTCCTCAGTGTGCTGAATAATACGTGTGAAAGGCTTGCTTTCATATTGGCGCAAGCGAAAATCTGCTGCATCTATTAATAATAAGCCCTCACCTTTAAATAATTGATTCATCAATCGTGCAAAGAAATCCGTAAATGTTTCGCTATCATTTAATACATTTACTAATTGCTCCATAAGCCCTTCTGTAAATGCGGTTTCGCCATAATCTCTCACAATTGTATTGATTAATTGTGTCATTGCCTCTTTATTTAGCGCTGTTGCAGAAGCCATCGTTTTACGTCGAGAGCGCTCACTATATGTGCGTTTTTTAAGCGCTTCGCCTTGCATTGTATAGGTGTGATTAATCTCTTCTAAATCATGATCTTCTCCAGCTATCCAAAAAACAGGAACGACTGGCTGCTGAAGCTTCTCACTTTGTTCTTTTGCTAATGCAATAACCGAAATTGCTTTATGAACGGAGTAAAGGGGACCCGTTAAGATACCTGCTTGCTGCCCACCGACTATTACCATAGCTCCTTGCTCTAATTGTTTTAAATGTTCACTTGCTTTGCTGGATAGCCCAAGTGGCTCCATATATTGACGGATAATTGCTGTTAGTTCTTTTTGGTCATGGGCACGCTGTGCTAAATACGCTGCTCTTTTCTCAAAAGCTTGATCATGATAATCGTATTCAAAAAACTTATGGATGGCAGTATTTGGCGACCAATAATCTGCAAGCACATGATTTTTAATCGGTGCTTGGATAGACTCCAGTTTCATTTAACAAAAACTCCTCTACTCACTAAATCATTTTCCTCATTTTTAACAGGAAATCGACTCCATTCATACTATGCATATTATGCTATCAATAGTGCTGCTGCGCTGTTGTAAAAGTGCATGTTCCCTTCAAATATCATTCACAACAGCAAGCTATTTCGATACTATGCTTCTAGCACTAGAATTTAGTCACTATTCCCGTTTATATAAAATGATTTTTTATTACTATTTTCAATGCTTATTATTTTAACGCTTATAGCTCTAACATGAAAAGAAAATGCTTAAGCCACCTGTAAATATTCTATAATCGATTGAATAACGCCTACTAGACAAATCACAACATATGCCGTGCTTAGTATTAAAAACAAAAAGCGCCAAATTTTTTTCAACAGCAGCTTTACTTCTAGCTCCTTTTTCGTCCGCCAATCAATATATGTAAAAATTATCGCCAGCATTATTGCCAACATCACTAACAATGCCCCTACATTTATATGCCAAAGCACACCAATTGCTAAGGGCACTGAAAAGAATAAACATAATGTTGTAATATCAGATGCTGCACCAAATGCATGTGTGCCACGAATTTTAACTTTTCGACCAATCCAATAAACAATGATAAAAAGCACAATTGGGCAAAAAATTACAATACTAATGATGATATGTAAAAGGTCTTTCAACTTCGTTCACCGCTCTCCTCTATCGCAAGTACCTGATGATATAGAGTACGCAAGGTAGGTAAATTGTGTCCATTCACTAAAGCCTTGTTCAAAATAGCGCCAACAATTGTTTCAATTTCACTTTTTCTACCCTGCATACGATCTGCAAGCATAGATGATGTATTTTCGGCTGTTTTCCTACATAAGTCTACCACATCGTTAAAGGATATAGTGTGTGCAATGCTTGTAAAAGCTGCTGTCAGCTCCTCATATATCGTTTGCATTAGCAAAAACGCTTGTTGATTGGTTACTAATTCTCCATTCTTCACCTGTAAGACAGCCGTTAATGGATTAATCAAGCTATTCAAGATTGCTTTTTCAAATAGCATTTGCTCTGCGTCTTCGACATGTTCAACAGGAAATAAATAATGGTGTAGCTGAAGTAGCTGTTGAAAGGCCCGCTGTTGACCACGCGCTATCGCAATTTTGCAAGAACCAATCCCGCTATGTTGAACCGTTGATTGCCCTGCTATTCGCGCACCAAAAGACACTGAGCAAAAGGCAATATTGTGATGCGGTAATGCAAGAGCTTCTTCAAAATGCGCTAAGCCATTTTGCATAAACAACAATGGTGTATCATGTGCTAACGTTATAATTTGTTGATAGAGCTTTTGTAAATGACTATACTTCACAGCAATTACGATTAAATTTTGTGGTGGTAATGTAGCTAAATCTGTGGTAGCCATCACCATATGCTTGGTTTTTGTACCATCCATATTGATACGTGTTAGCTGATGTGTTTGAAGTTCATTTACCTGCTCCTGTCTTCTTGCTACCAATGTCACTGACATACCAGCTTCTGCGAAAAAGCTTGCTGTTAATTGACCAACTGCGCCCGCACCAATAATGGCTACCTTCACTCTCTCCACTCCTTTCCTTTTGATAACAACAAAGTGCCTTAGAATATTTCCAAGGCACCTTCTATATACATTCTTCTATTATACAGGATGGATGAATTGTTGACGATAGACAGGTAGAAAAACACATACACTTTCTTTTCGCTCTTATATTGCCCTTAATCTTTCATTAATGAATATCCCTGTTGTAGCCATTTCACTAATTTATCATGCTCATTTTGCAATTCGCGATGCTTCATTTCAAGGTTTTGATAAGCTTCTGTTAATTCGTCAAAACTTGTCAATGCTAATTTTAAGTGACTTCGCATAGATTGTTGTGGTTGATTGCGTACAGCTAATAGTGACTGACTATATTGGCTACGCAATGTTTTATTCCAGCGAAAACCACATGCTTGTTTTGTACGACCTAGCTCTGCAGCAGCTAATTCAAATGCCTCTAACTGTGTTTTGCCATTTTGCACATTATGCAACACAATTTCTGCTAGTCTTTCATCGTCTTCCTTTGTCCATTGGTCTTTTCTTTTTTTCAATTCCATAATCTATCACCCTCGCATTTTTTACTACTATATGCAAAAGCGAGCAAAATAGAATCATTGCATAAAAAAAGACAATGATGATGTTGCCCTCTCATCATTGTCTCTATCCATTACTGATTATTTTTCTTCGTCAAGAAATTATTAACAGCCTCGTGATGTGCCTCACTTTCCCACAATTTCGCACAGGTGCGAACTTCCTCCATCACACGTTCATACATATTGCGCTCACGCCACTTACGAAGTTCAATTTCTTTATAGGCTTTATGAACAGACGGATGAATTTTTCGCATATGTTCAATAAAATCGTTTAATGCCTCTTCCTTTGAGCCTTCGAAAACCCGCATTGCCCATCCTATTTCATATAGTAGCTGTGCTGGATATGGCTTGGCATCCACTAGCATCTTCATGGCACGGTCATGGCGTAAGCCTCGTTCAAATAGATATGTGCCACCACCCCAGCCGCTTGTAATTGCTAAAGTTCCTTGAATAAACCCACATTTTGCATGGCTTGCTACTAGACGAAAATCACATGCTGTAGCAATTTCACAGCCGCCACCAACAGCCGTGCCATTAATAAGCGCAATAGTTGGTACAGGAAGCGTCGCAAGGTTGTATAATATTTTTCCCATCTTGCTTAACATACCAAATGCTTCGTCCTCTGTTTCCAGTGAATGAAACTCTGATAAATCTCCTCCTGAGCAAAATGATTTCTCTCCTGCACCTGTCACTACTAAAAAGCGCACATCCTCATGCTCACGAATATATGTAATAACTTCCTGTAGTCCATCCATTACCTCATCATTCACAGCATTGCGTTTTTCTTCACGATTAATCGTAAATGTCATCACACCATCATGATGGTCAATTGTATAAGACATACTATTCCCCCTTTGTTTCTATGAATAGATTGTATCATACAATGATTTTACGATTATATGAAACTGCAGCACCAACGAAATATTCTGTCTTTTTAAGCTAACAAAAAGGCTAGTAAAGAGCCATGGTCTCTCTACTAGCCTTTTAAGTGAGCAAACACTGTATTATTTGCTTACTACTTCTTTACCTTTGTATTGTCCGCAAGCTTTGCAAACACGGTGTGATAATTTAGCCTCACCACAGTTAGGGCAAGTTACCATACCAGGTACAGATAATTTGAAATGCGTACGACGCTTTCTTTTTGCAGTTTTAGAAGTTCTTCTAAATGGTACAGCCATTGATGGCACCTCCTTACAGATCGTCTATTCGTCTGTTTGATCAAAATACTTAGCTAAAGCAGCTAGTCTTGGATCCACTTTTTGTTCGTCAGCTTTTTTGTGTAGCTCTACGTCTTCATCTGTTGCATAAGACCAATTTTTACCGCCTTGCACTTGTCCTTCAGAGTTTTCTTTGAACACTTGCATAGGTACCTCAAGTAACACAAGTTCCTCAAGCACTGGTTTCATGTCGATAACTTCACCATCAATATAGTGAATATCTCCATCATCGTCTCCTCGTTTATCTTCGTCAATCCAGCTAAAAATTTCAACTGTATCCACGTGGATAGGGAACTCAACATCCTCCCATGTACGAGCACACGGAAGTGTTAACGTTGCTGTCACAGTTAACTGACATGTCATTTGCGATGCACCAAAAGTACATAGCCCTTTTACATGAACGGGCGAAATTGCTCGAATATCCTGGTTTCGCGCCATCACTTCATCCAGTTGGATAAAGGCATCAATTGGCATCCCGTTTTGACGGTACTTCGATAATTGATGAATTGACCATTTCATTCGCTTAATCACCTCGAAACAACACTGTTGATTATATAATGTGTAAAAATAGATGTCAAGATAATTTCTTGTCACCATAAAAAAACCCACCTATAATTGTATACGATTAAACGTATAATTGCGTCTAATAAGTTTACAGCAAAGACATAATTGATAAGGAGGGATGGCATGCAAGCAGTTGGAATTGTTGTTGAATATAATCCATTTCACAATGGACATGCCTATCATTTAAAGCAGGCTAAAAAAGCAGCACAGGCGGACCTTGTGATTGCTGTTATGAGTGGAACATTTTTACAACGCGGCGAACCCGCAATGGTGGATAAATGGACGCGTACTAAAATGGCTTTGGCTGGTGGTGTAGATATTGTCATTGAGCTACCATACGTCTATAGTACAGCACCTGCTACAGATTTTGCAAAAGGTGCTATTTCATTATTAAGTGCTGTTGGTTGCAATTCCTTTGCATTTGGCAGTGAAGATGGTTCAATCCAGCCTTTTTTAAATACATTTGAACTTATCAACAATCACCGCGCTGAGTATGATGCACTTATTAAAGATAGCCTTAAAACAGGCGCAAGTTATCCAAAAAGCCTGTATTATGCCTATCATCAGCTTTCTCAAAAGTTTCCTGCTTCATACATTGATCTTGCACAGCCCAATAATATATTAGGCTTTCATTATTTAGAGGCAGCAAAGGCTCTTAATCGCCCTATAAAGCCACTGACGATTCCTCGCATTGCAGCAGGCTATCATGATGCGCTACAGGAGGATGCCTCCATTGCCAGTGCCACAGGAATACGTCAAGCACTTGCCGCTAGCCAATCATTACAAAGTGTGCAGCAAGTTGTTCCTGAAGCATCCTTTCAATATTTAACAGATTGGCAAACAAAATATCATACATTTGCAAGCTGGGAAGCATTTTGGCCATTGTTACGCTTTACAATTATGCGTCATACGCCTGCTGAACTTACTCGCTATGCAGAGGTAACAGAAGGAATTGAAAATGCCATGCTCAAAGCAGCTAAAACAAGCCAATCGTTTAGTAGCTTTATGGAAAAAATCAAATCAAAGCGCTATACATGGACGCGCCTGCAACGTATGCTGACACATATCTATACAGGCTTTACAAAAGAGCAGCTCCAAAGCTTTCAAGCGCCCTCCTTTATTCGCTTATTAGGCATGAGTACCATAGGTCAGGCTTATTTAGGGCAACAAAAAAAGCATATTGAGCTACCATTAATTAGCAGGGTTGCAGCTACGAATGATGCCATGCTTGCTATCGATATCCATGCAGCAGAGCTCTACAATTTAAGTATAGAGCAGGGAACTACAGGCTTCAGTCTTCCAAAAGACTACCAAACACCTCCCATTCGTTTTTAAACATAGCAGAGGGATGCTAGTTGTGTTGCTAGCATCCCCTTATTTTGGTTCTAGTTGTCTTAAATAATCAATTGCATCATCCACTGTTTTGACAGGAACAATTTTCATCTTTGTACCAATTTCCTTTGCTGTTTTTACGGCTGTTGCATAATTTGATTCTAGTTCTGGATGCTTAGCCTTGATCTCCTCCGAAATTTCATCATCTGGTGCAAAGAAAATTTCCATGCCATCACGATCAGCGGCGATCACCTTATAATCAATTCCGCCAATTCTACCAACAGAGCCATCTACAAGCATTTCACCAGTGCCTGCAATTGCATAGCCTTTTGTTAAATCTTCCTCAAGTAGCTGGTCTAAAATTTCAAGCGTAAACATTAAGCCAGCAGATGGTCCCCCAATGTCCTCTGTTTTCATCGTTACCTTTGGATGGGTTTCAATTGATTTGCTTTCTGTATAGGAAATACCTAAACCTGCACGATGCTCTTCTGTATTCGGAATTTCCTTTAATGTAATCGTAGCTTGTTGTTGCTTCTCATTACGTATAAATTGAACGGTTACTTGATCGCCAAGTTGCTTCGGCTCTAAAAGATCTATCAACATTTGCTGATTTGTTATTTTTTGACCATCCACCTCAACAATTTCATCTCCAGCCTTTAAAATACCGTCAGATGCCCCACCATCTAATACGTTTAATATAAAAACGCCATTAAAATGTACCGTTGTTTCTAACCCTGCTCTTTGAAAAGCTACATATTTTGCATTAAATTGGGAATCAGACATTAATTTTAATTGTCGAATATTATATTCTTCATCATCTTCTAATGGATTACGCACTTGCTCGATATCCATAAGCTTTTGATATTTTTGCCATTTTGCCCATGCATAAGTAAATGGTGTCGCTTGCTGCATAGCAACTGTCATTAAGCTCATGGAGCCTTCACTATCTGCCTCTTTGCCACCGACAGTGACAAATTTACTGACATCATAGGCACTGCCAGGCTTCATAATATACGCGTCTAGTCGGTATAGCATCGAAAAACAAATCACGACTAATAACACTACATAAATACTAATTTTTTTCTTCAATTTAACACACCTCCTAGGACGCCTACAAAACGACACGTTCATGTTTTTGCCTTTTTCACATATATTGATTTTAGCATTTGCCTATGTGAATGACAAAAAGTTGAAACGAGATGATAACATGTTTGCTACAATTCAAATAGCGCTCTGCATAATTCTTATTCTCTTACTCTTGTTATTCCCACAAACTGCTCATAGTGGCACTGACTTAGGTTTAAATCTTTTTATGGAGGCACTATTTCCATATTTATTGCCATACCTTATATTGACACAATGGCTTCTACGTTTAACAGCTCCTATGCGTACGAAAACAAAACGTGCCTCATTATACGTACAAGCATATATAATTAGTGCACTTGGCGGCTATCCAACTGGCGCAACAACCATTGTTTACTTAAAAAATAGCGGTCAGTTACATGTAAAAGAAGCCAATTTTTTGCTTGCTGTTTGCCATGCACCAAGCCCACTCTTTGTCCTTGGTTTTGTAAGCCTTGATTTACTACACAGTAATACGTTTGGATGGTTGTTTTTATGTTTACTACATACGTTTAATATTTGTTGTTTAATAACTGGTTATTTTTTATTTCGCAAAACAGCTCCACCAAGTATCTCCGTCCACAATACACCACTATATACTGCACCTTTCTCAGAAAGTATTCGAGAAACAGCTCCAACCATCCTTTTAGTTGGTACAACCATTATCTTTTTTACAACGATTCAGACCATTGTGCAAGAGGGTTTAGACCAAATGTTTCCTACACTGCCCTATACCCTTGAACTTTCCATCGCAGCGATCCTAGAGGTGACAAATGGTCTTCAAATGACTGTTACAGCCTTTCCAGACCTTCCATATACCTCTTTACTAGTTGTCATTTTATTAACAATGCAAAGCATTAGCATTCATTTACAAATTTTCGTTATTGCTAAATCATCTAGACTCTCTGTTCGTCCCTATATTAAACTACGCCTTCTTAGCATAATCATTGTGCCAACTATTTATGCTCTATTTTTTCTGAAATAGCACACTACTTTCAGAGGCTATCCGTCACTTTGCAAGCTCTATCCACAAACAAAAAGAGGATGTCTACTACACTGACATCCTCTTTCACACTTATTTTATAAAGCCATATTTTTCTTTTAAAGCCTGTGCCACATAAGCAGGTACAAGCTCGTCCACATTGCCACCATATTTTGCAACTTCTTTCACAATGCTGGAGCTTAGGAATGAATACTGATTTTTCGTCATAATAAAAAATGTTTCAATCGTTTCATCTAAAAAACGGTTCATAGATGTAATTTGCATTTCATACTCAAAATCCGAAACCGCTCGCAAACCGCGCACAATAGCCTTTGCATTTTTTTCCTTCGCATAGTCGATTAACAGACCTGAAGAGCTCTCTATCCGAACATTTGGCAATGCCTTTGTAACCTCAGCCATTAAAGCCATACGTTCCTCTACAGAAAACAATGGCTGCTTCGCTGAATTATTTAAAACTGCTACATATACGATATCAAACACATCTGCTGCACGTTTAATAATATCTAAATGGCCCAATGTGACAGGGTCAAAACTTCCAGGAACTACGGCTATTTTCTCTGACAACTTATTCTCCCTCTTCCTCTGTACAGCGATAAACAGATATAATTGTTCCGCCATAAGTTTCTTGTCTTGTTAAGCTAAAATCTCCAAAGCTTTGAGGTAATTGCACCTCTTTCGCATGCTCGCATAAAATAATCCCATCTTGCTGAATTTTATGATGGTCAACAAGCGTTTGGACTAAATCATAGTATTCCTTTTGATGGTATGGTGGGTCTAAAAAAACAAGTTTAAATGTAAGGTCACGCTTTAATAGCGCTTTCACAGCCCGCTTTGCATCAATACGAAATAGCTCTGCATAATCCTCATAGCGGCATTTTTTTATATTTTCTTGTAGCACTTGAAATGCCTTTGCATCCTTTTCAATAAAAATCGCATGCTCTACACCACGACTTAGTGATTCAATCCCTAAGCCACCGCTTCCAGCAAATAAATCAAGTGCAATGCCCCCATCAAAAAATGGACCAATGATATTAAAGATTGATTCCTTTACTTTATCAGTTGTAGGTCTTGTTGTATTGCCAGCTATTGCTTTTAGTGGCATTCCTTTGCGCTCTCCTGCTACAACTCTCATAACAGCCTATCACCATACTTTCATTTATATCAATTACAACTTGCCATAGTTGTATCCAGATTTTTTCGGGTTTACGAGGGACACTGTGACCTCTACGGCTTGTACAAACAGCCGTTAAGTCAGCATAAAGCATTTTGCAGCGGAAGACTACGTCCCCGCTGCAAAAATTATTGTTGTTCTTGCGAAATAACTTGAATTTGTTGATCTTTCTTTTGTAAATCAACAAGGAATAAACGCTGTAACCACGTTTCCTCCACATAGTAACGATCAGCAATTTTAATAATCGGCTCTGAAATTGTTGAATATCTACGTTGATTGAATACATAGAAGCCATGATTTAGTGGGAAGCGGAATGTACGATTCTCACTATTGACGTAATAGCCATGCTCCCCTTCTCCAGCCGAATAGCCGAGATAAGGTAATAACGTATCTGCTGTATACAATTTTTGACCCTCATATAAAATAACACGAACATCCTCTCTCTGTATACCATCTACATATACCTTGCTTGCATCTTCAAATAATAGCGGATAGGTGCCATTTTTTTGAGCTGCATTTAATGTAAAGTAGGATGTTTTCGCATTTAATACTTGTGACAAATGATTATCCATTGTAGCTGGTGTAATCGGTTCATCGCTCATATTTTTTAGTGTATCTTGCCAAGCTTGCTGCTGATTAGCTGTCATATATTCATTTAATGTTTGAATAATTTTCTTTGCTTTATCTGTACCAATCACATCATTTACTAAATAGGATGCCACTACCTCTGGTAACCATTCTGGTGCATCTTCAAATGTAAATTGTGACTTTATTTGCGATAAAATCACTTCCTGCTCCACAGCTTCTGGCGTTAACGCTGGTAAAAATAACAATCGATCATCATGGGCTGTTACTGGGCTTTTATCTTGAATAATCGCAATATGTTCATCACTTAAAAACTGTATATTTTTCAATGCTTGAAGAAAATCATTTGGAATGGCTTGCTGTGCATAAATCGATAATACAGATGTTTGTTCCTGAAGCGCTAGCCCACCTGCCTGCCAATAAATATCATGCACAGCACCGTATCCGCTAAACATTGTATAATTAACCAGTGATAGCTGTTGCTGCCCAACTAATGGTAAGCCAGTTACCCATTGACCCTGCACTTTACTATCTGTTGAAATATGAACAATCGAATAGGATGCTTCCCCATTTGTTAGTGTGGCAAAAATATTTTGAAGCAGCATTTTATTTTTCAAGCCACCCTCAATTGGAATTATGTATGATACAGATTGTGATTTTGTTTCTCCCTTTGCAAAATAAGAAAGTTCTTCTGATAAACGATTGCAGCTTTTTTCATTTTCAATAAAGCAACTAGGGTTTACAGCTTTTTCTGGCCATTTAATGTTGACCTTTTGATCTGGTAAATTTTTAAAATGTTGTCGAATATCTAAACTATTTTCACGATAGACAATTTCTATTTCCTGAGAGTAATGAAAATCCCCCCCACCTGTTTCTAAATCGGATGAATAGGCATGGTATTGGAAAAATAGTGTCCCCGCAATAATAAGTGCTAGAATGGAAAAAAAGCTTAATGCAAATTTCATGTGCTTGACCTCCCGCAGCATGATACTATAAGGATTGGAAAGGATGTGCATTTATTATGCCACAACAATTTATAGAATTAGGAGAAGGCTATGGTGATGTTTACGAGCTACTCGAAATTATTAAAACGAATCAGGAACGCTTTCATCAAGCCTTTATACTAACCTCTACTACAAAAGAAGGTAAACAAGTTCTCTCATTAGCAGTTGCATTCAAACCAGTTGGCGAAAGTAAATTTATGCCTATTTATATTTGCCGTGAAGGCATTCCTTTTAATGAAGAACAACCGACACAGCGACAAAAAATGTTTGAAACACAAATAGAACAACTCAATCGAAAAGTAGTTGTTGTAGAAATAAAGCACTCATCTATATTTTCGGAATCAAAACTATTTTATCAATACTTAATCGGTATATTAAGACTAAATAACTATATACCTGCATTATCTTAATATTATAAACCTACCTTATAATCATATTCCTTGGCTTTATCTGGCTTCGCATTTTCATATTCTGTTTTTACAAATGGACGATAAGATTCCACAACGTCTTTCACAAATGGAAGGCGTTGTAGTTTTGTTGTCATCATATCAATGTCCTCACGATTGCAATAAAGCACAACGTATTTTTGCCTTCTTGAAATATAAAGAACATGACCATATTTTCGCAAAGATTTCGCATGTTTTAACTGATGGACGTAAACGATTAGCCCTTGTCGTTCGTTCATATTAGACTCCCTCATTTCTTACATAAAAGAATACCATAGACCAGAAAATGATAGCAACAGAGTTTAGCTGACAGATCGCTCAATTTTCCGTTATAATGAAAAACATACTTGTAGTAATTCAAATCACCACAAGTTACAATATATTTGAACCATTATTAAAGGACAAAAGCAAACATCATCTTTCACTTATACTAGTTACTAGTAAAGCATCTTGACTACAAGAGCTGATGAATATTTTTATATAAAGCGAATTATTAAGGAGGACAAATATGGGTAAGAAAACAAAAATTGCACTTGCCATCGCAGCAGCAAGTGCAGCAGCTTGGGCAGGTAGTAAGGCTATTTCGAAACCACAGCAACGTGAAGGTAAGCAAGCATTACAATTTGATCGCCCTATTATTCTTGCGCATCGTGGTGGAGCACATTTAGCGCCTGAGCATACAATGATCGCATTTGACAAGGCCGCACAATTAGGTGTAGATGGCTTTGAAATAGATATACGTTTAACAAAGGATGAGGAAATTATTGTTTTCCATGACGACACTGTTGAACGTACAACAGATGGTTATGGACTTGTAGCTGATATGACATTAGCAGAAATTAATGCCTTCAATCATGGCTATCAATTTCAAGATTTAGACGGGGCTTTCCCATATCGAGAAGAATCACTAAATGTTGTGACATTGCGCGAACTGCTTGAGGCTTACCCAAATATGCTTGTTAATATTGATATAAAGGATGCTCCAGATACATACGAAGGAAGTTTAATGCCTTCTAAGCTGTGGCGTTTAATTGAAGAGCTAGGGGCAGAAAATCGAGTTGTTGTCACAAGCTTTTATGGTGAGCAAATTGATCGCTTTAATTTATATGCACAAAACCAAGTAGCACTTGGCGCAGGCGAATCAGATGTACGCAAGGCATTTGCTTCCTTCTCAAGTCAATTTGGACATTTATATCATCCAAAGGTAGATGTCTTCCAGATTCCAACAAAATCTGGTGTACTCGCCTTAGATTCACCAAAGTTTATTCAGTTTTTAAATAACTTAAATATCCCTGTTCATTATTGGACAATCAATGATCTGGATATAATGAAAAAATTAATTAATAATGGCGCTAAGGGCATTATTACAGATCGACCTGACATTGCGATAGAGCTATTTCAAGCTCAAGCACCTATTGAACAATAAAAAGACAAAAATCCACGAATAGTACACGTGGATTTTTTCCTTTTTATATTAGCTCATGCATAATGGCGTCTGTTACCTCTCGTAATGTTGCTGTCCCACCTAAATCAGCCGTTTTGATACCCTGTGCTAATGTTGCTTCAATTGCATTTAATATTTTTGTTCCCACTTCAGGATAACCAAGAAAATCAATCATCATTTTGCCTGTCCATATTTGTCCAATTGGGTTAGCAATTCCTTGACCTGCAATATCTGGTGCAGAGCCATGAACAGGCTCAAACATAGATGGATACTGCCCTTCTATATTTAAATTTGCTGCTGGTGCAATGCCAATGCTGCCCATAATCGCGCCACCTAAATCTGTTAAAATATCTCCAAACAAATTAGATGCTACAATCACATCAAAGCTTTCTGGCTTCATTACTAAAAACGCTGCTAATGCATCAATATGATTGGATGCTTGGGCTATCGCTGAATATTCGTTGCCTACTTGTGCAAATACCTCATCCCAAAATGGCATACTATGTGTAATGCCATTAGATTTTGTCGCACTTGTTACATGCTGACGACGTGTTTTTGCTAGCTCAAATGCATAGCGTATCGCACGTTCTGTACCTTTTCTTGTAAAAACAGCATTTTGAATGGCTACTTCCTCTTGCCCGCTATGTAATCTCCCACCAATATCTGCATACTCTCCTTCAGAGTTTTCCCGCACAACAATAAAATCAAAATGATTCGGCTGCCGCAAAGGTGAAGGGAGCCCTTGCAGGAGCTTTGCAGGTCGTACATTAATGGATTGCTGCATTTCTCGACGAATTTTAATGAGCAATCCCCATAAGGAAATATGGTCTGGCACTAATGCAGGCATTCCTACTGCGCCTAAAAAAATATGGTCATATTGTTTTAATAGCTCAATCCCATTATCAGGCATCATTTTGCCTGTTTCTATATAATACTCACAGCCCCATGGAAAGGTTGTCCACTCAAAACAAAAACGCCCATCCAATGCAGCCGCTTTATTTAGCACCTCTATAGCAGCAGGTACAACCTCTTTTCCTATGCCATCCCCTGGTATAACAGCAATTCGATATGTTTGCATATTATTATTCCTCCCTATCAATTATGCCCCAGCATCAGGTACAGCCACTGGCACTGGAGCTTTTATCTTGGTTCAGTGGGCGTTTGGATACCCACTAAAAAAGACTGTATACAAACTCTTTTAATACCATCGAGTTGTCTACAGTCTAGTCGTAATGTGGATATATTAAGCTGAGCAAGAGCAGGAGCCGCCTGAGCCACATCCTCCTCCACAAGATGAACCAGCTGCAAAAAATGGATTACTAACAGGAACTTTTACTGCTTCTGAAACTGTTTTGCCTATTAATAGACTAATTTCATCCAGCAAATCCTGAAATTCATTTTCAGCAATCTTTAATGCTGAAACCTTCTCATTTAAGTCGAGTGCCCGCTTCTGCTGACGAATCGACTTCATAATTGTATGGTAGTCCGGATGATATTTTCCGAAACGTTGTACATCTTCGTACTGTTCCTTCATGCGATTAAATGCATAAATAGCCTCTACAAGCTGTACATCACTATACACTGCATCATATGCTTGCTGTAGTGCCTTTGCAGGTTCTGAGGAAAGAATCATCTCACAAAGCGCCTCCGCCTCATCCAAAATGATTACCCAGTCAGAGGTTATCATCATTTTTAATTCCCCCAATCTCTTTCCCATCATAACAGATTTTATGGTAATTTTACATTATTGATAATTTTAATGAAAGAGGTTTTCCAATTGATAACAACATCTAAAGGACAAATTGAACAATTACTAGCAGCTATTTTACAGGACAGCTCTGAGGAGGATGAGGAGGTTTTATTGCACCTTTTACAAGGGCTTCACGATAAACAGCAAGGCATTCATCGGCGTTATATTAATGCAGCCCTTCATATGATAGGCAAGTTTGAGCCTGATGTCAGCGAGGTGCGTATTCCCATTACACCTGTTATTCATAATACGATTAAAGTGCCACATGGAGGAATTATTGCAACAATTGCTGATGCCGCTATGGGAGGACTTGCTTCACGTGCTGCACCAGAGGGCTATAATGTTGTAACAACCAATATGAATATTAGCTATATTGCAACAACCAACAATAACGAGCTGATTGCACGTGGGCGCTTTGTACATAAAGGACGCCAAACATTTGTAATGGAGTGCGATATTGAAGATGAAACAGGGCGCAAACTAGCTATTGCAACAGGCTCTTTCTTTGTTATTCAACGTCGTCCGTCATAAAGCTAGCAAAGTAATCTTTAATGCATTGTTGGTCGGAAAAGGGCAATTTTTGATTTTTAATTTGCTGTGTTTGCTCATGCCCTTTTCCAGCCACAAGTACAATATCGCCTTTTTTTGCCTTTGCTAACGCCTGATGAATCGCTTGCCTACGATCTAAATAAATTTCATAGTATTGTTGCTCTGTAAAACCAGCAATAATGCTTTCATTAATAACAATAGGATCTTCATCACGTGGATTATCCGTTGTTAAATAAATAATATCTGCATATTTACTTGCTACAGCCCCCATTGCAAAGCGCTTCGCTTTATCCCGATTGCCACCACAGCTAAACACAAGATAAATGGTCTTTGAATGATCAAACGTTTGCAATACTGCTTGTAAGGCTTCTGCTGTATGTGCATAATCTACATAAACATCAATGCCTAATGGATTATCAATCTTTTCGAGTCTTCCTTCTGGTAGCTTTAATGACCACATATGCTCGATAATATCTTCCATAGGGATACCTAAACGCCATATAGCCATTAATGCTGCTGTCGCATTTTGAACATGATATTTCCCAACAAAGGGGATCTCCACAATATGCTCACTCGCAGTTGTTTGTAAACAAAGCACAGTCTTTCCAACGGATTCACTAATAATTTGGATATGTAAGTCATTGTGATGTTCAAAGCCAAATGAGCAGGATTTTTTCTTATCATAAATACCTACAGATCGGCAAAAATTATCATCTCCATTAATGACTAGCTTTTTTGATAAATCTGCTAATCGTTTCTTTGCACGTTTATATGCCTCTAATCCACCGTGGTCCTCTAAATGATCCTCTGATAAATTTAAAAATACACCACAATCAATATCACAATGATCGAGTCTATGCTGCTGTAGCCCCATTGAAGATGCTTCTAATACAACATGTGTCACACCTTTGCGTACGCATTGCTTTAATATTGGGTGCAACTCCTTTGCCTGTAATGTCGTTAATTGCTCATAAGCCGTCTGTTGCTTCTCACCATTGATGAAAAAGCCTACAGTGCCAATAACAGCAACTTTTTTGCGTAAGGCGCTAAGAAGCTGACTCACAAAATGGCTGACAGTCGTTTTACCATTTGTACCTGTTATTGCAATTACCGATAAAGCCTCTGCCGGAAAAGCGGCAAGCTTCGCACTTGCATACGACAAAAATAAAGCTGTATTCGGCACCCAAACAAAAGGAATATCCTTATCAATAATAGGTAGCGAGATACTTTCCTCAGCGACAATTGCAGCCGCCCCTCGTGCCAATGCCTCTTTCACAAAGCGACTGCCTGATGTTTTTTTTCCTTTGCGTACAATAAAAATATCGCCTGGTTGTACAGCTTGTGCATAGTCCTCTACACCTGTAATTACCGTTCGAATTGATCCTCCCGTCACACTGCATGGCCAGTCTTTCAATAGCTCTGCTAATTGCAAGCCTGATTCCCCCTTTCAGTTCTCTATCATATGACGGCCTTTGTAACGGTGTGACGAAAAATACAGAAGCCTAGCAAAGGGGAAAAAATAAAGACAAGCTCAATTTTACAAGCTTGTCTTTAGGCTACTTACTTAGTTGTTATGGAGCAGTGAGATCATCCTGTTCTTGCCCCTCTGTATCCTGCTCTTCATTCTCCACACTTGGCGCAGTAGAAGCAGGCTCTAGATAAATTTGTGTATAATAATTTACAAAAACGCCAGAACCAACGCTTGAATATTGTTCATCCAGTAATACTTTTCGATGCTCAGGTGAATTTGTCCAGCCATGCATCGCTTCAATCGCATCAAAATAGGCTGTCGCAAGATTTTCATTTGCTTCACTATAGTCAATACTTTGTGCCTGTAATCGCTTTTTTAAATCTCCATATGTCGGAGAATCATGTGCTAAAAAATTTTGTATCTTCATATCCTCACTATGCATTTTTGCCACTTCCTCTAATGACTTATTAATTTCTAATGGCGGCAATGCATGATGAATTCTTGTGACATTTAGTAAATCATCCAACTGTTTACCGCTAGCTATATCAATTTCTTGTTGTAAAAACGAGGAGGGTGGTGTGCGTCTAACTAGCTCACCCTGATAGCTCATCTCATATGGCTGATGCAGTACGAGTGTTTCACTATTTGTATAACGTATTCCTTGCAGCTCACTTGTTTCTCGATCTATATAAAGTTGTGCATAAAGCCCATCAAATTTAACAAGCAACCTTGTTTGCATATCTTCCTCACTCATTGAGAAAATAAAAATATTATCATCGACATTGGCTGTTACCTCATAGTCAATAATCGTCATACGGTATATTTCATCACGCTTTTGCCCCACCTTAAAGGGAGATGCATCGATTTCTTGTCCTGCTATGTAAACTTGTGTCACAACATTGTTTTCAACACCAACCATAAAAAACGTTGCAACATCTTTATTATAGACCCACCATTGATAGCCAAATGAAGATGGTTCTTTTCTAGCTGGCTCTCCATACTGCTCTAAAACAGCCTGTGTCCCCTTCCCAATCAATGTGGATATCCCTGTTTGTGGACGTGTCATTGCCCCAACAGCAGGCTGCTGCTTTAGCTGTGTTTGAGGAATAATATTAGGGTTAGCGTTTGGACCTTCTAATGGCTCATTTTCCTTTGGGGTATTAAAAAACATAAAGCCGATTAATGCAATTGCACCACAAATCATTAAAATGCGGAATAAAGCTTTCATACAGGACTCCTTTTCATCACCATTATTATCGTTATTATATCAATTAGAATTAGCTTGACACAATGTTGTCATTGCAACAATGTCGAATATGCTCTATTATAAAAATGAGCGTATACTTTGTACGAGAACCTAAAGGAGGACTATACATGTATTTTGAAAATACTAACCTTGAAAATTTAACAGCTGATCAAGAACTAATTGTCAGCATTATGAAAAAACATGGTTTAGAATGTGATGGTGGCTGGGATTACGAGCGTATGACATTCGATAAACGCTTTGATACTCGTGAAGGTCGTTACTACCTACGTGTATTTGCCTATGCTATCTCTGGTGATGTAGGTGCACATGATGCCATCCTTACATTAATGAAACCAGTTCTTGGTAAATACTATTACCCACATGGTGTTGAATATGGTGATGACGAAGTTTATCCAGCACACCTTGTAAAAAAATGTGAAGAAATCTTAAAAAAGGTTAAATTAGAATTAGATCAATTCGCAATTGAGCCTATCAATAAAAATAATTTTGAACCTATTGACGCAAACTAATCTTTAATCCATTAAAGTGACGGCACATATAGCGTAAATAGCTTCGTTGTTCTGAAAAGACTGGTCATCCAGTCTTTTTTTATCTGCACGAAAGCGAAGCGTCAGCGACAGATGCTTCAGCATTCTATTAGCCTAAAGCTTCAACGAATACCGTGCACTTTAAATTTGAGTAAAAATAAAATTTTATCTCATACTACCTATATCTATTACAAGATGTAGGTGAGAACATTGTTATCCTTTTTCAATCATCCCTTTTTCCGTCATCCCATTATCGTGATAGCTATTGGTATTCTTATTGTTTGGTTAATTTCATTATCATTGCCCATTTTACTTGCCTACTTTACTGCACTGCTTTTAGAGCCTGTTGTTATTCGCATGTGCAAACGTTTCCGAAAAAAACGTAAAATGGTCGTATCCATCTTTTTTTTATGTTTTCTTAGCATCTCATTACTAGTATGTGCGCTTCTCCTCTTTATAAGCTGGAAACAATTTTCATCATTTATGCTTCATATCCCAGACTATCTAAATCAATTATCGGCGATATGGATTCAGCTACAATCCAAGCTTAGCAACTACACCTATCATTTACCTGTAGAGCTTGTTGCACAAATCCAAGCTATAATTGTTAAGGCTTTAGCTTCTATTGAGAAATTTGCTCTATCTTTAACAAATACCAATGTATGGTCAGTATTATTCACCTATATTCCATCACGTTTATTTGATATTTTTGTTTATTGGATTGTTTTATATATGCTGTTATTGGAATTGCCCTCCATCAACCATAAATTATTACTATCTGTCCCTTTCCATTATCAGCAAAAAATTATTTTTATTGGGCAGCGTGTAAAAATAGCATTATTTGGCTTTTTAAAGGCACAAGTATTTGTAGGTGTTGGCATATTTGCTCTATCTGTTATTACCTTTTATATTTTAAAAACACCCTTTCCTATTCTTTTATCATTGCTTCTTGTTTTTTTAGATATTATTCCGTTTCTCGATTCATTTCTTGTCCTGATTCCATGGGCGGTATATAAAGCTTTTACAGGTGAATATCTCTTTGCTGTTGCCTTAATACTGCTTACTGTGGCTCTATTTTTAGTGCGTCGCATGATTGAACCAAAAATTATCGGCAATAAAATTGGGCTTTCCTCCCTTACTACCTTTATCGCAATGTTTATTGGCTTTAAAGTATTTGGCTTTCTCGGCATTTTAATAGGGCCATTGCTTATTGTTGTCGTGCTATCGATCTTCCAACCAAGTACAAAAAATCTCCCATCCTTACAAAAATAAGGAGGGAGATTTCATTAAAATCCTAATATCGCTTTAATAACAGATGTTGTTTCACCCGGTTCAAATAATACATACAATAGTATATACACTAATACACCTGTGATTGCCACAAAGAACCAAATAATACTTGTAATCGGTCCAATACGTCTGTGTAGCTTAATATTTGTTTTTAGCCCTGAAATAATACTAACAATCCCAAATACTGCTCCAACTGTTGCCAGGATAATATGGAAAATAAGGAAGAACGTATAATATGGCTTTAAATGTTCTCCGCCACCAAAGGCAGTATTCCCAACAAAGATTGTACGTGAAGCATAAATAATAAAGAAGATAAGTGCAGCAGCACCCGCAGCCAGCATCACTTTTTTATGTGCTTCTACATTTCTTTTTAAAATTAAGCCCCAACCTATTGCTACGAGTACAGCACTAATAACAATAAATGATGTACTAATAGTAGGCAAAATTTTTAAATCCATTCTCAAAACCCCTTATACAAAGTAAATTTCTATTTTACAATCCATGTTGCTGTTGACTTTCCCATTTCTTTTGATGTGCAGCTAACGCATCAGCAGTAATTTTATCTGGGTCTTTTTGTTCAGTGCGATACCATTTTGTAAAAATAACAGTAATTAATACACCAAAAATAAGCTCTTGTAAAATTTTCATAAGAACACCACCCAATTGCTGATCGGCAACAGGCTTCATATCTGTAAATAGCTCAGGCCCTGATAGTGATAAACCTGATAATGTGGAGGCTGGCACACAAAGCTCCATTGCCTTTAGCCAAGCGTCACCATTTGTATATGTTTCATAAAGTGCATTAGGTGCGAAAATAATCAATCCACATGCAGGCGTAATTAACACAGCATTCGCAATAATATAAGCCAATTTATGCAGTGGCTTCATTTGAGCACCGTCTGGCATATTTTGAATTAAAGGCCAGTACATAAAAACAGCGGAAAGGAATAATACAAGTGTATAAACATTGTGTAATATTTCATTCAATTTAATATAATCCATCACTGAAGGTAGATGATAGAAAGAAAATAGACCAATAAACACAAAAACTGCAACAACTGGTAATGTCATAATTTTAAATATCGTTCGAGCAACGGGAGCCTCCATTACAACCTTCCAAAGCCACCAAGGAATCCCTTTAATTAAGAAAATCGGTACAAGCAGTAATAGCACAGCCATTTGCACCATATGCATTGTAAACATAATATGCGCCATTAAATCAATAGGCGATCCTTTAATAATATAAATTGTCACCATGGCTAACACAAAATAAATAGCCTCACCCTTTTTTAAAGGCTCACTTACTTTAAAATCTTTGCGCCACTTTGTTGTGACTAAAAAATAAACTACTGTTATAAAAATAAGAACCCCAATCAAGTATGGGCTCCATAATGCTTGAAAACCAAAAATACTAAGTGGCATATAGAACGCACTCCTTTAAACTTCAGTATCCCTATTATAGAACGCTTACAGCCATACTGCAATGAACGAAAGGTGAACAAATATTAAGTTTAGACCTGCATCCTCTGCGTATACTATGACAAGCTCCCTTACTAGATTATCTTTAAATATCGAAAATTAAAATAGAAGACTTGTTGATAAAAAATATTATAGACTAAAATTTCCATACTCATACAAAGTATCTTCTTTCTACTACTATATAAAATTTTTTCAGCAATATAAAAGCACGTTCGTTATGTTGAAACGAACGTGCTCTTTTTGGTGCTTACCACCAAATAATTGTTAAGAATGCTAAGAAGAATGTAAAGGCAATAACCATTCCCATCCACATAAAGAAGCCAATTACACCACCGAAGTGTGTCTTTTTATCCTCTAAGTGCATGAAAGAATAGAGCTGCAGTACAACTTGAACACCCGCAAGTAATAAAATAAACGGGAAGACTAAGTATTTAGAGAAACCAGCCGCAGCCATGCCAAATGCGATAAATGTAAGGAAAATCATAATCGCAAAATTGATGACTTGCTTACGCATATGAACGGCATTATGATGACGATCATATTCGTATTGTGCCTGTGATTTAGCAACTATAGGTGTATCGTGTGAAGACATTATCCGATCACTCCCATCAAGTATACTACTGTAAAGATAAATACCCAAACTACGTCGATAAAGTGCCAATATAAAGCAGCCACGAAGAACTTAGGTGCATTGTATAAGTTTAGACCACGTTTTGCATTGCGAATCATTAACGTTAAAATCCAAACAAGACCTAATGATACGTGGAAACCATGCGTACCTACTAATGAGTAGAAAGCAGTGGCAAACGCCGATTGTGTAAATGTAAAGCCAAGATGTGTATAGTGATAAAACTCATAAATTTCTAAAGCTAAGAAACCAAAGCCTAGCAACACTGTAATACCAAACCATGTTTGCATCCCTTTAAAGTTAAAGTTACGCATATGGTGAATCGCATAAACAGATGTTAGTGAAGATGTTAATAGTAACATTGTCATCGCAAATGCTAATGGTAATTCATATAGACCTTGAGTTGTGAACTCCATGCCAGCTGGCCCTTTGTTCTTAAGCGCTAAGTAAGTAGCAAATAAACTTGCGAAAAGTACAACTTCACAGGCAAGGAAAATCCAGAAACCAACGACTTTATTTTTCCCCTCCATTGTAGCTTGTTCAGGGTGATCTGGCCAAGTGTGAGGAGTAAATTTAGTATTGAAATCCATTATTTATTGCCTCCTTTGCCGTAAAGATGCTCTTCAATTTCAAGAATCTCTTCTTTGTGTAAATGGAAGCCATGATCGTCTTTAACAGATCGGAAAATCATCGCACCAAATGTAATTGCAAGACCAATAATTAATACATAAATTGACCATGGTTTATCTGCATCTGGATTATAAAGTGCACCGAATGCTGCGATAAACATACCTAATGAAATAACGAATGGAATCGCTGAGTTATTTGGCATATGAATGTCACCGATTGGCTCAGCAAATGTCACTTCTTTATTACCTTCTTGCTTTTCAATCCACCATGGGTCTAAACCACGAACAAGTGGTGTTTGACGGAAATTATAGAATGGAATTGGTTGTGGAATTGACCATTCTAATGTACGTCCATCACCCCAAGGGTCGCGACCTGCTGGTTTACCTTTAATCGACATTAAGCAGTTGATTACCATCATGATAACCCCAACGCCCATCATTAATGCACCGATTGTAGAAATATAGTTGAACTGATCCCAACCTTGCCCTTCCATGTAAGTGAATACACGACGTGGCATACCCATTAAACCTAAGAAATGCTGTAGGAAGAATGTTAAATGGAATCCGATAAAGAATACCCAGAATGTCCATTTTCCTAACGTTTCGTTCAACATACGGTTGAAGAAAATTGGCCAGTAGAAGTGCGCTGAACCAAATAATGCTGTAACGATACCACCAACGATTACATAGTGGAAGTGAGCTACGATAAAGTAAGAATCATGTAATTGATAGTCAAGAGGTGCAGATGCTTGCATAACCCCTGTAACCCCACCCGCAACGAATGACGGGATAAAACCAAGTGCATAAAGCATCGGTGTTGTAACTTTAATTGATCCGCCCCAGATTGTTAAAATCCAGTTGAATACCTTCATACCTGTTGGAACGGCAATTGCCATTGTTGCAACAGCGAAGATTGCGTTTGCTGTTGGTCCTAAACCAACTGTAAACATATGGTGGGCCCAAACCATGAACCCTAGGAAACCGATTAAAATTGTTGCGAATACCATTGAAGAGTATCCGAATAAACGTTTACGAGAGAACGCTGGAATAATCTCAGAGAATAAACCAAACGCTGGTAATACTAAGATATAAACTTCTGGGTGTCCAAAGATCCAGAATAAGTGCTCCCAAATAATTGTGTTACCACCCATCATATGGTCAAAGAAGTTACCGCCGAACATACGGTCAAATAACATCATTAATAAACCAATTGTTAATGGAGGGAATGCGAATAAAATTAACGCACTTGATACCATTGATGTCCAAGTGAATAATGGCATACGCATAAATGTCATACCTGGAGCACGCATTGTAATGATCGTCACAATAAAGTTAAGACCTGAAATTAACGTACCTGCCCCTGAAATTTGTAAACCAAGTACATAGAAGTCAATCCCATGTCCTGGAGAGTATAAAGATAATGATGCATAAGAAGTCCAGCCCGCATCAGGAGCGCCACCCATAAAGAATGACAGGTGAAGGAATACTGCACCCAGGAAGAATAACCAGAACCCTAAAGAGTTAAGGAACGGAAATGCAACGTCACGTGCACCAATTTGTAATGGTACAAGCATGTTCATAAATGCGAATAATAATGGAGTCGCAGCTAAGAATAACATTGTTGTTCCGTGCATCGTTAATAGTTCATTGAAAAAACCAGCTGACACAAAATCATTATTTGGCTTCATTAACTGAATACGCATTAATAATGCTTCAGCACCAGCAATAGCGAAGAACAATGTACCGGCTAATAAATACATTACTGCTAACTTTTTATGGTCAACAGTTGTAATGTAATCCCAGACAGTTGCTCCAAAGCCCTTTTTCTGTGTGTATGAGCTCACAACTTTTACCTCCCTCAAAATTTGTTACATATAAACAAAAAATTATTTTTCAACTGATAAGCCCATGATATAACTTGCAAGAGCTTCTATTTCTTCATCAGATAAATCGCCATAAATAGGCGCAGTGCCCTCAGCGTTCATCATTAAGTTACCTGGTTTGAATTCCTCAGGGTTTTTAATCCAAGCTTTTAAGCTTTCTTCATTGTGCTCTAAGAAGCCAGCAACACGGTTACGATCACCAAATGTAGTTAAGTTTGGACCTGGTGCACCACTTGCTCCTGAGCCTGAAACAGCATGACAGCCTAAGCAGCTATTAGCAAAAGTTGCTTCACCAAGGTCTGTTGATTCTTTATCAGCAGTTTGGCCTTCTGTCGCTTGCATAGCAGCTACCCATGCATCAAATGCCTCTGGGCTTAATGTTTTTACTTTAAAGTCCATTAATGCGTGTGAAGGTCCACATAGCTCAGCACATTTACCATAAAATACGCCATCTTTTAAATCTTTGGATTCTTGGTCAAATTCTAAGTAGAATTTGTTTAAGTTCTCTACGTTTGTATCCATTTTACCGCCTACAGCAGGAATCCAGAATGAGTGCTTAACATCAGCAGCCTTTAAATTAAAGTAAACCTTTTCACCTGTTGGGACTACTAGCTCTTGAGCAGTTACAATACCTTGGTTAGGGTATTCAAATTCCCACCAGTACAATTTTGCTGTTACATTAACTGTTAGGGCTGTTTTGTTCCCCTCTTCATCTACCTCATCCATTGCAGCAACATCTGCAAATTTATAAGTAGTTGTAACAACTGGTACAGCGATAATTAATAATAAAATAATTGGAATAACTGTCCAAATCACTTCTAACGTATGGCTACCCTCTACTTGTTTAGGAATAACATTTTCCCCAACGCGTGAACGACGGTATTTTACGAATGCAAGTAAATAGATAACAGATACTATTACTACTACTAGCGTCATAATTACAGTAGTTAACAGTAATAGATTTAATTGTTGTCTGCCTACTTCTCCAGTTGGTTTCAGCGTAGATAGATAATCTTCACCACATCCTGAAAGGAAAACCATCATCACTGCTAGAAGTGAAAAAAGACGCCATTTTTTAAGCCCTTTCATCATAGCTTAATTAAACCCCTCTTTCTTTGTTGTATTTTCATGTGTACCTAGGACATTAGTTCTGTCTATATGAATTCTTTAGAAAAAGAAAGAATCCCCTAAATTAGCTAAACACCGCAAATATAATGATGGCTACAAATAGTATTGTCATATGATTCAATGAGTAAATAAACATTTTATTTGCCCATTTCATATCATCATTTGTAGTAAAGCCTTTTAGAGCTAGTATTAACCAACCTAAGTTCAATGCAGTAGCAAGAGTTAAAAAGCCAATTCCAAGCTCTGGTAACAGGAAAGGTAACGGGAATAATAAAAGAATCCAAAATAGCATGGAATACTTTGTTCGTTTAAATCCTTTTACAACAGGTAGCATTGGTATTTTAGCTGCACGGTATTCCTCTGTACGTTTCATAGCAAGCGCATAAAAATGCGGTGGCTGCCATGCGAACATAATAAGAAATAAGGCAAGTGCTCCTAAGCCTAAAGTAGGCTCAACCGCTGCATATCCAATAATCGGAGGAATAGCCCCAGAAATGCTTCCTACAACCGTGTTACTAACATGCTTTCTCTTTGACCACATTGAATACAGAACAACATAAGCAAATATTCCTAGTAGTCCCCACATGCCGGCCGCAAACGATGCCGCAAATAACAAAATTTCACCTACAATTAAAAATGAGAGGGCAATGGTCAATACTAAATTTGGCTTAAATCTACCAGTTACTGTCGGTCTTGCCTTCGTTCTTTTCATGATCGGATCGATATCCTGATCAATAAAGTTGTTCATTGCGCCTGAGCCACCAATGATTAATGCCGCACCTAGCATGGTGTAGAATATGACATCAAGCTCTTGCAAGAAATGTCTACTAGTTAATTGAAACGCCAGCCACATCCCTGTAAATGTTGTGACAAGATTCGAGTTAACGATGCCAATTTTTATTAGTGCTAAAAAATCTTTTACAACGGATGTTGTTTCTGGCTCTGGATTTCTAGTAGCCGCCAGTGTACGACCGTTTGACATATTACCTCTCCTTTCATTTTTGTAAGCATATTCCGCTATCATAACTATAGCGAAATTTGCGATTGATTTCTAGACATTAAGTGAAATTTAGATGAAGTTGTAAAAATTAGTTTTGCCTAGAAATATAAATAAAAACAACATATCTATAGTAAAACATTTTCTAAAATCAATTGTGAAGGTTAAAGCACGAAATTATGAACAATTTGTGAAATGGAATCGACATCTATTAGTCCCTTCTCTTTACAAGTTGTTTTTTAAACGTATTTTCGATATTATCTAGTAGCAGAAACATTACGCTCTTGTAATGTTGATAGATAAAGTAGGTGACTCATTTTATGCAACACAACAGGTATTTGAAGTGGTTTGCTGTTGCCGCTACAGTTGGAATGCTCCTAATTTTACTTGGTGGAGCGCTTGTTACAAAAACAGATAGTGGCTTAGGCTGTGGTCGAAACTGGCCTGATTGTAATGGATCTCTTATTCCAAAGGAAATTACACCAGAAGTTCTTATTGAATTTTCACATCGCCTTGTGACTGGAGTCGTATCTATTTCAATTCTTGTACTAACAGTTTGGACATGGCGTAAACTCGGACATATTCGTGAAGTAAAGTTATTAGGTTTTTTGGCAATGTTTTTCTTAATCGCACAGGCTTTAATTGGAGCAGCCCAAGTGTTATGGGGGCAAGGTGATTTTATCCTAGCGCTGCATTTTGGAATTTCTCTTATTTCCTTTGCTGCTGTTCTTCTGCTTTCTATGATTGTATTTGAAGTGGATCGGAAATTTGATGCTGATAACGTATTTATGGGGAAAAAATTACGTTGGCATACAATTGCTGTCACAATTTATTCTTATTTAGTCGTTTATACAGGAGCGCTTGTACGACATACGGATTCTAGCTTAATTTGTCCTGACTGGCCATTTTGCTATAATGAATCACCTTTAGCACTGCCAAACAATATGTATGAATGGGTGCAAATGGGGCATCGTCTAGCTGTTCTTATTATTTTCATTTGGATTGCATACATAACTTGGCATGCTGTGAAAGAATATAAAAACCAGCGTGTTATTTATTATGGTTGGATTATTGCCTTTACAATCGTTGTTTTACAAGTAATTGCGGGTATGTTAGTAGTCCTGACAAGATTAAATTTAACAGTTGCTTTACTACATTCGCTATTTATTTCTCTGTTATTTGGTTTATTATGTTATATGATTATGCTAGTCGCTCGTAGTAACTATAATGAAAAGAAGAAATAGCACATGAAAAGGATTCGGCACGAGAGGATGTGCCGAATCTTTTATCTTTTTTCCTGCTTTTTCATTGTTTCTGATCCTATAATTCCAATAATTAAAATAATCACAGATACTAGTGCATAATCTTTAAAAAAGGTTGTAAATGGAATGTCAAAATAGACACAAATTGCTGTTACAATGCGTCCTCCTAATAAAATTAAGCCAATAATCAGCAGCCAATTAAATAGCGTTTTTAGTATTTTAAACTTCCCCCTACTTGCATAACTCTCCATATAGCTTAACATATATTCATAAATAGCTCTTTGATTGAAGGTGCTGTCCATCATCCTATTCTTATCTTTCCATCCCTAATATAAAAAAGGCTATTAGACGCTAATATGCATCTAATAACCTTTTAAGCATTTATTATTCCATTTCAATCAATAGATCGCCTGTGGAAATGGCATCACCTGCGGCAACATAAACCTCTTTAATAATACCATCCTTTGGTGCTTGGACAGTTGTTTCCATTTTCATTGCCTCTGTAATCAGAAGGTGATCACCGCGTTTCACAGGGCTGCCTTTCGAGATAACAACCTTTAACACGGTTCCTGGCATTGTTGCACCAATTTGATTTGGATTGCTGGAGTCTGCCTTTAAGGCTACACTACCATCCACTTCTACTGTCATATCTTGAATCACTAGCTCACGAGATTGGCCGTTGAGCTCAAAGTATAAAACACGCGTACCATCGTGCTGTGGTTCACCGATGGATACTAATTTAATAATTAATGTTTTTCCTTTTTCAATTTCAACCTCAATAATTTCCCCTAGCTTTAAGCCGTATAGGAATGTTGGTGTATCTAACACGGAAATATTGCCAAAGGATTCGGCTGTTTTAGCATACTCTTCAAAAACTTTTGGATACAATGCATAGGCTAGGACATCTTTCTTGGTTACAGGACGGCTTAATTGATCCTCTAGATGTGCTGCTAGCTGTTCAAATTGAATTGGCTCTAATAGCTCTCCAGGACGTACTGTGATCGCTTCACGGTCCTTTAAAACAACCTTTTGCAGCTCCTCTGGGAATCCACCATGTGGCTGCCCAAGATAGCCTTGGAAGAACTCAATCACAGAGTCTGGGAAGTCAATTGTTTGCCCTCTTGTTAAAACAGTATGTTCATCCAAATCGTTTTGTACCATAAAGAGTGCCATATCCCCGACTACCTTCGATGATGGCGTCACTTTGACAATATCGCCAAATAGAAGGTTGACGCGAGAATACATATGTTTTACTTCTTCCCAACGGTCGCCAAGCCCTACTGCTTTTGCTTGCTGTTGTAGGTTACTATATTGTCCGCCAGGCATTTCATGCACATAAATTTCAGAATGTGGACTAATCATACCACTTTCAAAATCCTTGTAGTATTTACGCACATCCTCCCAGTAGTAGGATAGCTTTTCAAGCGAGTCAATATCCGCACGTACCTCACGCTGACTGCCTTTCATCGCATAGTATAAGGAGTTTGCACTTGGCTGTGATGTAAGACCAGCCATTGCACCTAATGCTGTATCAACAATATCTACGCCTGCCTCAATTGCTTTGGCATATAAGTAAATACCATTACCGCTTGTATCATGTGTATGCAGATGGATTGGCAGATTTGTTGTGTCTTTTAGCTCTGAAATTAAACGATAGGCTGCTTCTGGCTTTAATAAACCAGCCATATCTTTAATCGCTAAAATATGTGCACCTGCTGCCTCTAGCTCCTTCGCCATATCCTTGTAGTATTGTACAGAATATTTCGCGCGTGTATCATCCAAAATATCGCCTGTGTAGCAAATCGCTGCTTCAGCAATTTTGCCAGATTGACGTGCTGCATCAATCGCTACTTCCATGCCCTTAATCCAGTTTAAGCTATCGAAAATACGGAATACATCAATGCCTGATGCAGCCGATTCTGCAATAAATTCACGGATAAGGTTATCAGGATAGTTGGTATAACCAACGGCATTCGCCCCGCGCAAAAGCATTTGGAATAATACATTCGGAATTTGCTCACGCAGCTTCGCTAGGCGCTCCCATGGGTCTTCTTTTAAGAAGCGGTATGCGACATCAAATGTTGCGCCACCCCACATTTCTAACGAGAATAGCTGGTGCATCATACGTGCTGTCGCATCAGCCACCTGGAACATATCCTGTGAACGTACACGAGTTGCTAGTAATGATTGGTGAGCATCACGGAAGGTTGTATCCGTTAAAAGCACATCATCCTGTGCTAAAATCCATTTTACTAAGCCTTCAGGTCCTTGTGCATCCAAGATTTGCTTTGTACCAGCTGGTGGCACAATCAATGGGTCAAATTTAGGCACGCTTGGCTGTACAAAAATAGGCTTGGACTTCTTCTCCACTCCTGGGAAGCCGTTTAGTGTAACATTGCCAATATAGCTTAATAGCTTTGTCCCACGGTCTTTTCTGACGGGGAATTCAAATAGCTCTGGTGTTGTATCAATAAAGCTTGTATCAAAGGCGCCTGATAAAAATTGTTCATGTGTTACTACATTATTTAAAAATGGAATATTTGTTTTCACACCACGAATACGGAATTCCTTTAAGTTACGATCCATTTTCGCAGCTGCTTCTTTAAATGTCATACCTGATGTAGAAATTTTCACAAGCAGGGAATCATAGTAAGGTGTCACTACAGCACCTTGGAAGCCATTTCCTGCATCTAAGCGTACTCCGAAACCACCACTTGAACGGTATACCATTAATTTTCCTGTATCTGGCATAAAGTCATTAGCGGGGTCCTCTGTTGTGACACGAGCTTGAATCGCATAGCCAATCATTGGGATATCTGCCTGCTTTGGCATATGAATTTCTTCACCATGCAGGGCATAACCCGCTGCTACTTTAATTTGAGCATGAACAATATCGACGCCTGTAATCATCTCTGTAATCGTATGCTCTACTTGAATACGCGGATTCACCTCAATGAAATAAAAATCATCGCCTGCGACTAAAAATTCCACCGTCCCTGCATTTATGTACGAGACATTCTTCATTAATTGCACGGCTGCTTCACAAATGCGCTGTCTTAATTCCTCAGAAATAGAGTTCGATGGCGCAATTTCCACTACTTTTTGGTGACGACGCTGGATCGAGCAATCACGCTCATACAAATGCACAAGATTGCCATGCTGGTCACCAATAATTTGCACTTCAATATGCTTTGGCTTGATAATCGCCTTTTCCACATAGACCTCATCAGAGCCAAATGCAGCTTTAGCTTCTGACTTTGCACGCTCATAGGCAGATGCAAGTTCCTCTTGTGTATGCACAAGACGCATCCCACGACCACCGCCACCAAGCGCTGCCTTAATCATAATTGGATAGCCATAAGTGCTGGCAAAATCCTCTACCTCTGCTAACTGGGCAACGGGGCCGTCTGTGCCAGGAATAACTGGAATATTGGCCGCAATCGCTTGTTCACGCGCTTTGACCTTATCGCCAAACATATCTAAATGTTGAGATGTTGGACCAATAAAGATAATGCCTTCTTCCTCACAGCGACGTGCAAACTCTACATTTTCTGATAAAAAACCATACCCTGGATGAATCGCATCAACATCTGCATCCTTGGCAATAGCAATAATCCCTTCAATATCTAAATACGCATCGATTGGTTTTTTGCCAGCTCCTACTAAATAGGCTTCATCTGCTTTAAAGCGATGAAAAGCCCCACTATCCTCCCTTGAATAGATCGCAACTGTTCGAATATCTAGCTCCGTACAGGCACGGAAAATGCGAATTGCAATTTCGCCTCGATTGGCTACGAGAATTTTGTTAATTGATTCCATAGGTATCCTCCTTTATGACTGTGCTTTTTTTCTTTCTACCTTTTCAAACATAGAAACATTGATTAATATGCCCATTGCTAAAGATAGAATAATTATAGATGTACCGCCATAGCTAATAAAAGGTAACGTTACACCGGTTAACGGGATTAACCCAGTTACACCCCCAAGATTAATAAACGTTTGCCAGCCAATCCAGCTCGCAATACCAGCCGCAATCATGCGTGCTAATGGGTCTTTCGTTCGCAATGCAATCGAAAAGCCCTTATATACAATAAAACCTAAACCAAGCAAGACAATTAATACACCCCATATGCCCAATTCTTCCATAATAATGGCCATAATAAAATCTGTCTGAGGTTCGGGTAAATATCCTAACTTTTGAATAGATTGGCCAAGACCTCTACCTTCTAGGCCGCCTCCACCAATCGCATAATAACTATTAACAACCTGATGACCGCTAGTATCCTCATACTCAAACGGATTCAAATAGGATAAAATCCGCCCTTTCCGATTGCCTGTCAGCAATTCTCCTTTAAATAACCATAGTATACCAAGAATTGCCGTGCCAAATGCACCTAATACGCCAAAAAACTTCCAAAATGTTTTAAAAGGAATACCGCTTGAAGCGACAACAGATACAGCAATCCCACATAAAATAATAACTGCACCTAAATCCGTTTCAAAAGCTACGCCAGCAACCACTAAAATCCAAAGAAAAATTGGGTAGAAAATTTCGGTTGGCTGAAGCTTTTCAAATGTATATTTTTGCGCTTTCCGATAAAAAGCAGCAGCAAAATATAAAATGATAAATAGCTTTGCATACTCAGAGGGCTGAAAATTCCCAAAAAACGGAACAGTGATCCAGCTTTGAGACCCTACTTCATCCGCTCCATTACCATTTACTTTTACCCATGTAAATAACACTACTAGCACAACCGTTAGCAATAGCATAATATTTTTATTCGCATAATGCTTATATGGGAAAAAGGCTGCTGCAAGAAAGCCCAAAAATGCCACGATTAAATTTGTTACTTGCTTTTGATAAAAGTAATCTGGCGCTTGTTCTTCACGCACAATAGCTATCATCATACTTGAACTATAAATCATAATTAAGCCAAATATACTTAACAATAGGACCGTAAAAAATAATGGGTAATCAAAATTTTGTGCATAACGTTTTAAATATTGTTTCATTCGAAAACCTCGTTCTAGTAAAAAAACTCAAAGCGCAAAAAAAGCGTTTGAGTTTTTCATTTTATTTGTCTGTATACGCATCGTGTAGTACAGAAAGCTCCTTCTCGAGCGAGTCGAGAATTTCTTTACCTTTTTCACGCTCAATTAAGCCAAGCTTTACAGCAAAGTCAATTTCACGTGATAGACCAAACATTTGTGTATCTAATACTTCCTCATATAGAGGGCATTGTGGCATTGTTAAATGATCCATTTGTACTCGAATAAGGCGAGCAATTTTATCTGCATCAGCAACTAAAAGCTCCAAAGCCTTCTCTTGAAAAGAAGTTTGTGATTTCGTATCCATGAGGACGCCCCCATTATCTGATATTTCTTCGATTCTATCTTAATAAAGTTTATCTTTTAGTTGTTAAAAATGCAAGTGTCTTCATTGGAAAATAGAGAATTCAAATTATATTTCTTTATTATCCCTAGGTATTAGCGTTATACTAAGTCATGGATATACAAGTTTTGAGGAGGATTTCTATCAATGGAAACAATAATTCCTATCAAAGGTGCAGTTTTATACCAACTAACATTAGACCCGACTGTGTGGATTTTTGATGATCGTAAATTAGATTTAAACACATACTTTGTGTCACAAAATATTGAGGAAGATGCAGATACCAAATATATGCGCGAGGTAGGGGCACACTGGTCACGCGAAATTATGGAGGGGGCAACATTCCCACCTACATTAAAATCAGAGCGCAAATTTGACCGTAAAGGAATGGAAACAGGTACATTCGGCATCGAATTAAGCCATTTTTTAAATAATGCCGAGCTTCAACCTGAAGCAACAAAAATCGTCTTTGAATGTAAAGATGGACAAGAGTATCCATTTACAATTGAAGAAGCGTATACATTAATTTTAAAATATAGCCAAGACGGCAAACCTCTACTGGAAGATGGCCCAATCCATGTATTACTGAAAGACGGCTCCAATGTAGATAATCCTATTAAAAATGTCTTAGCCATTCGTGCGGAATAGGAGGAAATGCCATGCGCGTCAAATGCGTTATTTGCGATGTGATTAATCATTTAGATGATGATTTACCTTTAGCTAAAAAGTTGCGCAATCGCCCAATTCATACCTATATGTGTGATAGCTGCCATACCCGTATTAAAGAAAATACAATTGCGCGAATCGAAACAGGTAATTTCCGCTTTTATCGCACATCTCCACAAATGGATAAAGAATTTTAATAGACGAAAAAGAGGTGCTTTATGTTAAGTCACCTCTTTTTTATATTAGCTGCTATTTTTAATAATAGCCCTTTCAAGTAATTCTACAACCTGATACATAATTGTTGCAAAAAATGCGATGATTAGTAGGGACATCAGCACAAGGTTAAAATTAAATACTTGGAAGCCATAAATAATTAAATACCCGAGCCCTTTGGAGGCAACTAAAAATTCCCCAACAATAACCCCTACCCATGATAAACCTACATTTACTTTTAAAGTCGAAATAATCGTAGGAAATGATGCTGGCAAAATGACCTCTTTAAATATTTGCCATCTCGTTGCACCAAAGGTTTGTAGCACCTTACTATAATTGGGGTCAACCCCTTTAAAGGCTGTATATACTACGATCGTTGTAATAATAATGGAAATCAATGCACCCATGGCAATAATCGAAAAATACCCTGGACCTAATGCAACAATTAAAATAGGTCCAAGTGCCACTTTAGGCATTGCATTTAAAATCACTAAATAAGGGTCAAAGACCTTTGATAGCAACGGAAACCACCATAGCACAATAGCGATAAACGTACCTAGTAAAGTCCCGGCGATAAAGCCTATAACTGTTTCCATTAGCGTCACACCAACATGTAATGTTAACGTCCCATCACTGACTTTTTCAACAAATGTCTGCCAAACCTGTGTTGGTGAACTAAAAATTAAACGATCAATCCACTCAAACCTAGAGAGAAGCTCCCATCCTCCAAAAAATATAAGCAAAATAATAAGCTGATATAGCCGCACAAAACGCTTTTCTTTTTTTAGCATTTGCTGATATTGTTTAAATAATGTATTATCCAAGGCTCTCCAGCTCCTTCCAAATTGTTTGGAATACGTCCGTATAGGCTGGATGCTGTCTTACATCAAAGGGTGAAAGCTCACGAAGCACCTGTGGAATTTCAAACACTTTATGCAATGTGCCTGGATTTGCGGAAAAAAGAAATACACGCTCACTCATTGCAATCGCCTCACCAATATCATGCGTTACAAGAATAGCTGTTTTTTTATACGTTTTTAATGTTTCTACAACTAAATCCTCAAGCTTTAATTTTGATTGATAGTCTAAAGCCGAAAATGGCTCATCTAACAATAAAATTTTCGGATTCACAGCTAATGTGCGAGCAAGTGCCACACGCTGCCTCATGCCGCCTGATAATTCGCGTGGATAATTTTTGCCTATGTGTGGCAAGCCTATTTCCTGCAAAAGTGCATTGGCTGTTACTTTATGTGTTTTCGTCTTGCGCTCCATCAATTTTAAGCCAATTGTGACATTCTCCTCGATAGTTTTCCAAGGAAATAAATAGTCTTGCTGTAGCATATAGCCAATGCTAGGCTGATGAAGCGTCGACAGCTCCTCTCCATCTATATAAATTTTCCCCTCTGTTGCAGGGAATAATCCCGCGATAATAGATAATAATGTTGTTTTCCCACAGCCACTTGGTCCGATAAAAGATACAAATTCACCTTCCCGAATGCTTAAACTAATATCATATAATACTTCCTTTGCCTGGGTGCTTGAAAAATAACTATGGTGAATGTTTTCTAGCTGTAAAAATGTCATATTATTCAACAGCCTTTTTTGCAAAGGTTGTATTAACTAGCTGTTCATACTCCACACGTTGAGGAAGTTCACCTGCTTCCTCCATAATTGTTTGCAAGTGATCCCACTCTCCTTTATCAAGAATAGGATCTGTCGCATACGAGCCTTGTGCCTTATAACGCTCTACAACTGTTTTAATAACCGCTATATCCACATTTTCAAAATATGGCTGGATAATTTTTGCCACCTCTGCTGCACTTTCATTTTGCACAAAATCTTGTGCACGTTTTAATGCGTTCGTAAAAGCCTGCACAGTTTGAGCATCATTCTTTAGGTAGCTGCTTTTTGCCATAAAGGATGTGTAAGGTATTGTGCCAGATTCTGTACCAAATGATGCAACAATATAGCCCTTGCCCTCTTTCTCAAAGACACTTGCAGTTGGCTCAAATAATTGAACATAGTCGCCAGTACCTGAAGCAAAAGCTGTGGCAATATTAGCAAAATCAATATTTTGAATAAGCGTTAAATCGTTCACAGGATCTATACCATGCTTTTTCAACACAAACTCTCCAGCCATTTGAGGCATGCCACCTTTACGTTGCCCTAAAAATGTAGAACCCTTCAACTGATCCCATGTAAAACTATCCGTCTTCTCTCTTGCTACTAAAAATGTACCGTCCGTTTGTGTTAATTGCGCAAAATTTTGAATGGGGTCATTCGCTCCTTGCAATGTGACATAAATGGAGGTTTCTGATCCCACTAAAGCAATATCAATGCCATCTGACAATAAAGCCGTCATTGTTTTATCGCCACCTGCAATGGTTTGTAGTTCAACAGCAAGACCCTCCTCCTCAAAGAATCCTTTCTCAAGTGCTACATATTGTGGTGCATAGAAAATCGAACGGGTTACTTCTCCTACTTTGACTTTTTCTAGCTCTGCTTTATTACATGCTGTCAAAGAAAGGAGTAACAAAGCAATGACACTGAACCATAAACCTTTTGTAAGCCAACGCATTCCCTTTCCTCCTTGATGTGATCAAAATTAGCCTATCAGCATTAATCTATTCACATAAGAAGATTTCGGTTCCTATCCATTTCTACAAAAAAGCAGCCTTAGCATAATAATGCTAAGACTGCATGTAATAATCTATTGATTTGTAGCTTGTTGTTCTTCTTTTTTTTCACGCCATAATCGTGTTTTATAAACAATTAAAATTAAGGCCGCTACAATAAGCCCTTCAACCATTGGAAGATATAATGCAAAGAATGTCAACATAATACAGCCTAAAAATAGGAAAATATAAATAATCATATTTTGTGACCATTTTAGTTTCTTTGCAAAGCCTAGTTTGTAGACAATTGCTGACAGTATAAACACAAGGAAAAATAAAATATAGCCAGCGATTTCATAGCTAGGCATATTTTGATATAAAAAGCGTGTAACTCCAGCCATTTTTTTATAGGCTTCCTCTGTTTCCTGTATATTTACTTGTGCAGCCACTTGAATAACATTTAGTTCACCCAGTAAAGCGGACTTCAGACCCAAGATTCCTCTTCCTTTCACGGAAGCAAAAGATTATTGTTCAGCGTTTTTTAATTTTTTCGCTATTCTTTCACGTTCATTTTTATCAAGAATTTGTTTACGAAGACGAATAGACTCTGGTGTAATTTCTAAATACTCATCATCGTTTAAAAACTCTAATGCTTCTTCAAGCGTTAATAAACGTGGTTTTTTAATAACGTTTGTTGCATCTTTTGTCGCGGAACGAACATTCGTTTTTTGCTTCATTTTTGTAATATTAACAGTGATATCATTGTCACGTGTGTTTTCACCAACGATCATACCTTCATAAATTTCTGTACCTGGCTCTACAAATAGTGTACCACGGTCTTCTACCTGCATCATACCATAAGTTGTTGATTTACCTGTTTCCATTGATACAAGCACACCTTGGTGACGTCCACCGATACGTCCTGGAATATATGGTTGGTAGCAATCAAATGTATGGTTAATAATCCCAAACCCTTTTGTCATTGACATAAACTCAGTTGTATAACCAATTAAACCACGAGCAGGCACTAAGAAAATAAGACGAACTTGGCCATTGCCATTGTTCACCATATCAAGCATTTCACCTTTTCGAGCACCAATCGATTCAATAATAGAACCAACATTTTCTTCTGGCACATCAATTTGTACACGCTCAAATGGCTCACATTTCACACCATCAATTTCACGAATAATTACTTGTGGTTTGGATACTTGCAATTCAAAGCCTTCACGACGCATATTTTCAATAAGAATCGATAAATGCAGTTCTCCACGACCAGAAACAACCCATGCATCTGGTGAATCTGTATCTTCAACGCGTAATGACACATCTGTTTGTAGCTGTGAACGTAAACGCTCCTCTACTTTACGAGCTGTTACCCATTTTCCTTCACGGCCTGCAAATGGCGAATTGTTTACTAAAAATGTCATTTGTAATGTTGGTTCATCAATGCGTAATGGTGTTAAAGCATCTTGATGGTCAACAGGACATACTGTTTCACCAACATTGATGTCTTCCATACCTGATACAGCAATTAAATCTCCAGCTTTTGCTGATTGGATTTCTTCACGCTTTAAGCCAAAGAAACCGAAGAGCTTTGTCACACGGAATTGTTTCACTGTACCATCTAGTTTCATTAATGCTACTTGTTGTCCTACCTCAATTGTACCACGGAAGACGCGGCCAATCCCAATACGACCCACATAGTCATTATAATCTAGTAATGCCACTTGGAATTGTAGTGGCTCTGCTGAGTTATCCACTGGCGCAGGAATTGCTTCAATAATTTTTTCAAATAAACATTGCATATTTTCTTCTTGCTTTGTTGGATCAGCATCAAGAGAAGCTGTACCATTTACACCAGAAGCATAAACAACAGGGAAGTCTAATTGATCGTCATCTGCTCCTAATTCAATAAATAATTCCAATACTTCATCCACAACTTCTAATGGACGAGCTGAGTCTTTATCGACTTTGTTTACAACTACAATTGGTGTTAGCTTTTGCTCCAACGCTTTTTTCAATACAAAGCGTGTTTGCGGCATACAACCCTCATACGCATCGACAACTAGTAAAACGCCATCTACCATTTTTAAAATACGTTCTACCTCACCACCAAAGTCGGCGTGTCCAGGCGTATCAAGGATGTTGATACGAGTTCCGTTATAGTTTACTGCAGTATTTTTGGCTAAAATTGTAATACCACGTTCGCGTTCAATATCATTAGAGTCCATTGCACGTTCTTCCACATGTTCGTTTGAACGGAATGTACCTGATTGTTTTAATAGTTGGTCGACTAAGGTAGTTTTACCATGGTCAACGTGGGCGATTATTGCGATATTGCGAAGATCTTGACGTAAGTTTGTCATTATTCCACTCCATATTCTTTTTTCGAATGTTTAACTGTGATATTATAGCACAAGAAGGATAGAAATGTCCTTATTAGAATTTCCATCATTCTAAAAAATATATTTGATCGACAAATTTTTATATAGGGGGCTCGACTATGAATCGTGCAAAAATCGTTATGGCCATTTATGCATTAGCCGCTATTTTAGCGATGTGCTCTATCGGCTATTCAATCGCAGCTAGCAGTGTCCTTGGTATCATTGCAGGTATTGTGGCTACATGTGTCATTTTCATGACAGCCTTTAAAATGAAACGCAAACTACGTGCACAAGGGCTGCTCTAAACAACATACAGCCAAAACAACAAGCTTTCAGCTAAAGAAAAACCAAACTACCTTGCGAAAAACATTTCGTAATAGTTTGGTTTTTCTCGTTATCGTTCGCCTTTACAGAGGACAATTGTATATTGGCTATAATTCATATTGCTCTACAATATCATTTAATGCTTGACTTAAGTCTGTTAAATGCTCGGCTGACATAGCGACTTGTGCAATAGCGCTAATTTGCTCATCAATAGATGCTGTAATTTCCTCAACAGCAGCGGCAGTTTGACCTGAAATACTTGAAACATTTTGGACAGCCTGTGTAATCATTTCATTTTGCTTTGTAATCATTGCCAGCTCTTGATTGAATACTGTAATTGCCTGTGTTGTTTCTGAAATAGCTTGCATAATATGACCAAATTCCTGCTCTGTTTCATTTACTACTGTGTCTAGCTGCTGTGAGCGTTGAATATTGCTTGCTACAGCATCCACTGTTTTTTCTGCGCCCATTTCAATCGCGGCAATCATACTTTGAATTTGCTTTGTTGCCTCATTGGATTGCTCCGCCAGCTTCCGTACCTCCTCAGCGACAACAGCGAAGCCCTTACCATGCTCCCCAGCACGTGCCGCCTCAATACTAGCATTTAATGCTAATAAATTCGTTTCAGATGAAATGCTTTCAATCGTTGTTGTAATTCTAGATATTTCAGCAATTTCATTATGTAAAATCGTAATATTTTTACTGACCTCATTAGAGGAAACTAATGATTGTTCATTAGACTGCTTTAAACGTTGCATCATTGCTTGACCTTGATTAGCTGTTAGCTCCGCCTGTGCAGTGATTTCTTGAATCGTACGGTTTTGTTGATTCATAGCCTCAATTGATGTATTCAGCAGCTCAATTTGTTGAGTTGTTTGTTCTAAATCTGTTGCTTGGTTTACTGTTCCATTAGCAATATCATTCATCGCTCTTCCAACCTCTTCACTACTAGAAGCCGTTTGCTCTGAAATCGCTGATAAAGACAGTGAAGTTTCTGCCACCTTACTGCTTGTTTCTTGAAGCCGTCCAATTAAATCTCTTAATTGCACTAGCATATTGTTAAAGGACTTACCAAGATAACCAATTTCATCATTTGATTCTGGCAATGTTTGGGGCTGAATGTTACGTTCAACAATACGTAAAAATGCCATTGAAATACTTTCTAATAGCTTAAATTTTTTACGTGATGTTAGGTAAAATAATGCTGTACTAATGAATGTAATAATAATTGTGATAAGAGCAATATACCATTTCACCTGATTCAGCTCGCCATAGAATGTTGTATCAAATACACTCATTCCAACAGACCAATCCCATGGCTCAAATTGAACCATATAGGCAGTTTTAGTTACCTGATTGCCGTCGCTATCTACATCCTGAAAATGATGAAAATGTTCCTGAGAATTTGTGGCTTGTGCAGCACGCACCATATTTTCACGATTTGTTGTATCATCAGGTATATGCCCTATTGGGTTTGTAGGATGGAGAACAGCGGCATAATTTGCATTATAAGCAACTAAATAGCCATCTTTTTTATAAAGGAATGCAGAATTTTTATAATCATAGCCTTCAGCAAGTTGTGGACCATTCAACAATACCCTTGCCCTATTTTGTGCTTCTTCAAGCGATAGCTCTCCTGCCTCTACTTGATCATTTAATACTGTTAATGTCACCAAAGCAGTATCAACAAGATGTTTAATATCGCTTTCTCCTGCTGCTACAAGCTTTGTTTTAGCTAAATAATAGCTTGTACTACCAATACCTCCCGCTGTTAGTATAATAATACAAACAATCAATAAGGTTAATTTTGTAAAAATACTATTAAAAATAGAGCTTTTGTACTGTTCCTTCATTTTTATCCACTTCCTATTTTTAGTTTTCCCTATACCCTTTATATTTTATTGTACATGCACTATGCTAAAAGTGGTAATTGTTTTTTATATACATGACTATCGATTTAGTCATCACGTTTTACAGCTAATAAAAAAGTAATATAAACCATTAATAATGGTTTATACTACTTTTTTCTATTTATAGGGCACGATGTATTTCTCTAATAATTCTTGGTGAATGGCAGGGTTAGCTATAATAAATGTATCCTGATGTAGAAAATCAAAGCCTGCTCCATGTAAATTTGTGGCAATAGCGCCGACTTCCTGCGCAATAATTGTACCGCCAGCAATATCCCATGGTGATAGACGCATGGATACATAGGCATCTAATTTACCACTAACCACAAAGGCGATTTCCATTGCGGCTGAGCCATAGGAGCGTGTGCCACGAACTTTGCGAATCATATCAATCACTTTTTCATGGTGAATATGTCGATTAGGCGCTACCCAATGTGCGTTAATGCCAATAACAGCCTCTTCCATTGTAATCGTTTGTAGCTTACGCAATGGTGAATCATTATACCATGCACCTTGACCTGCAACCGCATAAAATAAATCCTCACGCATGACATCAAATATGTAACCAAGCTTTCCTATACCATCCACAAAAATGCCAATAGATATCATAAAATGACGGTGCTGCTTCACGAAATTCATCGTGCCATCGATGGGATCAATAATCCACACAATGCCATCCAATGACTCTACCTTTTCGCCCATTCCTTCTTCCCCTAAAATTTTATGCGTTGGATCAAAAGCTTTAATTTGTTCAATAAAAAACAATTCCGTTTCTCGATCAATATTTGTTACAAGGTCATTTGCCCCTGACTTTGTTTCAATTACGAGGTTATACGAAAAGGCCTTTCGAATACGACTTCCTGCTTCAAAAATAATTTGTTGTGCAAATTCATCTAATCGTTGTAAATCCACTAAAAACCCACCCTTCGAATATAAGAAAAGGCCCTTTATTTTCTTTACCGAATGCTATATACCTTTCCTCATTACTTAACAGCTCACTTCTTGATGACATCTACATACTTTCATTATGTTGTAATACCTATTTTACCCTTTGTCAAAATAAAAATCACCTGCTGTCGGAATATTCAGCAAGTGATTTTTAAATAGGTATGAGATTGTTGTTACGCATAGGCGTGCAAACTTTCCAGTTCCATCTGAATCTCAGCCAGACGTTTTTTACTTTTTTCAATTTCAATTTCATTATTGTCATTCATCGCTGCGAAGAGAGATGCTAATTCGTAGTCTAATTCTAATTGTAAAATGTGCTCATATTGCTTTTCAATGTCAACTTTACGTATAATTTTCACAACTGGTTTCATAAAAAACCACTTCCTTTTTTTAATTTTTTTACAAAAACTTTTTCAATTCGATAAAGTTCTTGTTATAAGATTTTTTCCCAAATTCATTGTAAAATAAACATGATAAATCGAAAGGAGCAAAGAAAATTGTCAAAACTAAAATGGACCACTAAAGACTTTAACGTTTTTACAATAGATGGCTTAGAACAAAGAATGGATGCCTTAAATACCCATGTACGTCCAAAATTTCATCAGCTTGGTGAAGATTTTTCTACTTATTTCTCCAGTCAATTAGGTGAAGAATTTTTCCCTCATGTTGCCAAACATGCTCGCAGAACTGTGAATCCTCCAAAAGATAGTTGGGTTGCCTTTGCTCCCTATAAACGAGGCTATAAATCATTGCCTCACTTTCAGATTGGTCTATGGCACACACATTTATTCATCGTCTTAGCTATTATTTATGAAGCACCACAAAAAAATATAATGGCTGAACGTCTAATTGCTCATAAAGCATTATTAGAGCAGCTTCCAGATGATTTTATTGTGTCAGGGGATCATATGTCTGCTGCAGCGATTGCCCTTCAAGAAGCCAAGGAGGACAAGCTTGATGCACTGCTAGTACGTTTACGTGATGTGAAAAAAGGTGAATTTTTAGTAGGTCGACATATTCCAAAAGAGCAAGCCGTTCAATTATCTGCAAACGAACTAGCTCAAACCATAGAGGAAACATTTAATCACTTATTGCCTATTTACAATGTCATTATAGGAAAATAACGGAAACTTTTGTAAAGGTAGTGTATACAACATATCGCTTTTTTACACAAAAAAATGGGTGTGAGAGTTTTCTCACATCCATTTCATGTTGTTGTAATCCTCTTTTATCAACGGCAGAACTAGACTTGCATGTTGCTATTATTTTATTTTTGTGCCAAATATATTTTTTATGCGAAAATATAATCATGGTCAGCTTTATTTCGAAACAGCTTTGATTAACGTGCCATCTGTAGCCTCTTTTGTTTGCTTAATAATGGGGTAGCTACTATAGCCGCTTACCTCTTCAAATTCGCGAAAAATTGATTTTTCCTCAGCTTGTGAAGGGACAATTTCTTTAAAGCGACGATATTTCGCAAGCATTACCTCACGCTTAATGCCCTTTTCATAAGCTTGTTCAATTCCCTCAAAAAATTGCACAACATCTACAATTTCCTTTGTAGACCAATCAGTTGAAAACGGATAAGAATATTCCATTTGACAAAACCACCTTTACGTTATTGCCCCCATTTTACGCGGATACCCTCAGCTTCTGCAACCATTCGATTGATGAGCTCCTCAACAGTTGGTATATCATGAATCATTCCTGTCACCTGACCAGCCCAACCAAATCCTTGACTTGTATCACCATCATAAATAAATCGTTTATTGGCTGAACCACTTATATAATCTTTTAACGCCTCATAGGTCGGCGTTTGCTGCTCAATTTCTAAAATCTTTGCTGTAAAATCATTGCGTAGCGCGCGCGCTGGTGCACCGATTGAACGTTTAATAATCGTTGTATCAGCCTCCGTACTAGCAAGCAGTGCCTCTTTATAAGCCTCTGATGCATCTACACATTCCTTTGTTGCAATAAAGCGGGTGCCCATTTCAATGCCTTCAGCGCCCAATGCATGTGCAGCCATCCAGCCTCGACCATCACCAATACCGCCAGACGCAATAACTGGAATGCCCACACTATCGACCACCTGAGGCACTAGTACCATTGTTCCAACATCATCACGCCCAAGATGACCACCACCTTCTTGTCCAACAACCATCACTGCATCCGCTCCAAGCTGTTCTGCCTTTTGTGCCTGTCTTCGTGCAGCAACAAGAACTAATTTTTTAATATTTGTTCCTGCTAGCAATTCAAAAATAGGTGCTGGATTGCCACCAGTCATTGTGACAACAGGTACTTCCTCCTCAGCAGCAACACGTACCATATCCTCATAGCCTTGACCATGCATACCAATGGCAAAATTTACACCAAATGGTTTGTCTGTTAATGTGCGTACTTTATGAATTTCCGCCCGTAATAAATCGGGATCACGTAAACTCATGGCAGTTATTTGTCCAAGTCCACCAGCATTCGACACAGCTGCTGCCAAATCAGCATATGCTAAATAGGCTAGTCCTCCTTGAATAATTGGATATTTCACCTGTAAAAGCTCTGTTACACGTGTATGCCAATTCATAAAACCTCCCCTTTCATACGCTACTAACTTCTCGTTATCCTGAAAAAATCCTTTTATTTTTTGTGAAAAGTCTATTTTTTCATGTCGTTAGGTGCTATAATTCATTTGTTTTCCTAGATATTATAAAGTGAGGTGGTACCTGCGTTGTCACAATTAGAGACTCCATTGTTCGACGTATTACTTAAACATCGGAACAGACATCCTATTCAGTTCCATATCCCAGGCCATAAAAAAGGACAGGGAATGGACCCTGCTTTCCGAGAATTCGTCGGCGACAACGTTTTATCAATTGATTTAATTAATATTGCTCCACTAGACGATTTACATTCACCAAAGGGCGCTATTAAGGAAGCGCAAAATCTTGCAGCGGAGGCCTTTGGTGCTGATCATACATTCTTTTCCGTTCAAGGTACTAGTGGCGCTATTATGACGATGATTCTAACTGTCGTTGGTCCAGGTGATAAAATTCTAGTACCACGGAATGTTCATAAATCTATTATGTCGGCGATTGTATTTGCTGGTGCAATTCCAATCTTTATTCATCCTGAAGTTGACAGCGAATATGGAATTTCTCATGGTATATCTCCTGAAGCTGTCGAAAAGGCTTTAACTGCTTATCCAGATACAAAAGCAGTGCTTGTTATTAACCCAACTTATTATGGCTTTACGGCTGACTTAAAACGTATTGTTGAAATCGCTCACAGCCGCGATATTCCAGTAGTAGTAGATGAAGCACATGGTGTACACATTAAATTCCATGATGATCTACCATATTCAGCAATGGAGGCAGGTGCTGATATGGCAGCTACAAGTGTACATAAGCTTGGCGGCTCTATGACACAAACATCCATTTTAAATGTGCGTGAAGGACTTGTTTCAGCAAAACGTGTACAAGCTGTTTTTTCTATGCTTATGACTACATCAACATCCTATCCATTGCTTGCGTCACTCGACACAGCTCGACGTCAGCTAGCCATTCATGGGTATGATTTAATTGATGATGCATTGCGTCTAGCAAAGGATGCACGTAAACGTATTAATCAAATTCCGCATTTAAAATGTGCAGGTAAAGAAAAGCTACATTCATCTGCAACATATGATATGGACCCTTTAAAGCTTCTTATTAGTGTGAAAGATTTAGGTATTTCAGGGCATCAAGCTGAGGAGTGGCTTCGTTATAATGCCAATATTGAAGTAGAGCTATCTGACCTATATAATATTTTATGCTTAGTAACATTAGGTGATACTAAAAAGGAAATTAATCTACTTATCAATGCACTTAGCCGTATGTCAAAAACATTTGATTCCGAAGCGGCTATTACGGAGGCAGTGGTGAATGTTCCAGAAATTCCAGCTCTTGCTATGTCACCACGTGATGCCTTTTATGCGGATACAGAGGTTGTTCCTCTTGCAGAAGCAGATAACTGTATTTGTGCAGAATTTATTATGGTATATCCTCCTGGTATTCCAATTTTTATTCCCGGGGAAATAATTACCCAAGAAAATATTCATTATATTCAAATGAATATTGAAGCTGGCTTACCAGTACAAGGACCAGAGGATACATCTTTAAAAACAATTCGCGTTATTAAAGAACGCAAACCAATTATCTGAATATAATAATTATATTTATTAGTGATAAAAATATAGCGATTGAAACATAGCACTCAAACAAAAAAACCAAGCTATGATGAAACATGAAATAAGTGTTTTATCATATAGCTTAGGTTTTTTTCTAATTATCTCAGCTTTTTTATAGAAATAAATAAACAAATAGTGGACAGAAAAATGCGCCAATTACAGCTGTTAAGCCCATAGATAATGAACCAACTGATAGCTCCTGCTCCCCGTATTCTCTTAGTTTGACAAGCCCTACACCATGAGAGGCACTGCCTACTGCTACACCTCTACTAACAGCCGTATCCAACTTGCCATACTTAATGACTAGTGGGCCAATAATCGCTCCTACAAACCCTGCAATCATCACAAATACTGCAGTTAAAGGTGGAATACCACCAATCATTTCACTTACCTGCATCCCAACAGGTGTTGTTAATGATTTCGGCAGTGCTGTTAGCATCCAGCTTTCCTTTACACCTATCCATTTCAGCAACACAAAAATGGTCGCTAAGCCTGTTATCATCCCAATAAATAGCCCTGATAAAATGGAATATTTATATTTCATAATAATTGCTCGTTGATTATAAAGTGGATAGGCAAGTGCAACAACTGCTGGTCCTAACATTTTTTGTAGCCACTCCCCACCTTGCATATAGGTTGCATATGGGATATCAAATACAAGTAAAATAACTGCACTGACAATTGTTGTTGTCACCAATGGAATCATAATGGGATGCGGATAGCGCTGATAAAGTTTTGTAAATAATATAAACATTACAACTGTGCTTAACACAACAATCGCTTCAATCAACTGTCAATTTCCCCTCCCTTTCCTCTGTAACAGCCTCTTTTTTTGACAGCTCTTTTTTCTCAATAAGTTGTGTCAGCACACCTGTTACATAAATAGAGATTAATGTACTAGCAATAACGGCTAAAATAATAAGCACACCTGTGCCTGATAATAGCTCTGGATAATCAATAACACCTACTGTTGCTGGAATAAAGAACAGTGTTAATACACCAATTAAAAAGCCAGCACCATCTTGAATATATTCAACCTTAATCACTTTAAAAATGAGTGAAAGTGCTAATAAAAGCAAGCCCACAATACTGCCTGGAAGTGGAATATGTAAATAAGATACAATGCCTACCCCCAAGTAATAATAAATATTCAGTATGCCGATTTGAACAATGATACGCACAGCTCGTAAAAACATTGCAGCAAAATTTTCATTCAACATTTCGCCACGTTTCACCCCCCATGTCACCTATTCTACATCTGTAGGAATTTTCTGTCTATTATAATTTTAGAAAAATAATTAACAGCTACAGAACAAAACAAATAATTCTATGAAACAGCATTAAAATTCTTTTTCTGCAAAAATATTTATGATGACATAACATAGTTATTGCTTTATGATCAACACCCTTTTACCAATTAGAAATATACACTATTTAGAACTTTTTATTTTCCTCACTATCTAGTAAATTTTTAAATTTTTCTATATAATCGGAAATTACAAAAGATACTAGCTTTTATATCATACTAAAATTTCCAGAATACATCATAAGGTGGGGTCTTCTATTATCTTTAAAACGTTAAAACTCCAAACACGCTTTGCCTATTACAGCAGCTTTTTAATTTTTATTATTGTTACTTTAGCAGGTCTACTTTTTTATGTCACAATTTCTGATGCATTACAAACACAAATTGGTAACCGAGCGCTATATTTGGCAGAAACAACTGCTAGTAGAGGCGATGTTGTGGCAGCCTTTCACACAGACAACCCATCAGAAAGTCTGCAAAAAATTAGCAATGATATTATGCATGCCGCAAAAGCTACTTATGTTGTCATAGGTGATAAAAATGGCATTCGTTACACCCATCCCATCGCAGACCGTATTGGCAAATCCATGGTTGGTGATGATAATGACAGGGCATTGCGAAACGGTGAATCCTATATATCAATCGCTGATGGCTCAATGGGACAATCTATTCGCGGAAAAGCACCTATCTTTGACGCCAATGGCTCTATTATAGGCGTTGTATCAATTGGCTACTTAACAAGCGAATTAGGGAACTTATATTTTTTATACCTTGATAATATTTTTTATACGATGGTAATTGCACTAAGCATCGGTATTATCGGCTCTATTTTTTTATCCCGTAATATTAAAAAGCAAATTTTCAATCTGGAGCCAAATGAAATCGCCAGCCTATTAACAGAAAAAAATACGTTAATCGAGTCTGTTCGTGAAGCGATTATTACGGTAAATGATAAAGGCGAAATTACAACCTTAAACAATGCTGCCGCCAATATTTTAAATTTAACTGACAAAGCTTCTATCATTGGTAATAGTATCGAGCAACATATACCGCATACACACCTTCTTAATGTGCTAATGAATGGTGAAAAACAGCTTGATAAATTAATGATTGTTAACGGACATGAAATTATTGTAAACCGCGTCCCTATGAGGGTGAATGGTAAAATTGTTGGTGCTGTTGCAAGCTTCCGTTTACAATCAGAAATTGAGCAAATGGCAATTGAATTATCACAAGTAAAACAATATACAGAAGCTTTGCGTGCACAAACACATGAATTTAATAATGTTCTTTATACAATTTCAGGTCTTATTCAATTAAATGCATCTGATGAAGCATTATCGATTATCCATAAAGAGGTACAGGGGCACTCCTCTTTAACACAATTTATTACAAATCGTGTGAAAGACCCATTTTTAAATGGTCTAATTATCGGGTTTTTTAATCGCGCTCGCGAATTAAAGATTCAGTTGATTTTTGATGAGGATAGTTATTTAGAAACATTCCCTGAAACTATCGAAAAAAGCCTTATTATTTCGATTATGGGCAATTTATTAACCAATGCCTTTGAAGAGGTTGAAAAAAATAAAGAGCAACAACCAATTGTAAGGCTTTTTATATTTGATAATGGAGAGGAAATCATCTTTGAGGTTGAGGACTCTGGCAATGGTTTAGCGCAAGAAAAATTAGATGTACTCTTTTCAGAAAATATTTCTACAAAAGATAGTAAATATCGCGGCTATGGATTAAGGAAAGTAATCACCAGCATCCATGATCTAAATGGCACACTCGCTCTTGGGGAGGGCGATTTAGGAGGTGCCCTATTCATCGTATCTATTAGCAAAAGGGGGACTATTATCCATGAATGATATTGAAGTGCTAGTAATTGAAGATGATGCACGTGTAGCAGACGTACATTGTCGTTTTTTAGAAAAAATTGAAGGCTTTACAGTCATTGCACGTGCAAACACTGGTGAAGAAGCTTTAGATTGGCTCCAATCATTTTCACCACAGCTTATCTTACTTGACGTATTTTTACCAGATATACTTGGCGTTGATTTAATTGATAAAATCAATGAAATAAGCCCAACAAGTAGCATCATTTTAATTACCGCAGCCACCGAGGCACATATTGTCCAGAAGGCTTATCGAAAAAAAGTCACGGACTATATTTTAAAGCCATTTACATTCGATCAGCTAAAAGAAAGTATAGAAAAATTCCGTTTCAAACATCTATTGCTTCAAAATAATGAGAAGTTTACACAAGAAAAAATTCAATATCTTTGGCCAAAAGCAGCTTCAGCTATCCCAAAAGATACACAGCTGCTATTACCAAAGGGCATTGATCCAACAACAATGAATCATGTGATCAATTACTTAAGTTCAATAGAGGATGGTAGTACAGCTGAACTGCTAGGCAAAAATATTGGTGTGAGCCGTTCCACTGCTCGTCGTTATTTAGAATTTTTAGTTACACAAAAGCAAGTATACACTGAACTGACTTATGGCACAGTGGGTCGTCCTGAACGACGATACTTTATTTCCAAATAAACTTTATGAACAAAATGACATTAATCCACATTATTATCACAATATTGTCACAATTCAGATATAAGTTATAGTAATGGTAGCGCTAGATTGATAGCGCTACCATTTCATTTTTTAAGGGGGATTTTTATGTGGAGGAAAATTTCAAAAATAATGGTAGCTGGCTTACTATTTACTAGTTTAGTTGGCTGTTCAGCATCAAATGGAGAAACAACAGAAGGAAAGAAAGCAAGCGATTATCCGAAAAGTAATATTACGATTGTCGCTCCATCTGGTGCTGGTGGTGGCTGGGATTTAACAGCCCGCGCAGTAGCGAAAACAATGAATGATACAGGTTTAATTGATAAAGCAATTCAAGTTGAAAACAAGCCAGGTGGTGGTGGTGCTGCCTTTATGGCAACATTTGCTACAAAGGAAGCAGATAATGATTATATGTTAATGGTTAAATCACCACCAATTCTTATTAATCATGAAAAAGCTGAAGGAAATAGTAAATTCGGCTATAAGGACACTACACCTTTAGCACAATTAACGCGTGACTATGGTGCAATTGTTGTTAAAAATGATTCTCCATTCCAAACGCTTGAGGATGTCTTAAATGCCATGAAAACCTCGCCAAAAGATATTACATTAGCAGGTGGCTCTGCACCGGGCTCTATGGATCATCTAGTAGGCATTATTCCTGCTTATAAAGCTGGCATTGATTTAAAAACAATTAAATATGTTTCCTATGATGGTGGCGGTGAGGCTGTAACAGCATTACTCGGCGGCAATGCTGATGTAATTGCAACAGACGCTTCTACAATTGCTACTTATGTTAAATCAGGAGATGTACGTGTACTAGCCGTAAGTTCATCTGAGCGCTTAGAAGGTGAGCTAGCAGAGGTTCCTACATTTAAAGAGGCTGGTATTGACGAGGAATTTACAATTTGGCGTGGTATTTTTGGTCCTAAAAATATGAGTGAGGATGCAGTTGCTTATTGGTCTGAAAAATTACAAGCAATGTCTGAATCAGAAGAATGGCAAGCTGAAGTAACACGTAATGGCTGGCAGGCTGAATACCGCAATGCTGAAGAATTTACAGCTTACTTAGATAGTCAAAATGAAATAATCGTTGAACTGTTAACAGCTCTTGATATGCAAAAATAAAGAGCAACTTTTGTCAAGAAAGGAGCACAAGTATTTTCATACAATATGAAACTACTTGTGTAATCTTCTATTATTTTCAATGGAGGTGTAAAACGATTGAGCTACACATTTGATAAAACATTTAGCATTATCCTTTTAGCACTTAGCATTTTATTTGTTGTTCAAGCAACACAAATTTCTGATAGTGCTTACGGGTCTACTGTCGGCCCTAAAATATTTCCACTAGGTTTAGGTATTGTTTTAGGTTTATTAAGTCTTCAATTATTTTATGAGTCATGGAAAAATGCTGTGAGAGAGCGTATCACAGGAGGACCAACATCAGCTTCTAAAACCTCCTCTACTGAGCTCAAAAAGTTTTTAATTATTTTTGGTAGTGCTGTTGCATATGTATTTTTCCTTGAAAAAATCGGTTATATCATTACAACATTCTTATTTTTATGTATCAGCTTCCAAGCATTGGAACGATCTAAATTGATTTATTCAATCATTATTGCAGCTGGATTTTCACTAGGCGTCTATTATTTATTTACAGGTTTACTAGGAGGAGTCTTACCTAGTTTCCCAACTTTTTAGTGTAAAGGAGTGAACATATGTCAACATTGCAATTTTTAGCTGATGGATTTGCTGTTGCCTTTCAATGGCAAAATCTTCTATTCGCTCTTGTCGGCGTTATAATCGGAACAGCGGTTGGTGTACTTCCAGGCATAGGACCTATGAGTGGTGTTGCTTTACTAATTCCTGTTACAGCAACCATTACAGCTGGGCTACCAACGGAGGCTGCTGCTACAAGCTCTATTATTTTACTTGCAGGCGTATACTATGGAGCTATGTATGGTGGTTCAACAACCTCCATTTTATTAAATACACCTGGTGAATCCTCATCAGTTGTCACAACATTGGATGGCTATCAAATGGCTAAGCAAGGTCGTGCTGGAAGTGCTCTTTCTATTGCAGCCATCGGTTCATTTTGTGCTGGTGTTGTAGCATTACTAGGTCTAATCTTATTAGCGAATCCATTATCAAAATTAGCACTTAAATTTGGACCAGCTGAATATTTTTCATTAATGTTACTAGGGCTTGCAGCAGTAAGTGGACTTGCAGGACGTTCTATTACAAAGGCTTTAATTATGACTGTTCTAGGGCTTATGCTCGGTACAGTAGGGATTGATGCCGTATCTGGTATCGAACGCTTTACATTTGGTCAGCCAATGCTGTTCTCTGGTATTGAATTTTTAACAATTGCTGTTGGTTTATTTGCATTAGGTGAAGTATTCAAAACGATTCTTGAAAAAGATGAAGAAGATGGTCAAATAGCAAAAATTAATCGTGTACTACCTACAAAGCAAGATTTAAAGGATAGCGCTGTTCCCATTGCCCGTGGCTCACTGCTAGGCTTTTTCATTGGCGTATTACCTGGTGCTGGTGCAACACTTGCCTCATTCTTTTCTTATATCACTGAAAAAAAATTCAGTAAAACACCTGAGCAATTTGGAAAAGGCCATATTGCAGGTGTAGCTGGACCTGAATCAGCGAATAATGCTGCATCAGGTGGTGCAATGATTCCATTACTAACACTAGGTATTCCCGGTTCAGGTACTACTGCTATTTTAATGGGTGCACTTATTATGTATAATATTCAGCCGGGTCCATTATTATTTGATGAGCATCCTCAGGTTGCTTGGGGATTAATTGCCAGTATGTTTCTTGGAAACTTAATGTTACTAGCATTAAACATGCCACTAGTCCGCATTTTTGCAAAAATCATTGAAACACCAAAAAAATATTTATTGCCAATTATTATTGCGATTTCAATTTTTGGTGTTTATGCAGTACAATTCGCTACTTTTGATTTATTTTTATTACTAGCTTGTGGGGTGCTTGGCTATCTATTTGCTAAAAACGATTATCCAGTAGCACCATTAGTGCTTGCACTTGTACTAGGTCCGATGATTGAAAATAATATGCGTCGTGCATTAACAATTTCGAATGGAGATTTTTCAATTTTTGTCACAAAGCCTTTATCATTAATATTTTTAATCGTTGCTATTTCTTGGTTACTTATACCACTAATCATGAAAATGCGTGGCAAAAATGTCCTTATTAACGAAGAAGGATAAAAATAGATAAAATCCACTACACTTTCTTTTAGTGATAGTGGATTTTTACTTTTGCTATAATGCGTGTGCAGAGCCACCATCAATATTTACAGCAGTACCTGTTACATAGCTAGCTGCATCTGATACTAAAAATGTAATCACATTTGCAGCTTCCTGTGTATCTCCTACACGACCGAGTGGAATCGCTTGTCCAACCTTTCGCGAATAGTCCTCCCATGATAAATTCGGCTCTTCCCTCTTCCATTTCTTTTCGATTTGATCACTGCGAATAAGCCCAATACAAACGGAATTCACACGAATATTATCCTTTCCTAAATCCTTGCTCATTGCCTTTGTTAATGCAAGTCCTGCAGCACGGCTTACCGTTGTTGGAAGCGAGCTTGCAGGAGGCGTTTTCGCCATAACTGCTGTCACATTAACAATTGCACCACCGCCAGCCTTTCGCATATATGGCGCAGCGTATTTTGAGCAATGAATAGCGCCAAATACTTTTAAATCCAAGTCTGCTTGCCATAGCTCACTGCTAACAGCTTCAAAAGGATTAGCTGAAGCTGTACCTGCATTATTAATAAGAATATCAATCTGTCCATAGTGTGCGATTGTACGCTCAATTAGCTCTTTACAATCCTTTTCCTTTGTAATATCCGTTGGAATGATTAGAACCTCTTCACCTGTTTCGTTTTTTATACAGCCTGCCGCCACTTGAAGCTGTTTTTCACCACGCGCACATAGCACCACTCTCGCGCCCTCTTTGACAAGCTGCATTGCGGTATAATAACCGATTCCTTTACTTGAGCCTGTAATAATGGCTACTTTCCCCTTTAAACCTAATTCCATTATGATCACCCCAAATAATTTCGAATATTCATTCAATATAATCACTTTATCAAAATTATTGATAATATACAAAAAAACGACTATAAAGCATTTGCTTTATAGCCGTTTTACTTTTTCTATTATCGTTTTGCTACAATATGGATTGGGTTGCCAAGTAATACTTCAGCAGCCTCCATTGTAATTTCCCCTAATGTTGGGTGAGCATGGATTGTTAGTGCAATATCTTCAGCCGTCATACCAGCTTCAATTGCTAAGCCCATTTCAGCGATCATATCAGATGCACCAGCACCAATGATTTGCGCACCAATTAATAAGCCATCTTCTTTACGAGCCACTAGCTTCACAAAACCTTCTGTTTGGTTTAGTGCAAGGGCACGACCATTTGCTGCGAATGGGAATTTCGCTGCTGTATATTCAATACCTTCTGCTTTTGCTTGCTCTTCATTGTAACCAACTGTTGCCATTTCAGGATCTGTGAAGCATACAGCAGGTACAGCAAGATAGTCAACAACTGATTTTTCACCAGCGATTGCTTCAGCAGCAACTTTACCTTCGTAAGATGCTTTATGTGCAAGCTGAGGACCAGCAACGATATCACCGATTGCATAGATATTTGGAATATTTGTACGACATTGTTTGTCAACATTAATTAGACCGCGTTCACCGAATTCAACTCCGATTTCAGCAAGGCCCATTTCATCTGTATTTGGACGGCGACCCACAGTTACTAATACATAGTCAGCTTCAACTTTTTTCTCTTCTCCGCCAACTTCATATGTTACTACTACGCCGTTTTCAGTTTCTTCAACACCTTTTGCAGATGCGTTAACTTCAATTTCAACGCCTTTCTTTTTAAGGCCTTTTTTAACGATTTGTGTCATTTGTTTTTCGAAGCCAGCTAAAATATCTTTACCACCTTCGATAATTGTTACTTGTGAGCCAAGATTTGCATAAGCTGAACCTAACTCTGTACCAATATAGCCGCCACCAATCACAACTAATTTACCAGGTACTTCTTGTAAAGAAAGTGCACCAGTAGAATTAATTACACGCTCAGAGAATTTGAATGTTGGAATTTCAACTGGGCGAGAGCCTGTTGCGATAATAACATTGTTAAATGTGTAAGTTTGAGCAGATTCACCATTGATAATGCGTACTGAATGAGCGTCAACGAAATAAGCTTCACCTTGTACAATTTCAACTTTATTACCTTTAAGTAAGCCTTCAACACCGCCAGTTAATTTTTTAACAACGCTGTCTTTAAATGCTTGTGCTTTTGAGAAGTCTAATTTCACATCAGAAGCGATGATTCCCATGTCGTCTGAATGTTTAGCTTGCTCAAAACGGTGACCTACTGAAATTAATGCTTTTGATGGGATACAGCCTACGTTTAAGCACACACCACCAAGTACATTTTTTTCAACGATTGTTACTTTTTGGCCAGTTTGAGCTGCGCGAATTGCGGCTACATATCCTCCAGGACCTGAACCAATGACAAGAGTATCTGTTTCGATTGGGAAATCTCCTACTACCATTTTTGTTACGCCTCCATTAATAATAATTCTGGCTCACTTAACAAACGCTTTAAGTGATTTAAAGCATTTTGCGCAGTGGCTCCATCGATCATACGATGGTCAAAGCTCAATGATAATGCTAACACAGGTGCGGCTACAATTTCACCATTTTTTATTACAGGTTTTTCTGAAATTCGACCAATTCCTAGAATTGCTACTTCAGGATGGTTAATAACTGGTGTAAACCATTGTCCTCCCGCAGAGCCGATATTTGTAATCGACATAGAAGCACCTTTCATTTCATGCGGTGCAAGCTTGCCTTCACGAGCTTTTGTTGCTAATTCATTAATTTCATTTGATACAGCAAATACAGATTTACGATCTGCATGCTTAATCACTGGTACAAGTAAGCCCTTTTCAGTATCCGCTGCAATACCAATATTGTAGTAATGCTTTTGAATAATTTCTTGTGTTGCATCATCTAATGAGCGGTTAAATTCTGGGAACTCGCGTAAAGTTGAAATAAGTGCTTTAACGACATATGGTAAATATGTTAATTTCACACCTTTTTCAGCAGCGATATCTTTGAATTTTTTACGATGTGCTACAAGAGCTGTTACATCGACTTCATCCATTAGTGTAACATGTGGAGCTGTTTGTTTCGAGTGTACCATCGCTTTGGCAATGGCTTTGCGAATACCAGACATTTTTTCACGTGTTTCTGGGAATTCTCCTTCCAGAACAACTGGTGCTGCTGTATGTTGTTGAACAGCTACCTCATCAGCCTCTACAGCTGCGGCTTCAGCCTCTACAGTGCCGCCACCTTTTAGGAAGTTTTCAATATCCTCTTTTAAAATGCGACCATTTTTGCCTGTGCCTTGTACTTCACGAATGTTTACATCATTATCACGAGCAAATTTACGCACAGAAGGCATAGCAATTACACGTTTTGTTTCATCAACAACTGTTTCTACCTTTTCTGATGCTGGTGCAGCTTTCTCTAGAGCCTCTTCCTCTTTTGCAGGAGCTTTTTCTACATTTTGACCAGATTCAGCAGTTGCTTGCACTTGTGCTTCTGTTTTTGCTGCTGCATGGTCATCACCCTTTAACTTTAAATCTTCATAGCCCGGTGCATCCAAGCGGATTAAAACATCGCCAACAACGGCAACTGTTCCTTCTCCTACTAAAACTTCCTCTACTGTTCCTTCAACTGGGGAAGGAATTTCTACTACTGCTTTATCATTTTGTACTTCACAAAGAATATCGTCTTCTTTTACTGTATCTCCAGCTTTAACGAACCATTTTACGATTTCGCCTTCATGAATACCCTCGCCAATATCTGGTAATCTGAATTCAAATGCCATGTGTACCCATCCTTTCTAGTTACTGTTGTTCAAGTTTAGAAGCTTTATTTTAGAATGTTAAAACTTTTTTTGCTGTTTCCATTACATCTTTGTAGTTTGGTAACCAAACACCTTCAGCTTGTGGGAATGGGTACACAGTATCTGGTGCAGCCACACGAAGTACAGGTGCTTCTAAGCTTAAAATAGCACGTTCAGTAATTTCTGCTACTACATTTGCAGCGATACCTGCTTGTTTTTGCGCTTCTTGTACAACGATTGCGCGACCTGTTTTTTCAACAGAGGCAATAATTGTTTCCACATCGATTGGTTGAATTGTGCGTAAGTCAATAACCTCTACAGAATGTCCTTCTTTTTCAAGTTCTTCTGCAGCCTTTAAGCTTTCATGAACCATTAAGCCATAAGCAACAATCGTTAAATCCTTACCTTCACGTTTAACATCTGCTTTTCCTAGCGGAATCTCATATGCTTCCTCAGGTACTTCTTCACGGAATGAACGATATAGTTTTAAATGCTCTAAGAAAATAACTGGATTATCGTTGCGAATAGATGAAATTAGTAAACCTTTCGCATCATATGGTGTTGATGGAACAACAACTGTTAAGCCTGGCTGTGCTGTCATTAAGCTTTCTAAGCTATCTGAGTGCATTTCAGGTGTATGCACACCGCCACCAAATGGTGAGCGAATTGTTACTGGCGCATTGTATACACCACCGCTGCGGTAGCTCATACGTGCCAACTGACCATTAATTGAATCCATTACTTCATACACAAAGCCGAAAAATTGAATTTCAGGAACTGGGCGGAATCCTTGAAGAGAAAGACCAATCGCTAAGCCACCGATACCTGATTCTGCTAATGGTGTATCAAATACGCGGTCAACCCCAAATTCTTTTTGTAGGCCTTCTGTCGCGCGGAATACCCCACCGTTGACACCTACATCTTCTCCGAATACAAGAACGTTTTCATCATTCTTTAATTCTGTGCGAAGTGCATCTGTAATTGCTTGAATCATCGTCATTTGTGCCATAGGTTATTTCGACTCCTTCTCTTTATAGATTTCATACTGTTCTTTTAAATTAGATGGCATTTCGCCTTTATACATATTTTCCATTAACTCTGTTACTTTTTGTTTTGGTGCAGCATCTGCCTTTTTAATGGCTTCTTTAATTTCTTCTTTTGCACGCTCGATTACTACTTCTTCTTTTTTCTCATCCCATAAGCCTTTTGCCTCTAGGTATTTACGGAAGCGTACAAGAGGGTCTTTTTGTGCCCATTCATTATCCGTATCAGCTGTACGGTAACGTGTTGGGTCATCTCCAGCCATTGTATGAGGACCATAACGGTAGCATAAAGTTTCAATTAATGTTGGACCTTCACCATTGACTGCGCGTTCACGTGCATCACGTGTTGCTACATATACTGCAAGCGCATCCATTCCATCTACTAAAATACTTGGTAAGCCTGCTGCTACACCTTTTTGCGCAATTGTTTTAGCCGCTGTTTGTAATTCACGCGGTGTTGAAATTGCATATTGGTTATTTTGTACGATGAAGATTGCTGGTGACTTAAATGCACCCGCAAAGTTAATGCCTTCATAGAAGTCACCTTGTGATGAACCACCGTCACCTGTATATGTTACAGCTACCGCTTTTTTACCACGCTTTTGAATACCTAATGCAACACCTGCTGCTTGAATATATTGAGCACCAATAATAATTTGAGGCGGTAAAACATTTACACCTTCAGGAATTTGGTTGCCAATAAAATGACCACGTGAGAATAAAAATGCCTTTTCTAATGGTAAGCCGTGCCATACGATTTGTGGCACATCACGATATCCCGGTAAAATCCAATCTTCTTGCTCTAATGCAAAATGCGAAGCAAGCTGAGAAGCTTCTTGACCTGCTGTAGGAGCATAGAAGCCTAAACGGCCTTGACGGTTTAGTGAGATTGAGCGTTGATCTAAAATACGTGTATAAACCATACGCGTCATTAATTCAACTAGCTCCTCATCTGATAATTTTGGGTCTGCCTCTTTATTTATAATTTCGCCTTCTTCGTTCAAAATTTGAAACATTTCAAACTTATCTTCGATTTCAGTTAGCGTTTGTTTAGCATCAAAAATATTATTGTTTTTCTTGCTCATTTGTCACATCTCCCTTTCAGCTGTATTAAAATAAATCACCTTTTTAACTAGTACAACTTATTCTTGACACCCAGTATACTGAATAAAATACCGTCGGTCAATCATATATTACCCCTATAAACAAAGATTTTCTCTAAAATAACACTTCAACACCACTGTCCCACACTGTATTACTTGTATTCTAAATCTGTATTATAACACTTTATCCAAACCTTATAATTCTTACGTTTGCCAACAGCTTTTCCACTAGTAGAATACCCCATTCTGAAAAATCTAATAGCATTAGAAAAATTTTTTAAGTATATTCAAATAAGTTCTTTTTTCGTGTGATTGTTTTTAAACGTGATGTATACTTATAGATAAGGCACTACAAAGTTGAAAGGAAGATTACTATTATGATTTTAATGGATGATATTGTTCGCGAAGGTCATCCGACTTTACGCATGAAAACGGAAGAGGTTAAATTCCCACTAACAGATGAAATAAAACAGCTTGCAAAGGATATGCTTCAATATCTAATCAATAGCCAAGACCCTGAAATGGCAGAGAAATATAATTTGCGCAATGGTATAGGATTAGCAGCTAATCAAGTAAATAGTTTACATCGTATGTTTGCACTTCATTTACAAGATGAAAATGGTGAGCAATTAAGCTTTGTTGCGATCAATCCTAAAATTGTAAGCCATTCAGTTGAAAGCACATACTTAACAGCAGGGGAGGGCTGTCTTTCTGTTGATCGCAATGTCCCTGGGTATGTGCCACGTCATGCTCGCATTACAGTAAAATTTAAAACAATCGACGGTGAAGAGAAGAAGATGCGTCTAAAAGGATTGCCTGCTATCGCCTTTCAGCATGAGTTAGATCATTTGAATGGCATTATGTTTTATGATCGTATTAATGAAAAAAATCCATTTGTAGAAATCCCAAATTCCATCCCTTATGAGCGTGACTAAACAAAAAACTTGGCAACTGCCAAGTTTTTTTGTGATCTATCCATCATTTTATGCAAGCTATCCGTCTATTCAAATGCTCTATCCGTCAATCCAGCCATTCTATCCATCAACGCTGGTAGTTCCTGCATTGTTTCAATTGTATAATGAGCGCCCGCTTCCTCAAATATACGTTTTGTTTTTTCAATAATTTGCTGTTGCTCCCCAGCACTTAACGCATAAAACTCCCCTTGAGAAAGACCCATCTCAGAGCTGCCAACAATCACACCTACTGCCCAAACACCTGCATGTAAGGCTTCCTTTATATCTGAGGTTGTATCACCAACTTTGACAACTTGCTTTGTTGTTGCTGAGCCTAATGCCTCCATATTTTTAAATATCATATATGGATATGGTCGTCCTTTATCACCCACCTGCGTTGGTGTCACAAGAAAATCAGGTTGATAGCCTTTAGCAGCTGCATGTTTTGTAACGACTTCCATCATAGAATCTGTATAGCCTGTTGTGGAGCCGATACGAATACCCGCTTCTCGCAATTGCTGTACAGTTTCTATTACATATGGAATCGGGTCTGTGTAGGTTGCTAAAGATTCCATTAGCTTTGACTCAAATTGCTTGTATAATGCTTGTACATCGTCTTCTGTAAAGGAGCGACCATGCACTCGTTGCCATTCCTCACTGATTCTTGGCATTTCTAGCATTGTACGAATATGATCAATTTTTAACATGCCCATTGGTTGACGAGCCTCTTCAAGCGTTACCGTTACACCAGCAGCTTCAAAAACCGTTAGAAAAACATTTACAGGAGCAAAGCAGCCAAAGTCTACTGTTGTACCAGCCCAATCAAAAATCACTGTATCAATCTTCATTATTTTTTCACCGCCATATAGTTTTCAACGACCTCACATAATGCAAGCATATCTTCCTCATGCACATCGCCAATATTACCAATTCGGAATGTATCCACATCCGTTAGCTTACCTGGATAGATGACAAAGCCTGCCTTTTTCATTTCCTGATAAAAATGCTCAAAGGAGAACGTCTTATCTGGGAATAAGAAGGTTGTAATAATGGGTGATTGTAACGCTTCTGAAATATATGGTGTAAATCCAAGCGCCGCCAAGCGAGAACGTAGCAACGCATTATTATGCGCATATCGCTTAAAGCGTGCTTCAATTCCACCTTCTTCACGAAGTTCCTCCATTGCTTTAGCAAAAGCCGCTACAACATGTGTAGGTGAGGTAAAACGCCATTTACCATCCTTTTGCATTACTTCCCATTGGCTATATAAATCCAATGCAACACTACGAGCGTGACCTTTACATTGCTGTAATGCCTCTATTTTAGCAATGACAAAGCCAAAGCCCGGTACACCTTGAATACATTTATTTGCACTGCTAATACAAAAATCAATGTGCAGGTCTGCTATATTCATTGGCACACCACCAAAGCTACTCATTGCATCTACAATAAATGTTTTATGAAACGAATGAACAACTTCTCCTATTTCTTTAATTGGATTTAAAATACCAGTCGTTGTTTCACAATGTATACCAGCAACATGTGTAATGCTTGCATCCTTTTCAAGGAAGGCTTGTACTTCCAATGCTGATGGTTGCTTGTTGTAAGGAACACTATAGACAATATGCTGCAATTTTAATGCTTGAGCCATTTCAACAATACGCTCACCATAAGCGCCATTTGTTAATATCAGTATTTTATCCTCATCACTGATAGCTGTTGTTAGCACGGATTCCACTACAAAGCTGCCGCTTCCTTGCATCAGCACCGTTGTATAATCAGCCTCGTCCACATGTGCTAAAGCTAGTAGCTGCTGACGAATATGCTGTGTAATATTTTTATAGTCATCATCCCATGTACAGCGATCCTCTAGCATTTCCTGCTTCACTGTCACTGTTGTTGTTAGTGGGCCTGGTGTTAATAATTTATAGTTACTCATGCTCGATCACTCCTTATCGTTGCGCTTCCTTAAAGAATGCTTGGTGTTTTTCTAATAAATCGACTGTTAAAGCTGTATCCCATTTTTTTAAATAAGCTGGCACATGCTCATCCTGCACCTGCTCTCCTTCATACAGCGCTATTGGATATTGCTCCAAAAGACCACTGCGCGCCTCTGTTGCAATAACTTTTGCAATTTCAATCGCCAATGCCTCGTCGCCCTCTTTATCTACAACAGCTACAGACTCTGTTAATGTAAAGTTCCCTTCTGTTGGGTCAATATAATCAATTGGTAAGCCTTCTTTTTTAGCATCAATGGCTTGAATACGTAAGCCGAAGCCAACTGCAACCTCACCTGTTTTCACCTTTTTAATAGGACCTGAACCAGAGCTTTCAATATGTGGACCTGCATTTTTAATTAAGTCCGCTAAAACCTTTTGACCTTCTTCCTCACCATACTCACTAATAATTGCCTGTACTAAAAGCCAAGCCGTTGAGGAATCCATAATGTTTGGGAATGACACTAAATCCTTATAAGCAGGGTCTGTTAAATCTTTAATTGTTTTTGGTACAGCTAATCCTTTTTGCTCTAATACATCCGTATTGACAAAGATTGCACCAACATTCCCGAGAATTGGCAGTGCGTATGTAACACCATCGTCCAACGGCTTAGCATCTGAAGCAATATCCACAAACATGGATTTAGAAGCTTGAGCACTCTCTATAAAATATGAAGCCATTGTCACGACATCTGCTTCAATATCTGTTCCTTCAACCATCATTTTGCCACCTAGCTCAGATGTCCCAAAGGATTGAATTACATACTTTCCCTTATAACCCTTGTCATCTAATGTAGACTCCATTACCTCAACGGCTTCATCATCCGCATTCGAATAAATAATGACTTGCTCACTAGAACCTGCTTCTGCTCCTCCACAGGCAACTAAAGCCACCACTGCCACACTCATTGTCCCAAACATCATCCATTTTGAATTTTTCATTTTGATATCTCCTTCACTTTTTCTTTGCGTGTTGCTATATAATCACAACCTAATTTCACAATGAGGTTTGTACATAAAATAAAAATAGAAAGTACAAAAATATCGGTATATTTTGCGAAATGCTGAAGCTCTTTTATCCGCGTTGATACAAGCATTGTCTTTGTACTCACAAGGAAAATAACGCCACTTACCGTCACCATTGCATTTAAAAAATAGTAACTAAACATTTGATAAATAGTTGACTTAATATTTGGTAGAATAATCCGTACAACCGTTTTTAACCAAGAATCTTTCAATAGCGCTGCTGTTACTTCCCATGTAGGGTCCATCTTCTGTAATGAATTTTTTGCCATTAAATAGGGTGTTGTAAAAAAGTGCATAATATTACATGCAATAATAATCAGAAATGTCCCCTTCAATGAACTACCGTTAAAGAAAAATAAATAGGATAGACCAAGCACCATTCCCGGCACTGTATTGGTAATCATAGATGCAATATCTAAGCCTTTTCTCCCTTTAAGCGGTGTTCGTGCATTAAGCAATGCTGACATAAATGTAATAACGACCCCAAATACGGCTGTTAGCATCGCTACAAGAAGTGAATTCATATAAACCTTTGTTAAATCTCTCTCTGCCAGTACATTTTGAACATGCTCTAATGTAAAGCCGAAATCATAGGGGTATCCTTTTGTAAATGGCACAAGAAACATCGTTGAAAAAATAATCAGGATAATACCAACACAAACTATGGCATACATCGTAAAGAGCCCATCGCGTAGACGATGCTGAACAAGCTCACTTTGTCCAACCTGTTTATATTGGAAATTAAAGCGCTCTAAAAATGTTAGCATCATAACCCCTAGTACAGCTGGTATTAACATAAATACAGAAATTACTGCACCACGCTCAAAATGAACAATCGAGCCAAGCATTGCTTGATAAAGTTCTGTAGCAATGACTCGATAATTTCCACCAACGGATGCAGGTATTCCAAAATCTGTGAAGCTTAAAATAAATGTTAAAATAAAAGCCCCACCAATCGTCCCTATCATTGGACGAAATATCGTATGATAGAAGCGACGTAATGCAGTGTCATGCATTAGCATCGAAACAAGTAAAAATCGTTTATCAATATATTGCATAGAATTTTGCATTAAAATAAACGCAACAGGCATTGTATATAAGACATAACCTATCATCAAACCGTTATAGCCATAAATCGTAAAGAGCGGTTGTCCCAATAATCTCGTAACAATTCCTTGATTACCAAATGTATAAATCAATACAAAGCCATAGGTAATCGTTGGCAGTAACATCGGCAGCGTAATCCCTATTTGTACAAGCCTTTTTGTCTGACGATGCATTGTTGTAAAATGCACAGAATAAGCCAATAAAAAGGCTAAAATCGTTGTGAGTATCGATGCACCAAAGGAAACTTTAAAGCTATTAAAAAAAGCTTCACGAATTTCGATATTTTTCAAAGCATCTAGATAATTTTGAAGTGTAACCGTATTGCCAACTTTGAAAGACTGCCAAAACATATACAGCAATGGCATTATTAAAAAGAATAGAAAAAATAGTAAAATTGGCAGAAAAATTAATTTCATGATGTTATTTGTTTTAAGCATATGTTTCTCCAAACAAGTGATAGATATTATGTCGCTTAATATGAAGTTGCTTTAAAATAAAGTCCTCAATAAATTGATTTTTTGGAGCAGTAATAATTTCTTGTGGTGTCCCAAATTGTGCCACTGTTCCTTCATTAATGATTAGCACTTTGTCTGATAGCGTTAATGCTTCCTCTGGATCATGTGTCACAATAATCGTTGTTAAATTAAATTCACGTGCAATGGATTTAATACGTTCCTTTATAGATTCCTTAATGACACCATCGAGCGCGCTTAATGGTTCATCTAGCAATAATATTTTAGGCTGCATCACAAGTGTCCGAGCAATCGAAACACGTTGCTTTTGACCACCTGATAATTCATGAACCTTTTTCTGTGAAAATAAATAATGCCTTTGTTTTTTGAATATTATTAAGTGGACTAGGTCATTCTATAAATAACGAAAAAAGCCAATGAGAAAGCAAAGGTACCTGTCGGAAGGTATCTTGGTTTATAACTTTTGGTTTTTGGTTAAACTAAACCAATTGTGGTTCTTTATATGGCTCCTTGTTCAGTAGCATGGAGTAAATAATCCGAAGCATTCGATGCGAAATCGCAACGAGTGCTTTTTTCTTGCCTCTTCGTGCTGCGAGTGACCAATATTTGTTCGCTAACCAACGATTTCGACTTCTTGAAACTGCCCAAGCTGCCTCACACATGGCCGATTTAATGTGTGGATTTCCCTTAATAGAACGCATACTTTTTCTTTTTCCTGCACTCTCATGATTACCAGGAGATACGCCTGCCCATGAAGCAAGGTGTTGTGATGTGGGAAACTGATTCATGTTTACACCGATTTCTGCAATGATAACTGCGGCAGTATCTTTTTTTATACCTGGAATTGTCATTAATAATTGAAGTTCTTCATGATAATTTTGTAATAGTTGATTAATCCGTTCTTCAATTTCTAAAACCAATGACTCCAAATATTCAATGTGTCGCCAAGATTGGCGAATAAGAAATATTTGATGTTCATTGAGTGTTCCAAATAAAGAATCGGTAATCAATTGTTTTTTAGGGGCTAACCTTCCATGAATATTCTTTTCGACATCGGCTTCATCTACATAACCTTGTTCAATTAATCGATTTAGTAATTTACGCCCGGATACGCCAAATACATCTGAAATCACAGTACTTAGTTTGACATTTGAACTTTCTAATACTTTTTGAATGCGATTCTTTTCAGAAGTTAAATGACCAATCCACTTTTTCCGAAGTCTTGTTAAATCTCTGAGTTCTCGAATCTCCACGGGTGGAACAAAACTCTTTTCAATCAAGCCATGACGTAATAACTTCGCAATCCATTCTGCATCTGAAACGTCTGTTTTTCTACCAGGAACGTTTTTGATTCGTTGGGCATTCGCAAGTGTAATATCAAAAAAGTCCTCCAAAATATTAAATACAGGTTTCCAATACACACCCGTACTCTCCATCGCAATATGTGTAACTTCATGGCTTTCTAACCATTTCAATAGACGAAACAAATCTTTCGTGAGCGTAGGGAAAGTTTCTGTTTCTTGATATACTTCGTTTTCGTGTCTCCCTTTTAAAACGCAAGCAACAATTGTCTCAGAATGCACATCTAAGCCTGCACAATTCTTAATAAATACCTCCATAAAAATCACTCCAAACAATAAAGATCACAAACAGTGAGTGAACTTGAAAATAAGCATTTTTCTGTACGTAGTCATCCTACTATCAAGTGGAGCTAACAAAGGGTTGAACACCAAATTCACTCAAACAGTTTTATGCCCAGGGTCTAAGCCACCAAAAAAAGCCGCGTCTTACATCCTGTTTGTGTCCCTACCATTATGGACAGGAAGAACTTATTTTCATGCCAGGGTTGGGAGAAGAAAGCTCATGATTGTTTTATGTAGATGTGGTGTCAGCTCTAAAAACTCAATATATTCTTGTATCTCCTCTTTAGACATTTGCACACTTTTATTTTTCAAGCCATAAACGATATTGTCATAGGCATTTAAATGAGGAAATAATGCAAAATCCTGAAATACAATATTAAATCCTCGCTCTTGCATCGATTGTTGTGTTATATCTTGGTCATTGTAAATAAGCTGTCCAGTTGTTTGATCTGTAAGCCCTAAAATAATATTGAGCAAAGTTGTTTTACCACAACCACTTGGTCCTAATAACGAAATGATTTCACCTGATTCGATCGTTATATTGATATCTGTTAAAACTTTCTTGTTTTTATAGCTTTTTGAGATATTTTTTAACGCTAGCAAATTGTTCACCTCTCTCAGTTCTTACTCTTAGTATAGTGACAATTTGTAAAGGAAAATGCGGTTTTATGTAAATCTTGATTAAATTATAACTAACTATTGACAAAGTTATGACTACTTTGAGTAAATATTTAGTAGAGGTGATAATATGTATATGGTAGAGAGGCAACAACATATTTTACAGTTTATACGGCAGCATAAGGTCGTGAAATTAGTTACATTGACAAAGGAATTTAATGTTTCGATGGAAACCATTCGCCGTGATATTCAGCAGCTTATACAGGATAATAAAATTGAGAAGTTTTATGGAGGCGTAAAATACATTGAACCTGTAGAAGGAATTATTGATCAACGGCTACATGAACGGTTAACAGAGAAAACTGCTATCGCCAAAGCTTGTGCTTCACTTGTGCAAGATGGTGAATGTATTTTTATTGATAGCGGAACGACTACATATCAAATGACACCATTTTTATTGGAAAAGGAAAAATTAACTGTCATCACAAACTCGTTACCTGTAGCCTTTGACCTTATTGGTTCTACTATTGAGGTTATTCTTATTGGTGGAAAAGTTCGTCATTCTGAAAAATCCGTTACATCTAATGATTTTCTCTTCCGCTTTGATCATCTTAATATTAATAAGGCATTTATTTGTGCTAGTGGTGTTTCACTAAAAAAAGGTATTTCAGATTTTAATTTAGAAGAGGCAATGACGAGAAAACAAATTATTGCTATCTCACAAGCCGTTTATATAGCTGCCGATTCCTCTAAGTTTAATAAAGATGTAGCTATACAAGTATGCTCTATCAATGATATAGACCTTCTTATTACAGATGACTCTTTGGCTAAGGAAACAGTGCAATACTTTGCAGATAATAATATACAAATAAAGCTTGCCAACACTGCTGACAATCATCAATAAATAAAGAAGCAACTAGTCGAACTACCTTCCAACTAGTTGCTTCTTTGCTTCTTATATAATAGCTAGCTCACGCATTATTTTGGCAAGCCCATCCTTATCTACATGATCAGCAATATGGTGCGCAACCTTCTTCACCCGTTCATGACCATTCCCCATGGCAACGCCTGTCCCAACTGCTTGTAGCATTTCAATATCATTGATACCATCACCAAAAGCTATAGCATCCTTAAATGTACTACCCATTTTTTCAAGCACCTTCCCAATACCTGCTGCCTTAGAGCCACCCTTTGGCAAAATATCGCAAGAATAACGATGCCAGCGCACAAATTGAACATTCGGGAATGTTTCACAGTATAAAGGTTCATCCTTTTCTTCCATAAAGATCAGTGTTTGATAGACATTATGATGCATATAATAAGACGAGTCCAATTCTGGATAAGGGTATTTCAACGTATTTAAACTTTCTGCTACTTGATAATGATCACCAACAGAAGCAATCATCCGTTTATCATCTAAAAATACAACAGGCTCATTACGTGCTTCGCCAAAGGCAATAATTTTCGCTAGCTCTTCTCTTTCAATACCATTTGTATAGATGACCTCCCCTTTATAGACAACATACTGTCCATTGAAGGTTACATATGTATTGATCGCTAGCTCTTCTAGTAGTGATTCAATCATAAATGGCGCACGTCCTGTAGCAATGGCTAGCTCATAGCCATTCTGACGTGCTGCAAAAAGTGCCTCTTTTGCGGATGCAGGTAATTTTTTTTCGCTATTATAAAGCGTACCATCTACATCAAAAAATAAAATTTTATTCATTTTACGCTCCCTCTCTATAAATATTATTCATTCAAGGTAAATGACTTTACATAGAGTGCAAATTCTATTATAATGATCCTAAGGAGTGATGTGCCATGATGAAGAAACTAAAACGGAAACTGTTGAAGCAACTTCGCGGCATACTCGGAAAAAAGTCAATTGCCTAACATTTGCCCTTCAAATAATGAAGGGCTTTTCTTTATTTTAGAGGAACTGCATGATAATATAAAGGAAATGCATTTATTTGGCTATACACAACCACTAGCTCACTACTTCCTATCTAAATTTTTAACCATAGTGCACAGTTGAAGCATTGAGATACAAGGATTACAAACGTACATTTCATGAACTGACTAGAAATTCGTTGTTTTCTTGTAGCATGTGTGTGGTAGTAGTCAAAGGTGCAAGAAAATTGTACGCAATTAAAGGAGAGCAAACTATGATTTACAAAGTTTATTATCAAGAAAATGCAAATGAAATTCCAGTTCGCGAAAACACTAAAAGTCTATACCTTGAAGCTGCTTCAGAACGCGAAGTACGTCAAAAGCTAAAAGACCGTAACTACAATATCGAGTTCATTCAACTGCTTGAAGGTAACTATTTACAGTACGAACAAGCAAGCCCGAACTTCGTCTTGGAGGAAATTTAACAAACATGAAGTTTGTTAAAAATGACCAAGCAGCTGTTTTCGCGCTCGGCGGACTGGGCGAAATCGGCAAAAATACTTATGGCGTTCAATTCCAAGATGAAATTGTTTTAATTGACGCTGGTATAAAATTCCCTGAAGACGATTTACTCGGCATTGATTATGTTATTCCAGATTATACGTATTTAGTACGCAATGTCGATAAAATCAAAGGGCTATTTATTACACATGGACATGAGGATCATATCGGTGGTATTCCCTACCTTTTACGTCAAGTAAATATTCCTGTCTATGGCGGTAAGCTTGCACTTGGCTTACTGCGTAATAAATTAGAAGAACATGGCCTATTACGTACAACAAAGCTTATTGAAATTAAAGAAGACGATGTGATTAAATTTAGAAAAACATCTGTTAGCTTCTTTAGAACAACACATAGTATCCCAGATGCATATGGAATTGTTGTAAAAACACCACCAGGTAATATTGTTCACACAGGTGACTTTAAATTTGATTTTACACCTGTAGGCGAGCCAGCCAACCTGACAAAAATGGCTGAGATTGGTCGTGATGGTGTACTATGCTTACTATCAGATAGTACAAATGCTGAAAAACCTAATTTCACAATGTCAGAACGTACTGTTGGTAAGAGTATTGATGAAATATTCCGCAAGGTCGATAGCCGTATTATTTTCGCAACATTTGCGTCAAATATTCATCGTTTACAGCAAGCAACAGATGCTGCTGTAAAATACGGTAGAAAAATCGCTGTCTTTGGGCGTTCCATGGATAATGCTATCACGATTGGTCGTGAGCTCGGTTATATTACAGCCCCTAAGGATACATTTATCGATGCCCAAAGCATTAATCGTCTACCTGCAAATGAAGTAATGATTTTATGTACAGGCTCACAAGGTGAACCGATGGCTGCCCTATCACGTATTGCCAATGGTACACATCGTCAAATTCAAATTCAGCCTGGCGATACAGTTGTCTTTTCTTCATCACCAGTTCCAGGTAATACAGTAAGTGTTAATAAAATTATTAACCTATTGTTCCGTGCTGGTGCCGAAGTCATCCATGGTGCATTAAATAATATCCATACATCTGGACACGGCTCACAAGAAGAACAAAAATTAATGCTTCGTTTAATGAAGCCTAAATTCTTTATGCCTATCCATGGTGAATTCCGTATGTTAAAAATGCATACACATTTAGCAGAGGATTGCGATGTACCAATTGACAACACATTTGTGATGGAAAACGGTGATGTCTTAGCATTAAGTGCCAATGAAGCACATGTAGCTGGCCGCATTCCATCTGGTGATGTCTATATTGACGGTAACGGTATTGGCGATATCGGCAATATTGTATTACGTGATCGCCGCATTCTTTCTGAAGAAGGCTTAGTAATTGTTGTTGTAAGTGTTGATATGGAAAATCCAAAAATTGTTTCAGGTCCTGATATTATTTCACGTGGTTTTGTCTATATGCGTGAGTCAGGCACGATGATTAATGAAGCACAAAAAATGCTGAATCGTCATCTAAATGAAACCATCCAAACGAAAACACCTCAATGGACAGAGCTAAAAAATGAAATTACAGATGTTTTAGGTCCATATTTATTTGAAAAAACAAAACGTCGACCAATGATTTTACCAATCATTATGGAAATTTAATATGCTAACAGAGAAGCTATCTGAACAGTTATGTTAACATCATTGCTCAGATAGCTTCTTTTATTTTCCTACTGTTTGATTTTATATTTCGACATTGTATAAGCCAATCTTCCAATCAGAAAAGACACTCGTTCAAAATCAGGCATGTAGAGCAATGGCTTTTATATCTATCTCCAATCAGGCTCCTTCATTGCCTTACACAATCCTCTAATATTTAACCATTTGCTATTCAAAAATTTTCACAAAGTGCTAAAACCCCATAAACAAAATTGAATATAACTCATTGATTTTTGAAACCTCCTTTTTAGTTTTACGTATATAGTAATAACAACTTTAAAAGGAGCGTTTTTATGTTAGATAAAATCCTTCATTCCTTGCTCAATCGAAAATCGAAACGCCGCTATTCCTCATCGAGCAGTCGTCACAGATATTCTAAGCGTCATAATTATTACGGGCATAAGCATTATAAGCGTCGCTCACGCAAAAGCTCACGCAGCTTTTTCAGCTCAAGAAGCTTCTTTAGCAGCTAATGTGGTGGAAGCATTTATCCGAGAAAAGCTTTGATTTAGCTGTAGAGCAGTTTATCGCCGAACATCCACACTTCACTTTTCAAACATTTCTTGGCTATGGCTCATATGGTCGTGCTTATTTAATTGAAGCAAGCTCTTCTAAGCAGCAATATGTGTTAAAATGCTTGCGTCCCAAGCATCGTCGCCATCAGAAAACGATTGATAAATTTAAGCAGGAAATTCATATATTACAACAATTACCACTGCCCTATGTTCCGTCTATTCATACAACGGGCGCGATTCAGGGTATTCCCTTCTATATTATGGACTATATTAATGGGCAAACCTTTGAACAGCTTATTTTTCAAGATGGCGCAAAGTTTACAGTTGCTCAGTCACTTGCTATTACTAAACAGCTTTTAGCGCAAATTATTGCTATACACAAGCATGGTATTGTACATCGAGATTTACGCATCCCTAATATTTTACTCGTCAATCAGCAATTACATATTATTGATTTTGGTCTTGCTACCACTTTCAAACCCAATATTGATCTTGCGACAATTGACAACCCTAAACAAGCACCCAATCATATTAGTGATCTTTACTTTATTGGTCATTTTTTATTGTTTTTACTGTATTCCAACTATGAGCCACGCAGTCAAAAAGAACAGGCTTGGCAACATGAATTACATTTACCGATGGATGTTCAAAATTTTCTTGAGCGCTTACTATGGATTCAAGAGCCTTTCACAAGTACACTTGAAGCTTTTCAATCCATACCACACTAAAAAAATAGAATTGTTCACACATCATCCGTGAACAATTCTATGTTACCACTTAAATTTGAAAGTATTTTGCACTTACATAAGCGATCCAGTTGTAGGCTGGGTCCATACGTAGATTTTCAATTAGCCCTTTAATAATCGCTTTATGATAAGTTTGGTTTTCTACTTGCTGCTTTAAAAGCTCCAGGGATTCTCTTTCAATAGAATCCTCCGTAGTATCCATATGCTGCTCCATTAATTGCAGTAAAGTATCCTTTGTCAGCTCTTGCTCATATGGCTTTGCAATCAATGCTACAAATTCTTCTGTAATAAAAGGAATCGTTGTATGACGTGCAATAATATCCGTCTTTTCTGCTAAAGATTTTGCTAATTGCTCTAAATCAAGAGGCATATCTGAAAAAATAAAAAGCTCAGCATAGCTTTTCATAAAGCCTTTGATACAATACATCACATCATATTTCGTGTCCTGTAGCGTATCTCCATAAAGCTTCTCAAGCATATAAATAATCGATTTCGACATTTCTGCTTCATAGGCTGTTATTTTATGAAATAGCTCTTTTTTTACTAAAAAGACCTTCTCATTTAGAAATACACGCGCTGATGCTGAATGCTCCTTAAAGGCTTGAAAAATACTTTTGTAAAATTCCACCAGCATTATTTCTTTGTTGGACACACATTTGACTACTCGGTCAACATCTATGATAAATTGTTGTAAGTAGTAGTCCACCATTGACATCATCAGCTCGTCTTTTGTTTTGAAGGACAAATAAAATGCACCCTTTGAAATACCACAACGTTCTGTAATTTGCTGTACAGAAGTAGCTTCAAATCCTTGTTCCGAAAAAAGCTCCAATGCTTTCTCCATAATTAATTGCTTTTTCAACATATTTTTTATTCTCTCCTAATGCATTTCGTTGACAAATGACCGATTAGTCATTATTATAAATAATTGAGTTTAGATAGTCAATTAAGGGTAGGTGTAAAGGTGAAAGGTTTAGTTAATTTCGTATTGAAAAACAAATTGGCAGTATGGTTATTAACCATTATTATTACTGTTTCTGGTATTTACTCGGGTACAAGAATGAAAATGGAATCAATACCCGATATTTCAATTCCTTATTTAATTGTTATGGGTGTATACCCCGGCGCAACGCCTGAGCAAGTAATGGATGAACTTTCTATCCCATTTGAAAAGTCTATAGAAAGCTTAGAAGATGTCAAGGCTGTTTATTCAACATCCTCTTCAAACGTAGCACAAGTACAGGTTGAATATGACTACGGCATTGATATGGATGAGAAAAAGCGTCAGTTAGAGGCAGCTTTAGATAATCTAACATTACCTGAAGGTGCACAAGAGCCAACAATTATGGCAATTAGCATGAATATGATGCCAGTTGTAGCTCTATCTGTAAGTAGTTCAGAGGAGGATATCGTAGACCTCACATCTACAGTAGAGGATATTTTACTTCCAAAAATCGAGAAAATTGATGGTGTTGCCTCTGCCACGATCACTGGTCAGCATATTGAACAAGTATCGTTTAAATATGATGAAGAAAAAATGGCATCACTTGGTTTAACAGAGGACACAGTGAAACAAATGATTCAGGCAAGTGATATGTCTTTATCACTTGGTTTATATCAGTTTACTGTTGGTGAGCAGGCTGTTTCAGTAGATGGTAAAGTACAATCAGTGGATGAATTAAAAGAATTATTAATTCCAGTTACACCTTCAGCTACCAATCCTTCACCATTTGTTCGTCTAGGTGATATTGCCACAATTGAAGTGGAAGGTAAAGTACAATCGGTATCACGCACAAATGGTAAAGATGCGATTGCCATTCAAATCGTCAAAGGGCAAGATGCGAATACCGTAACAGTTGTAAATGCTGTAAAAGATTTAATAAAGGATGAAGAAAAACGATTAGACGGTTTAAAGGTAGATATTTCTCTTGACCAAGGTGCTCCAATCGAAGATTCTGTTTTCACAATGATTGAAAAGGCAGTATTTGGTGGCGCAATTGCCGTATTAATCATTTTATTATTCTTACGTGATTTCAAATCAACAATTATTTCGATTATCTCTATCCCAGTTTCTGTCTTTATGGCATTGCTGCTTTTAAACTGGATGGACATTACATTAAATATTATGACGCTTGGTGCCATTACTGTAGCCATTGGTCGTGTTATTGATGACTCTATTGTTGTTGTGGAAAATATTTATCGACGCATCCATTTAAAGCAAGAAAAATTAACGGGTCGTGCTCTTATTCGTGAAGCAACGATTGAAATGTTTAAACCAATTCTTTCGTCTACATTAGTAACAGTCGCTGTATTTGCACCCCTGATTTTTGTAGGTGGTATGGTTGGCGAGTTATTTATGCCATTTGCCTTAACAATGACATTTGCGCTCGGTGCATCATTAATTGTAGCTATTACAATTGTACCTGCCCTATCTCACTTCTTATTCCGTAAAAAATTATACGGCGAGAAGCAAGAAAGCCAGCATAAAGAAGTTGGTAAGCTTGCTACTTGGTACAGAGGCGTTTTAGAAAAGGCTTTAAATCATAAAATTATTACATCCGCTATTGCGATTTTATTACTTGTTGGTTCTATCGCCTTAACGCCATTAATTGGTTTTAGCTTTATGGGCTCACAAGAAGAAAAAGTTATGTACTTAACATATACGCCTGCAACAGGTGAGCTTGCAGATGAAACAGCAGCGAATGTTGAAAAAGTTGAGAAAGAATTAATGAAACGTGAAGATGTGGATATTTTACAAGTTTCCATAACAGATGCTAATAACGTTGATCCATCTGCCATGATGATGGGTGGCGGCGCTGGCGGTGCATTAATGTACCTAATCTTTGATCCCGATATGGAAGATTTCCCAGAAGCTCGTAAAGAAGTCGAAGACTATGTATTTAATATTGAGCAATCAGGAGAATGGAAATCTCAAGACTTCTCATCTATGGGTATGTCCTCGAATGAAGTCAGCTATACATTATATACTGAAGACTTAGATAAACTTCGAGATGCTGTTACGCAAGTAGAAGGTGCATTACAGGATGTTGACGGTCTAGAAGATGTTAAATCGGATAACGAAGATCCATATGTTGAGCATGTCTTAAAAGTAGAGCAAAAGAATGTCCTACAATATGGCTTAACAACAGCTCAAATTGTGATGGCTTTAAATTCAAATGCAACGCAAGAAGTTTTAACAACCGTGAAAAATGATGGTAAAGATATTGATGTTATTGTGCAACGTGATGCTAAAGCAGCAGCAACTTCACTTGACGATGTGTTAGCAACTGAAGTGCCAACAGCATTAGGTACGACAATGACAATTGGTGAATTAGTAGATGTTGAGGAAGGTACAACACTTAACTCATTAGCTCGTTCAAAAGGTGAATACTTCGCAACAGTATCTGGCACAATTATCGGTGATGATATTTCAAAAGCAACGTCTGCTGCTGATAAAAAAATCGATAAATTAGATTTACCAAAAGGTGTGACAATAGGTGTTGCAGGTGTAGCTGCTGATATGCAAGAAACATTTACTAAGCTAGGTATTGCTATGCTAGCAGCAATTGCGATTGTATATTTCATTTTAGTTGTTACATTTGGTGAAGGTTTAGCACCATTCGCTATTCTCTTCTCACTACCATTCGCTGTAATCGGTGCCTTTGTTGGTTTATTTATAACAGGTCAAACAATATCTGTATCGGTTATGATGGGTCTATTAATGTTAATTGGTATTGTTGTTACAAATGCCATTGTATTAGTTGACCGTATTATCCATATGGAACATGACGGTCTTAACATGCGTGAGGCAATCTTAGAAGCAGGAGCAACGCGTTTGCGTCCAATTCTAATGACAGCTATTGCAACAATCGGTGCAATGCTTCCAATGGCATTCGGTACTGGTGGTAGTGGTCTGATTTCAAAAGACTTAGCCATTACTGTAATTGGTGGTTTATTATCTTCAACACTATTAACATTAGTTGTTGTACCAATTGTTTATGAAATGCTATCAAAAATGTTAAAGAAAAACCGTAAAGATGTAGAAGAAAATTAATAACAAACAGCCACTCATGCAATTACTGCATGAGTGGCTGTCTTATTATTTATAAGCTATTTACTTATCTTCTTTCACGACAAAAACTTCCCTGCTTTCTACACCTGTAGCAGATATAGCCGTAATGCCATATGTGTAGCTACGTTTAGGAAGAGCAGTCTTGTCCACAAATGTAGTGACACCATCCGTATTATAAACAACATCCACGATATGTTGAGGGGCATCATAAGAACCTTTACTGTTCCCCGCAAAACGATAAATAACATACTTACGTGGCTGTGTTTCATTTTCATCTATAATGTCAATTTGGCGACCAGTCTTTTCTTTTGTCACTTGTACAAAAGTCGGCTTGGCAGGTACTGTAGCATCATTCCAAGATGTATCTGGTGTCAGCGCTGTATAGTTATATAGCTGCTGATTAACAATTGTTGCATACCCCAGTTTATTGTTTTGCATACTTGTTAAGGAAAAATGCATCTGTCCCTTAGCCGCTACTTGCTCCGAACGATTCGCGAGTATTTGGCTTGGCAGCTCCATTTTATTTTTCCATGCTGCATCATTGTCATTTCCTACCTTGTAGTCAGCAAGACCAATATATAGCTGAACGGGATGTACCTCTGCATAGGTTTGTACCTCATGGCTCCACCAATTCAATAACGTACCATATTTAGCAGCAGCTAATGTTCTTGACCAATAAATTTGTGGTGTAATGTAATCAATCGTGCCATTACGAATCCACGTCCTTACATCTGCATATAAATCATCATAATTATTAACACCAGCTCGCGTATCGCTACCTGTTTTATCCAATGATTTATTACGCCATACACCAAATGGGGAAATACCAAATTGCACATATGGCTTTGTGTCTTTAATAGCTGTGTAGAGATTTTCTACGAGCTGATTGACATTATCTCGTCGCCAATCATCCACCTTTTTAAAGGAAGCACCATATTTTTTATACGCTGCCTGATCTGGAAAGGCTTCATTGGCAATTTTATATGGATAAAAATAATCATCCATATGGACTGCATCAATATCATAATTGGCTACTAGCTCTCTCACTGTATCAACTAAATAGTCTTGCACCTCTGGTAAACCAGGATTTAAGTAATATTGCCTGCCATATTTGACAACCCAGTTCGGATTTTTTCTTGCGACATTGTTAGCAGCAAGGTCTGTTAATTTTTGATTAGGCATTGTGACACGGTACGGATTCATCCATGCATGTAATTCCATACCTCGCTTATGTGCCTCCTCTACCATAATGGCAAGAGGATCATAGCCAGGGTCTGTGCCTTGCTTTTTTCCTGTTATGTAGGACGACCATGGAGCCAGCTCAGACGCATACAGCGCATCATTTGTTGGTCTTACTTGATAAATCACAGTGTTTAACCTATTGGCTTTTAATTGATCCAATGTTTTGCGTGCCCAAGCTGTGTATTGCTCCTTATTCATACCCGCTTTCATATCAATATTATGAACCGTTGAAATCCAGACAGCGCGCATTTCCCTTTTCGGCTGTGGCGTGCTTGCCATCGCTGGCTTTGCAGGGATTGTCGATAGACATAAAACAAAAATCATCGCGACTAAAGTGACAAATTTCCATGTACTCTTTTGTTTTCTCATATTTCCTCCATATACCATTTTCTATTTTAGTATACGATAAGTAATAGCTACTTGCTAGCCTATCAAAATACACCTAACTATTTTACTAGCCAATTTTAGCAAATTGATTTTTTAGTTACTGTTAAATCTTTACGGCTTATGAAACTTTATGCTACAATCAACACACATTATATAGAACGGAGGTATTCCTGATGACAGCTTCAATCAGACTACGATTTCACCTTACGAATTAAATATGTACACACTTTGCCTGCTGTGCAAAGAAACTGGGATTAGTCTGTCTGTTTTAGGAATACAGAGAAAGAGGGGCTTTGATTCCCCTCTTTTTTGTTGTCTTCCAACTTTCCACACAGGCATAACTGTTAGAAAGGAATGACAATATTGGAACATTGGAAACGTAATACAATTCTTTTTTTAAGCAGTCAAACGATTTCGCTCTTTGGCTCTGCGCTTGTACAATATGCGATTACATGGCATATTACATTAACAACGCAATCAGGCATTATGATGACCGTTGCGATTATTTGTGGCTTTGTACCAACCTTCTTTTTAGCACCAATTGCTGGTGTTTGGGCAGACCGTTATAACCGCAAATGGCTCATTATTTTAGCAGATGGCATGATTGCCCTATCTACATTAATTTTAGCCATCCTTTTTTTAATTGGCTATGATGAGCTATGGTTGCTCTTTGCAATATCAGCGATTCGTGCAGTTGGTGCAGGTATTCAAACACCTGCAGTCGGTGCAATTTTACCGCAGTTTGTACCTGAGGAGCATTTAATGAAGGTCAATGGTGCAAACGGTAGTATTCAAGCGTTTATTATGATTCTTGCGCCAATGGCAAGTGGTGCATTGCTAACAATGGCTTCGATTGAATCCATCTTCTTTATTGATGTTGTGACAGCAGCCATCGCCATTACAATTTTTTTACTGTTCTTGCATATCCCTGTTCACGCAAAAGCAGCACAGGCGCAAACAACAAGCTATTTCAGCGATATGAAGCAAGGCATTATTTATATTAAGGAGCATGCTTTTTTAAAGCAATTGTTTCTATTCTTTGCCTTTTTCATGTTGCTTGCAGCTCCAGCAGCTTTTTTAACGCCATTGCAAGTTACACGTAGCTTTGGTGATGATGTTTGGCGCTTAACAGCAATCGAGATGGCATTTGCGGTTGGTATGTTAATCGGAGGTATCGCTATTGCTTCATGGGGTGGCTTTAAAAATAAAGTGCATACAATGACATTATCCGCTTTATTATTTGGGCTTTGTACATTAGCTTTAGGGATTATTCCTAGCTTTTGGATTTATCTTGTGATTATGGGCATTACCGGCTTAGCGATGCCAATTTTTAACACACCAGCTACAGTGCTATTACAGGAAAAAATAGAAAGCGATTATTTAGGAAGAGTATTCGGTATTCTTAGTATGATTTCTACCTCTATGATGCCTTTAGGAATGCTTATTTTCGGCCCATTAGCTGATATGATTGCTATCGAATGGCTATTAATCGGCACAGGCATACTGCTCTTTATCCAAGGGTTTTTCTTGCTTGGCAGCAAGGCACTTATCAACGCTGGTAAGTCTACAAGCAATTAATCTAAGTAGCAAAAAGTCGACTCCAATACAATAGAGTCGACTTTTTCATCTAATCTCTTTTATAAAGGAGGAATAATATTGAACAGCTTGATCCCTATTTTAACAACGGAAAGATTGTTATTAAGACCTGTCACGTTGCAGGATGTAGAGGCTATGTTTGCTTATACATCTCATGCCAATGTAGCGCGCTATGTAACTTGGGAAGCACATCAAAACTTAGAAGATACGAAAGCTTTTATTACATTTATTTTAGACGGCTATCAACAAGGGAATCATTTGCTATGGGGCATTGAGTATAAAGGGACATTAATTGGCACCATCGACTTTGTCGCTATAAACGATAACCATCAATATGGGGAAATTGGTTATGTGCTTGCTGAGGATTACTGGAATAAGGGTATTACAACAGAAGCAACAAAAAAGCTTATTGACTTTGGCTTTCAGGAATTGGGCTTGGTGCGTATTCAAGCACGATGCTTTGAAGAAAATATCGGCTCTCAAAAGGTTATGGAGAAATCGGGAATGCTTTTCGAGGGACTACTACGGAAAAGTATGTTCGTTAAAGGGGATTATCAAAATATCAAGATGTACGCCATCACAGACGATGATTATAACAAATAAACTCATCTTTTAAAAAGGTAAAAATCCACAATGCTAAGCGGATTTTACCTTTTTATTAAGAAAGCCTCTACAGCCAATGTTCACTACAATATATCCGTACACATTTACCACATCCGCAAGCAATTACGCCCCAAAAAAAGCAGTGACCAGTTCAAATACTGTATCACTACTATTATTTACCATGCTGTTCAAGCAAACGCTGTGTATTTGTGGATTGTTCAAGTGCTTTTTTCTCTTTAGCCCAATAAATTAAATATTGCTCATTGTCAATAGTAAAGACCATTTGCTGCAATTCCTGATCAAGCTCAGAGCTAATTGCAACTTTTAAAATATCCACCTCATATAACGGTTTATCATTTATTTTATAAACAATATGGTAGACAGGCTGCTCTTCAAAAATCGTTCTTTCTTTTTTGGATAGGCTCCTTACATGACTAAGTGGATATTGCTCAAGATATGCTTGTGCCTCATCATTCGTGGCAAGCAATAATAGCTGCTTATCTTTAAATAATTCAATCGTATCCACTTCTGCAGCATGATCTAAAATAAGGGAGATTGCCTCCTCCTTATTTTTCTCTCTATGCTGCATCGTAAAAACACCAATTAGTAAAATACTTGCAAATATAACTAGCTTCCATCTTCGTTTTGTCATTGGCTATTACCCATTCATTGCCTTTTTTACAAAACGATTAATATCCACATCTGCTCCAATGACAAGCATAATATCACCTAATAAAATTTTATCGCTCGCCTGTGGAGATACAATAATATCTGCGCCACGCTTTATCCCTACAATATTAATGCCATATTTTGCTCGAATATCTAAATCTATAATCGAGTAGCCTGCGATTGCATCATTTGCCTTTAATTCCATAATAGAATGCTCATCTGATAGCTCTAAATAATCAAGCACAGTATTTGAGAGCATATTATTCGCAATACGAATACCCATATCACGCTCAGGATGGACGATAAAATCAGCACCAATTTTACGCAATACTTTTTCATGGTAATCATTTTGTGCCTTAACCGTAATTTGCTCCACGCCAATTTCTTTTAAAATAATGGTTGTTAGAATGCTTGCTTGAATATCTTCGCCAATCGCAACAATCACATGCTCAAAATTACGGATACCTAATGAATTGAGCACCGATTCATCTGTTGAATCTGCAACAATAGCCTGCGTAGCAATGGAGGCAAATTCGTCCACACGCTCTGAGGAATGGTCAATTGCCATTACTTGTGCACCTTGGCTCATTAATTCGCGAACAATACTCCCCCCAAAACGACCAAGCCCAATAACTGCAAACTCTTTTTTCATCATAAAAATCCCTCCGAAAATGACTATATCACCATTGTAGCGTATTCGTTGTTAGATGTATTGTCAAAACAACAGCTTTATTGTCAACATAAGACAAAAAAGACGAGGACTTCAATCCCCGCCTTCTACATTTCTTATTATTCAGCATTACGCATTTCATCTAGTACGCGATTTACGCGTTTTTCTAGCATTTTCATGCCACTACCACCAGCCTGCATATGACGTAGCTGACCATCCTTATCGAAGACAAAATATGCAGGCACATATTGATTTTCAAAAGCATCTGTTAGCTTCATTTCGCTATCTACAAAGATTGGTTGTGTAATATCATGCTCTGCCGCTACTGCTTTAATTGTAGCTAAATCAGTATCTTCCTCAGAACGTGGCATATGTACTGCTACGACATTTAGTTCATCTTTATATTGGTCACGGAAATTGTTTACATCTGGCATTGCTTCTTTACATAAATGACAGCTTACTGACCAAAAGTGAATTAATGTTGGTTTTTCACCTACTAAATCAGCTTTCGTTACTTCACCATTTAGCCAAGTTGTTGCGCCCACAAGTTCAGGCATTTGTTCACGAAGTTTCATGAAAATTCTCCTCCAACATCCTAATAGTTTGGAATTATAGCATTTATTTTTTTGCCCAATTCAGTTAAAAGTCCCCACAAGCGTGTCGTGGGGACTCTTTATTTGTACAAAATCATACAGCAAGTCTATTGGCTTATAGAGTTGCTTGACCTGGACGCCAGTTTGCTGGGCAAAGACCGCCAGTTTGTAATGCTTGAAGTACACGTAATGTTTCATCAACATCACGACCGATATTGTTATCAAATACTGTTTGATATTTTAGTTCGCCTTCTGGATTAATGATGAATAAACCGCGTAGTGCGATACCTTCTTCTTCAATTAATACACCATATTCTTTTGAAACTTGGTGGTTTGTATCAGCCGCTAATGGATATTTTAAATCACCAAGACCATTTTGCGTGCGGTCTGTGTTAATCCATGCTAAGTGAGTATGGATTGTATCTGTAGAAACACCAATTACCTCTGCATCTAAGTCTTCGAACTCATCGTAACGATCGCTCATTGCAGTAATTTCAGTTGGACATACAAATGTGAAATCCATTGGATAGAAGAAAAGAACTGTCCATTTATCTTGTGCTTTAATATCTTCTAACGATACTTTACCAAATGATTTGTCTGGAAGTACAGCTTCCATTGTAAAGTCAGGTGCTTGTTTACCTACCATGCGTTCTGCCATAATAAATCCCTCCGAAATATGTAGTTTATCTATTCCATTCGCACTAGCGAACTCGTCTTCTACGATAGCAGAGTAACCGACGTTTTTCAAACAAGTAAACTTCATCTTTTTAGATGATTTATATCGTTTGACAAAAATTCGTCAAATCCATGATATATAGTCGATTCTATACTGTTTATTAGCTATATTAGACAAAAATATGCTACATTATACGAACTTTTGCTTTGTATGTAAATATGCTGTATTTTTCACGAAAAGTAATTGCAAATTTTTTATTCTTATGTATAATTGTAAGGGTTTTAGTAAACTAAAAGTTTCGTTAAAGTAAACTTCATATTCTGAAAGTTTATGATTGCTAAACTTCTTCTAGGAGGGAAAAGATGCAAATAGGAGCAAAAATTAAAGCGCTTCGTTTAAAAAAGGGTCTTACCCAAGAGGAACTTGGAGAACGTACAGATTTAAGCAAAGGCTATATTTCTCAATTAGAGCGTGATTTAAATTCACCTTCTATTGAAACATTATTTTCGATACTGGAAGTTTTAGGGTCAACACCAAAGGAATTTTTTGATGATGAATCCTCTGAACAAAAGGTTGTTTATACAGAAGAAGATCAATCCATTTATACAGATGAGGACAAAAACTATAAAATTCAATGGCTTATTCCTACATCAAATGAAAAAGAGATGGAGCCAATTTTCCTAACATTTGCTGCCAATGGTGAGTTTAAGCAATTTGAACCATCGCTATCCGAAACATTTATTTATGTTGTCAAAGGGCGTATTCGACTTGTTTTAGGAAATGAACAGTATATCGCTAGTGAAGGCAATTCCCTTTATTTTGACGCAACAAACCATCATCAAATTTTTAATGCACACGCTGCTGAAACGAAAATTTTACTCGTTGCAACAGACTCATATTTATAGCTTAAGGAGGCATACCGATGACATCGAATACAATTATCCGCTTTGACAATGTTTCAAAATCTTATGATGATGGAACTGTTGTTTTAAAAAATATTAATCTGGAGCTGGAAAAGGGCAAATTTTATACACTTCTTGGCCCTTCTGGTTGCGGAAAAACAACGATTTTACGTATTATTGCTGGATTCACAGAGCCAACAACAGGTGATGTATTTTTCCATGATAAAAAAATCAATGCTGTACCTGCAAATGAGCGTCAGGTAAATACCGTTTTTCAGGATTATGCGCTATTTCCGCACCTGAATGTTTTTGAAAATGTAGCATTCGGCTTACGCATTAAAAAGCTCCCTGAAAATGATATAAAGGATCGTGTAGTTGAAGCCTTAAAATTTGTAAACTTAGCAGGCTATGGCAATCGTGAAATTTCTGAAATGTCTGGTGGTCAGCGCCAGCGTGTCGCAATTGCACGTGCTATTGTCAATGACCCTGAAGTGATTTTACTGGATGAGCCTCTGTCGGCATTAGACTTAAAGCTACGTACAGAGATGCAGTATGAATTGCGTGAATTACAGCAGCGCCTTGGTAAAACATTTGTCTTTGTTACACACGATCAGGAAGAGGCACTTGCGATGAGTGACGAGATTTTTGTGTTAAGTGAAGGGCAAATTCAGCAATCTGGCACACCTGTAGATATTTATGACGAGCCAATTAACCGCTTTGTAGCTGACTTTATTGGGGAGTCTAATATTGTACATGGTGTCATGATTGAGGATTTCAAGGTTGAATTTGCTGGGAAGATTTTTGAATGTGTTGACCAAGGCATGAAGCCAAACGAAAAAATCGATATCGTTATTCGCCCAGAAGACCTAGAAATGACAACAATCGACAAAGGCAAGCTTGTTGTTAAAGTCGATACACAATTATTCCGAGGCGTACATTATGAATTATCCACATACGATAAAGACGGCAATGAATGGCTTGTTCATTCATTGAAAAAAGCTGAAGTAGGGACAGAAATTGGCTTAGACTTTGACCCAGAAGCGATTCATGTCATGCGTTTAAATGAAACAGAGGAAGAATTTGATAAACGTTTAGAATCGTATGGAGATGATGAAGATGCAAACTAAGACATCGAAATCAGCACTATTTCCATACATGCTATGGATTCTCTTTTTCGTTATTGCGCCAATTGCACTTGTCGTCTATTATTCCCTACTTGATTTACACGGCAATTTTACGCTCGATAACTATAAAGCATTCTTTACATCAGTCTATTTAAAAATGACAGTAAGCTCGTTTTGGTATGCCTTTTTAATTACATTCTTTACACTATTAATTTCATATCCAACAGCTTACTTTTTAACAAAAACAAAGCATAAACAGCTTTGGTTGCTGCTTATTATTATTCCTTCATGGATTAATTTATTGTTAAAAACATATGCCTTTATTGGGATTTTTGGTTTATATGGTCCTATCAATGCATTTATCGAAGTATTTGGCTTTGATCCGAAGCAAATGCTGTTTACAGATATTAGCTTTATCTTTGTATCTGTTTATATTTTTATTCCTTTTATGATTTTACCGATTTTCAATGCTTTAGATCGTTTAAATCCAACACTTATTTATGCATCTCGTGATTTAGGGGCGTCTGCCTTCACAACCTTCCGTCGCGTTATTTTGCCATTAACAATGGATGGTGTGAAATCTGGTATTCAGGTTGTCTTTATCCCTGCGTTATCGCTCTTTATGATTACGCGTTTAATCGCTGGAAACCGTGTTATTACCCTTGGAACAGCGATTGAGCAGCAATTCCTTGTGACACAAAATTGGGGGATGGGTTCTACAATTGCTGTCTTTTTAATTTTATTTATGGTCGTGATTATGCTAATTACGGGGCAAAAAAATAAAGGAGGTCGCGTACGATGAACAAACTGTCTGCATCAGCCAAAGTCTATTTAATAATTGTTTTTATTGTTCTGTATGCGCCTATCTTCTATTTAATTTTTTATTCGTTCAATAGTGGTGGCTCTATGAATCACTTCGAATCCTTTACACTTGAGCATTATCAGGCTGTTTTTGAGGATTCTCGTCTACTGGTGATTTTAATTAATACAGTCATCGTGGCATTACTTTCTGCTTTGATTTCTACTATTATAGGAACACTTGGCGCAATTGGCATTGTCACAGTGAAAGACTCAAAAATGCGCAATACATTACTGTCTTTAAACAATGTCTTAATCGTCAGCCCTGATGTTATTATTGGTGCGAGCTTTTTAATTTTATTTACAATCGCTGGCATTAAATTAGGCTTTACCTCTGTTTTATTAGCGCACGTTGCATTTAGTGTACCGATTGTTGTCTTAATGGTTTTACCAAAATTACTTGAAATGAATACATCATTAATTGATGCAGCGCTTGACTTAGGGGCTACAAAAAAAGATATTATGATGCGTGTTATTTTACCGTATATTCAGCCAGGTATTTTTGCAGGCTTTTTCCTTGCACTAACATATTCTTTAGATGATTTTGCTGTCACATTTTTTGTAACAGGCAATGGCTTTAGTACATTATCAGTAGAAATCTATTCGATGGCACGTGCAGGTATTTCACTAACCGTTAACGCTATTTCAGGTTTAGTATTCTTTGTTACAGTGCTAGTCGTAATTGGCTATTATTTTGTCACAAGCCGCGCAACTAAAAGAACGGAGGGACAACAATGAAGTCATTAATTCAAGCAACCATTGCCATCCTTGTTGTTTCAGCTCTGTTATTTTATGCTGCTGATGCTTTAAGCGCAGGTGGCGGTAAAGGTGGCAAAAACACATTAACCATCTTTAACTGGGGCGAATATATTGACCCTGATTTATTGAAAGAATTTGAAGAAGAAACAGGCATTCATGTCGTCTACGAAACCTTCGATTCCAATGAAGCAATGATGACGAAAATTCAGCAAGGTGGCACAGCTTATGATATTGCCGTCCCTTCTGAGTATATGATTGAAAAAATGAAGGAAGAAAATTTATTGATTCCTTTAGATAAAACAAAGCTCCCTAATTTAAAAAATATTGACCCTTATTTTTTAGATTTGCCATTTGACGATAACAATCAATATTCAATCCCTTATTTCTGGGGAACGGTAGGCATTGTTTACAATCCAAGCCTTGTGGGTGATTTAGATTTTACCTCTTGGGAAGATTTATGGGACCCTTCCTTAAAGCGTAAAGTCTTTTTAGTGGATGGTGCTCGTGAAGTCATTGGGATGGGCTTAAATAGTCTTGGCTACTCATTAAATTCATTAGATGACCATGAGCTGCGTCAGGCTACTGATAAGCTAATTACACTTGCTCCAAATGTGAAGGCAATTATCGGTGATGAAATCACACCACTGATGATTAATAATGAAGCAACCGTAGCCCTTACTTGGTCTGGGCAAGCTGCTGATATGATGTTTGAAAATGAGGAGCTAGACTTTGCAGTACCTGAGGAAGGCTCAAATTTATGGTTTGATAATATGGTTATTCCAAAAACATCGAAAAACATCGATGGGGCACATGCTTTTATTAATTTTATGTTAAGTGCTGATGCTGGTGCTCGAAACGCTGATTATGTAGGCTACTCTACACCAAATATTGCTGCTATGGACTTAATGGATGAAGAGGTTGTCACAGATGAACGCTACTACCCTTCTGAGGAGCAACGTGATACATTAGAGGTCTATAAAAACTTAGGACCTGATTATTTAGGGAAATATAATGAATTGTTTTTAGAATTTAAAATGAGTATTCGTTAACAATTGTAAAAGGTCTGTCGAAGTAGCTTTATGCTCACGACAGACCTTTTGCTTGATAGAAACTATCATTTCAGACTTTCAACCGATACAATGACAGGTTCGCTTATGATAGACTGTAGTATATTTGGTGATAAAAAGGAGAGTTATTTGATGACCCAGCAAAAGTCCAATAAGGCGGCTTTATATCTTTTAATGTTTAATATGTTTATCACAATGGGGAGTATTGGTATTATTATCCCTGTTATGCCAGAGTATTTAAGAATATTTGGTGCAGCAGGACAAGTTCTTGGTATGTTAATTGCAACATTCGCCTTAGCACAATTTGTATTTTCTCCGATTGCTGGGAATCTTTCAGATCAGTATGGTCGCAAAAATTTAATTATTTTTGGTCTTATCCTATCAGGTCTTGCACAAATTGGTTTTGGACTTTCTACAGACGTATGGATGCTCTTTGTTGCCCGTTTTTTAGGCGGTCTTGGCTCTGCATTTGTAGCCCCTCCTATTATGGCTTTTGTTGCGGATGTTACAACATATGAAGAACGAGGAAAAGGAATGGGGATGCTTGGTGCTGCTATGTCACTTGGCTTTATGATTGGGCCTGGCATCGGTGGCTTTTTATCAGAAGTAAGCTTGCATTTTCCATTCTATACAGCTGGTACTGCGGCTATTTTAGCAGCACTGCTATCATTTTTCTTACTGCCATCAACAAAGCCAAGCATTGTACAAAATAAACAAAAGCAAGACAATCTTGCAAAGCAAATGGCTCGTTCTGTACATATGCCTTATTTCGTAATGCTCATTATTATGATGGTATTCTCTTTTGGTATCGCTAATTTCCAAACAACGCTATCGTTATTTGTTACAGAAAAATTCAATTATACACCTGGTGATATTGCCATTATTTTAGTGGTTGGTGGTGCATTTGGCGTAGTTGTTCAAATGTTTGTGATTACGCCACTCTTTAAGCGCTTAGGAGAGATGAAGGTTGTCTTAATCAACTTATTTGTCGCATCCATTTCTATTTACTTAATATTATTTGTGTCAGGATTTGCGCTTATTTTAGTGGTAGCAACGATTTTCTCAACAGCAACTACATTAATTCGACCTGCTGTCAATACATTGATTTCTAAGCTTGCTGACAATGAGCAAGGATTTGCCGCTGGCTTAAACAATGCCTATATGAGCCTTGGTAATATGATTGGCCCAGCATTAGCAGGTATTCTCTTTGATTGGAATATGAACAGCCCTTATATTTTTGGTGCAATTATTTTATTAGCCTGCTTCTTTATTGCGCTAATTTGGACAATAAAAAGAGCACCACACCTTATGCAGCCCGATACACATTAATGCTGAAAAATTATTGACTATTTTTTGGAATATGGTACATTATTGGTGTTCTACTAAAATTATTATTCTATTACCACTAGGGGAGTCTTTACAAGGCTGAGATGTATATGTTGATATACAGACCCTTTGAACCTGATCTAGTTCACACTAGCGGAGGGAAGTGGCGCTGCTTGCTTATTATCAATATATATGCAAGGTCGCTTCCTATTGTTTAAAGGAGGCGGCTTTTTTATTTTGCTAGTGGCTATTCGCAAAAGGAGTGAATGATATGCCCATTCGAAAACTAACGATTATGGCTTTATTGGTAGCAATTGCTGTTGCGGGCTCCACCTTTGTATCCATTCCTACAGGGATTGCACGTGCCTATCCTGTTCAGCACGCAGTCAATGTTATTGGAGCCATTATGCTTGGGCCTGTACCAACTGTTATCATTGCCTTTGTGACAGCGATTATTCGTATTTTTACAGGTACAGGCTCTTTATTAGCTATTCCTGGGAGTGTTATTGGTGCAGTATGTGCTGCGCTCGCCTATAAATATAGCCATAAAATGTGGCTAGCTAGCGTTGGCGAAATAATTGGAACAGGTATTCTTGCTTCACTTATCGCAGTACCTTATGCCCAATTATTAATGGGAACATCTGTAGCTGCATTATTTTTTATGCCAGCCTTTTTAACATCCAGTACCATTGGGGCTATTTTAGGTGTTATCATTGCAAGCAGCTTACAAAAAACGGCGCTCGTAAGGTATGGAAAATTCTCGCTTTATGAATAATTGTCCTTTTGAGCGGTGCTACGCTTTTTTTGATCACTCACCCACCCAAACAACAAAAAGCAGTGCAAAATCCTAGTTCTTTGCACTGCTCTTTTTCATCATTATGATCGTTTTTTCATGCCCTTTAACAACTGTGCAACATTTGTATCCTCAGCCTGTATGGGTTGTTGTTCAGGAATAGACGCTTTGTGCTTCGGCTTAGTAAGGAAATTCCAGCCAAAGCGTCTAATGGTAATATCCATAAAGAATAACAGCATCGCTGCTAGCATAAGCCATGTTGCAATGTTTTGACGATCCGCTCCCTTTTGTGTAAAGTCACGAAAAACCTCTTGTGGCTCTTTTATCGTAGCACCGCCTGTTTGCTTTGTTAATTCCTCGACTAACGACTCATTCACTGGACGCAGCTCATATTCAGCACTATAAGGAACACTTAAGCCTGCCTGATAAATGGCCTGCTCCTCATCAGCAATGCGGAAGAAAATCAGTCCAGGCTCTGTCTGTACTGTTGCACGAACTTGAGAAGTTGAGATCGTTTCTAGCTGTGTTGCTAGTTCCTCCCCTGCTTCATTAACGGCTACAATATCTAAAAATGCCGCTTCATTTGTAGGATCTGTAATCATAAACGAACCATCTGACTCCACTCTGACATCATAGGCAACATCATTATAGCTTGGTAGCATTTGTGAAATAAGCGTTTGCCAAAATGTTCCCCACTCCTGCCATCTAGCCCAATCACCCGTCCATTTACCTGTTGAATCAGATGTAAAGGCAAATGTTTTACCAAGCCCATATTGCCATTGCGCTAATACGGGGTCTTCTTTCTCGCTTTCCGCAATCACCGTAGCTCCCTGTTTCGCTGTTGTTCCAATATATGCATTCATTTGAGGAACGCCATTAGCAAATAGTGTATGCCATCCCGTCGCATTATAAATCGTCGGATAAAATGGATTATCCTCGATATATGTACGAGAAATCATAGCCGTTTCACGAGATAAAATAGAAGGAATTGTTTGTTCATCTACAACATCATAGAAGCGTCCACTGCCCATCTCACTCAATAACTCCAGTAAATTTGCATCCGCATCTTGCCCAATCGCTACTGTTGATAATGTAATTCCACTATCCTTGCCTTCCGCAATTAAATCTTCATAATTACCAGGCTGTGATTGTCCATCTGTTAATAAAATAATATGCTTACGTTGCAGCTCTAAATCTGCTAAATTCTCATAGGCTTGTGCCAACGAAGCATAAATTTCAGTTCCACCACCCGGTGTAACGGATAAAATTGTATCCACCGCTTCCTCTTTACTGCTAAGAGGCTTTGTTTCAATAATTTCCCACGGGCGATCATCAAAGGCAATAAATCCTAATGTATCCTCATCGCGCAGCATTTCAACCGAACGTGCTGCTGCTTCCTTAGCAAGCTCTAATTTAGAGCCACTCATACTACCAGAGCGGTCAAGCACAATTACTAGCCCTAAGGATGGCAACTGCTCCTTACCTTTAATCTCCATTTCTACAGGCAATAGTGCTTCAATCGGTGTTTTAAAATAACCACCTAAGCCAAAACTATTTTCGCCACCAACCATTGTAAAGCCGACACCAAAGTTTTTCACAGCCTGTTCAATAACGTTCATTTTTGCCTCGCCCACTAAATGGCCGGGTACATTATCAAAAATAATCGCATTGTATTGCAAATAGCTAGAGAGTTCATTTGGTAAGCTGCTTGCTGCTACAACATGATGGGATATACCTTGACTGCCAAGTGCCGCTGCAATTGGTGAGGCTGTATCATAGCCATTGACAATCAATAAATGTGGTTCACTTTGTACCATTGTAACGCTTGTTAATTTATTATTTTCAAAAATAGCATCCTGTCCGACTTGCACAACTGCTTCATATTTCACAAGCCCTTCACCAGTTGCCGCATGTTTATAGGTAAATACATTGGAGCCCTCTACAAGCTCGACCGCCTCACGATGAATAAGCTCATCATTTTCGTATAATAATAGCTCACCCTGTCCTGCTGCCATTGCATAAACCTCTGTTACTAATTGCTGCTGCTCCCCTACATATGCCACTTGTGGGGAAACAAAGCTTTTCAGTGATACATCATTAGTAACTGGCTGACTAAAAGGAACAATATCTACACTAATATTGGCTCCTTTAAACTTTGTAGCAAATGCTAAAGCATCCCCCTTTGTTTCATTACCATCCGTTAGCAAAACAAAACGTGTTGCCTTTTTCGGATCAATAATTCCAGAGGCAAGCTGTAGCGTTTGTTCAATATTCGTTTGATCGGTTGCCGTTATCGTTGTGAGCTTTGGTACGTCCTTTAATGTATTCGACAAAATAGCCTCTGTTTGTAGTGTGGAAGAAAAGGAGTATATCCCTGCAAGCTGTTGCTCCTTTTTCGACTGTAAGCTTTCCTGAATAAACTGAACCATCTCATCCTCTGTACCATTCATAGAGGCTGAACGGTCCACTAAATAAACAATTTGCTCTTCTTTAATTGGTAATAATAGATAGGGACCTGCTAGTGCAAACACTAAACAGCCTACTGCCACCATACGCATTATAAGCACAACGAGATGGCTTTTTTTCAGCCGCTGACGTTCACGAAAGTAAGTCCATCCAAAATACAGAAATAATGGAAGTAACAGCAACAATGCTAATGGCATATCAATTCGTAAATCCACGACGTCGTTGCACCTCCCACTCTAAAACAAGTAATACGACTATGATAATAATAAGCCAAGGCACAAAGGAAGCCTTTGATACTTCTTCCTTGCCATTATCAGAAATATTACCAAGTGTATAGCTTGTTCCCTGTGCAATCATACGTTCCTGAGCTTGTAATTGCACAATTAATTGTTTTTCTTCATTAGCTGAGCGTACTGTATAAACACCTGGTTGCTGCGGTGCTGTTAGTACACCATTTGCCACAGAGGATAGAAATTCATCCTGTTGTGAATAAACACTCCAGTCTTCTTGCGTTAATGCTACTACACGTTGTTCGTTCGGCGAAAAAATGCCAAGTGATGCTGTTGACTCAGATAGCTGCTGCTCCACACTCCATAAAAATAGTGGAAATGATGGATGCAAGGGCCAATCTGTATCAGCAATATCAGCCAATACAACAATATCACCTTTAGGAGAGCGCTGGATAAATGGCTGCTCCCCAATAGAAGCAATCGTTTCATAATCAGTAAAGCCCGGATAAATAGCGCTCACATAAATATCCTTTAGGTCACTAAAAGCAAATAAAGCATCATTTGTTATAGTCACTGTACCGCTTGCTGTCACTTTTTCAGTATCATCACGACCAAATAATACAAGCGGCTTTTCCATTTTTTCTAGTAATGCTGCTTGCTGAGTAATAATGGTCGCATCCTTGTTATCCGCTATTTGTAAGGATGGCACTATTTTCAAATTGCTATTAATTGCCTGAAATCCCTTTTGTATCAATTGATGTAAGCTTTGGTCTATTACTAGCTTTGCAGTCGTTGTTTGTAGTAAAACTGTTTGCTTATTATCCATCGCATAATCATCTTTAGCATCAATATGAGCTGTTATTGTTTTGTCAAATGGTAGATCCTTATAGGTTTTTGTCATTGTTTCCTGTGGTGGCACAATAACACTATCTGCTACAAGCTCATGATTCGTTGCATCGTGCAGGGTAAGCGTCACTTTTTGCTCCTTTTTTGTATCATTATGAAGCTGTACAAGTGCCATTGCAGTCTGTCCATCTGTTGTTGCTGCAAAGCGTGTAATAGCAATATTCGTTAAATCCTTTGCTGCACCTCTTACTAGCCATTTTACCGAATCTTTTTCCATCGGTAATTGCTTTTTATCAAGTGTATCAGTAAACACATAAATAGAGGTTGGTGTATCGCCCACAAATGCTTGCGCTACATCAAGTGCCTTATTGATTTCAGCAGTTTCATAGGTGACTTGTAAATCTTCAATTGCTTTTTTAATATCCTTGCTATTTGTTTCCTGCTGTAAAATTGCTTTTGGCGTTGCACCAGTTGTAATTAATGTAACCGGTCTTCCATTGAGCTCATCCATTAGCGTCAGCATTTCTGCTTTATGCGTGTCAAAAGTTGATGTGCCTTTACCTGCTAGCATTGTTGCTGAAGTATCAACAATAAATATTGTTTGTGCCCCAACAATGGTTGATTTTTTGATATAGGGATTCATCAGCGCTAAGACAAGCAACAACAATGCGAGTAGTTGTAGATAAAATAAGGCATTTTTTTGTAAATTCTTTAAATAAGGAGATACACGCGTTTCCTGCATAATTTCAGACCAAAATAATGTCGATGACACTGTCTGATCTGTATATTTTTTACGAAAGAAATAATAGAGTAGGACAATGACCGGGATGATGGCCGTCCAGCTAAATATTATTTGACTAAAGCTCAATACGGCTCACCTCACCTAACCCAATGTGCTTTTACGAATTGCTGGAAGATTGCGTGCTGCAAGCCATCCTCCACCTTTAATTGTAATTTTCGAACGCCAAAACGATGACATATGGCATCCAGCTCCTCCTCATGTAACAAGCGTCGTGCATGATAAGTATCTATTACTTTGGAGGACATTGTAACATTTACATCATTACCTGTTTCACGATCAATAAGGCGAACATCGCCTGCATAATGCGGGGCAAGCTCTTCCTGTGTCATAATTTGTACGATACGCACATCGCCAGCATAGCGCGGTAATCGTTTTAGTAGCTGCTCCCATTCCTCAATTGGTTCCAAGCCATCTGTAACAATAAATAGCACTGTACTATCTTTAGGTAATACCTTTAATGCCCCTTGCGCAAAGCCCCCCGCATAATTTGCTTTCTCAATATCTGTTACGATTTGTAAGAAAGCACGTCGATACATGGAGCCTTTGCGGCGAAATGGTGGTGTTATTTCATCCTGAACAAATGAAAAAGACAAGCGATCATCTCGACCAAGTACCATTAACCCAAGCGAGGCGACTATTTGACGAGCAAATAACCACTTGGCATCCTCCGCCATTGATTTTGTCGCATCGAGTAAAATATGTACGCGCATCTCCTGCTCATCTAAAAAGCGTTTAATAAAATATTTATCCGTTCTTGCAAAGACGTTCCAATCAATTTGACGTACATCATCACCTAAATGGTATTCTCGAAAATCCGAGAAATCAAGGGATGCCCCAAAGCGTTGCGAACGGTGTGAGCCTTTATGCTGCCCACGTAATTTGGAGGCCGTTGCTACTTGAAAGCGGCTAATTTTGGCTAGCCAGTCTTCAGGCAATAAATAATTGACTGTCACTTGCTTACACCTTGCTGTACCTGTTCTAAAATAACGTCAATCACATCATCTGCTGTTTTTCCTGAAGCCTCCCCTTCATAATTCAACAGCATCCGATGACGTAATACTGGCTTAGCAACAGATTTAATATCAGCAACCGAAACATGGAAGCGTCCATTCATTAATGCTCGTGCTTTTGCTAATTTAACTAAGCTTTGCAAGCCTCGTGGACCACTGCCATACATGGCATATTGCTTCACTATCTCAAGGGCATCAGGTCTTTCAGGATGTGTGGCTACCACTAAATCCGTTGCAAATTCCAGCATTTCATCTGCAACAAGCACCTCTTTCACCATTTGCTGTGCCTCAAGAAGTCCCTCTGTATTCATTAGCTTCTGTAAACCAATGTCCTGAGCACCTGTTGTACGCCTCATAATTTCCATTAACTCATGCTTTTCAGGATATGGAACAAGAATTTTACAGAGGAAACGGTCCATTTGCGCTTCAGGTAATGGATATGTTCCCTCCATTTCAATTGGATTTTGCGTTGCTAATACAAAAAATGGTCTTGCCATCTTTTTCGTATCGCCTAAAATCGTCACCGTTTTTTCACCCATTGCTTCTAGCAATGCACTTTGTGTTTTGGGTGTTGCTCGGTTAATTTCATCCGCTAACACCATCTGACTAAAAATAGGGCCAGGCTGAAATGTAAATTGCTGCTTACCATCTGGTGTTCGCTCAATCATACTTGTTCCTGTAATATCCGCAGGCATTAAGTCAGGGGTAAATTGAATACGTGAAAACGATAAATCAAGCACTTCAGAAATTGTACGGATCAGCATTGTTTTCCCTAAGCCAGGTAGCCCCTCTAGCAATGCATGACCATCTGCTAGCACGGCATACAATGTATAATCAATCGCCTCCTCCTGCCCAACAATAAAGCGATGGATTTCTTCTTTTACTTGTTGTAATTTCACACTCATATCTATATACTGCTGCTCTGTAAATGCCATCTTTTTTCCTCCTACTGCGACTCAATTGACGTGAAATACGATTGCACAACATTTTGTAAATCCTTCGGTAGCTGTAAACGCTCTGAGCTTTCTAAATAACTATCTCTATAGGAGCCAATTACTTCTTCATAGGGTCGGATGGAGCCCTTTGTTATTGGACCATTTCCTTGTTGTTCAGAAACATGAGTACCATCCCCTAATGCCCCACCATCCACAGATGTTTCACTTGATCCACCAAGACGATCAGGCGTTGTTAATAAATCGCGACCGCCTTGCCCCCTACCAGCTCCTTGGCCCTGTCCTTGACCACTGCCCTGCCCTGAACCAGCTCCATTGCCTGAACCTGAGCCGTTACCTTGCCCTTGACTTTGTCCATTACCTTGTCCTTGTGCATTGCTCTGTCCTTGCTGTTGACTTTGGCTTGAGCCCTGCCCTTGACCACTTTGTTGCTGTGAACCATTTTGCCCATTATTTTGATTGGCTTGCCCTGCTTGATTGCCTGACTGTGACTGGCTAGAAGACTGCTGAGCTGCTTGCTGATTGTTTTGTGCGTTATTTTGTTGATTACTACCTGCTGCATTATTAGCGCTGGCAATTGCATTTTGTAAGGAGCTGCTTGCTGGCTTACCAAGCTTGCTCATAGCTGTTTGTGTAGTACTTGCATTGTCAGTTAACTCCTGTTGCATTTGTGCAAGTTCCTTTAGCTGTTCAATCTCTTCCTTTGATAAGCCTTGCTCTTCACTGACACCCTCGTGATTTGCTGTTTGCTTATCCTTTAACTGTTGTTCCTTTAAAGCTAGCTCCTTTTGCTTTTTCACCAGCTCTCGCAATGCCTCTTCTGCTGTTTCTGACTCTTTTAACGTATTTTGCAGTTCTTGTAATTGCTCTTTTACTTCTTTTGTTTGCGCTTTTTTCTCTAGCTCAGCAACTTCTTTTTTTATATCCTCAATAACAGCCTGCTCTTTTTCAACCTCAATGGCTTCAATTTGCGTAGCTGCTGGGAATAGATGAAGCATAGCTAATACAACTGTTGCTATAAATAAGCCAAGCAATGCTTTAGGACGAAATAAAGATTTTTTACGCGCCTTAAAGCTTATAAATGCCTTTTCAATATTTTGGATAGCCTTTGTGAGTAAAGCTTGTACAAGTGGGTCCTCATTATCTTTAAAGGATAATGCTGTTACAAGCTCATTATGTGGAAAATAGTGATCCAGCGTGTGCAAAGCCTCTTGCTCCTTTACACGCTTCCACCATAGATAAACAACGGTTGCAATAAGCACAAGCACAAAAACAGCAAACGCTATTTGGCGATAATAGGGCCAGACAAATAATCGCGAAAGAGCAACGAGTGAAGCACTCGCAAGCAATGCTAAAAACAAACCATACTGTACAATAGGAATGCTTCGTTCAACTATTAAGCTGAGCTTTGCACGCTGAATATATTTTTGTAATTGCTTACGACGCTCCATCATCATTCCTCCTCATCGGTTACTTTTCATATTGGCACGCAATTTTTTAATCGCAATGGCTAAGCAAAAGATAATTATTACTATATAAACAATTAAATACGTAACCCATACAGGCAATTCCACACCTGAGAGCTCTGCCAATGCATTGTCCATATCTGAAGACACCAGCGTTAACATCAGTGCACCAGGATTAATAGCCGCCCAAAAATAGGTCATAAAGGAAGTACCTGCCCCAGAGGGATTCCCCATCTGATGGAAGGCCGTTGTTAAAAAGAAGAAAAAGGCTGTAATCCCACCTAAAAAAATAATAGAACCGTATGTGGCTATCATTGCAACGATTGTCCTTTTAGTAATGGTTGAAAACATCACACCAACACTACCAATCGCTACGACTGTCACTAAATAAAAGAATACAATAGATGCAAGCTGTGAAGGCGAAACACCACCAAATAAGAATACTAGGCTATAGAGTGGCAACCCTGCAATTAACATCAACACTAGAAATGCAACAGAGGATAGTAATTTCCCAACAATAATTTGCGTAGAGCTTTGTGTTGTTGTTAATAAAATATTCAATGTTTGCTTTTCACGTTCACTACTAATTGCTCCTGCTGTTAAACTAGGTGTAATAAAAAGCACTAGTGCCATTTGCAAAATTGTTAAAATCGTAAACATGATAAAGCTCATTTCTGGTCTAAAAAATCCTCTACCAGTAAACTCAGTTGTTAGCAATAAAAAACCTGCCACAAATAAGCAAATAACAGCTAAGTAAAACATTAAGCCTGAAAAGCTTTTAAAAGAACGGAAGCGTAACTTCAATTCCTTGACGAGCACTGGATTATACAATTTTCCCATCATTGACTGTCCGCTCCCTTCGTAATCGCCATAAAGACATCCTCTAAATCTTTCTCTTCCTCACTTAATGCATAGATCGGTAAATCCAACAGTATTGCCTTTTTCAATAATGCTACCTGCTCCGCATCTGTACCACGATAATTAAAAGCAATTTCTAGACGGCTATCCATTACATCAATAGACGAGATCGCTGGGTCCTCCTCTAGAAATGCACGCACATCCGCAAGGCGATCCACCACTTTGATGACAATTCGCTTTTCACCCTGTAGCTGTGCTTGAATGGCTGCTACATTACCATGTGCAATTAATGTTCCATTATCAATAACACCAATCTCATCACACATCTCTGCAAGCTCAGGTAAAATATGTGATGAAATAAGAATCGTTTTTCCCATAGACTTTAAATTGCGTAAAATATCTCGCATTTCCACACGAGCACGTGGGTCTAACCCTGACGCTGGCTCATCCAATATCAATACCTTCGGATCGTGGATAAGTGCTCGCGCTAAACATAGACGCTGTTTCATCCCACGCGATAATAAGTCCACATATTCATAGCGTTTATTCGTTAAATTTACAAGCTCTAATAGCTGTGGAATTAGTATTTGACGTTCAGCTAAAGAAATGCTGTAGCTTGCGCCATAAAAATCTAAATATTCATCAACCTTCAGTTGATCATATACACCAAAGAAATCAGGCATATAACCAATTTGCTTACGTACTTCCTTCGGTTCCTTGACAACGCTCTTGCCATTGATTAGCGCATCACCAGAAGTCGGCGATAGCAATGTTGCTAAAATGGAAAAGGTTGTCGATTTACCTGCTCCATTTGCTCCAACAAAGCCAAATACAACGCCCTCCTCTAACGATAAATTTAAGTGATCCAGTGCTGTAAAGGAGCCATATCGCTTTGTTAAATCATGAATTTCAATCATTATTTTGCCACTCCTTTCAGCTCTATATCTGGTAATTTTGTTGGTCCTCCAGCTGGATTTTGTCTATATTGCACTTCAATTCGTAGCTCGCCCTCTGCATTAAAATACGTTGAGATTTGCTCTGTCAGCACTTGCTTAGTATCGACTAATGGCTCATAGGCATTTGTTTCATTATTCCACAGTGATAGCTGCATATATTGCACATCCTTATTTGCAATTGTTAGCTCATTCAATGTTTCCACACTAGCCATAAATTGCTCTGGCATCGTAATCGTTACTTCATGCGCTCCCTCTGATAAATGCCATTGGTTTAACTCTCCATCTATTTGATCAGCATAGCCACTTGTTGATAATGAATTTACGGTATACGTAAAGTTATTACGCTTCATTGTAAATGGTCCTGACAGTTCATTATTTCCTTTAAATGGTTGAATTAGCATTGTAATTGGTGACATGTTTGCACTTGTTTCCAGCTCAACCCCTGTAATCGTCTGATCTGCCCAAGCTATAAGCGCTGGCTGTTTATCATTTGCTACAAGAGATACTGCTAATGATTTCATTCGCTCAATACGCAGCGGATCAACCTCATCCTTTTTCCTTGGATAGCTATAATTATAATTATTAAATGTAGCTGGGCTTTGCAAAATCGTTGTTTTAAATTCCTTGTTCACCTGTAATGTATCATTTGCTTGAATATCCCCTAGATTAACTTCTTTTGTACCAGAAATTAATGTGACATCCTTTAAGGTAAACGGGAAGTTATTTTTAACTGTACCTGTTAGCTTGTTATTTTTTAACGTAATATCAATATCCATTTTGCCAATATTTTGTGCGGATGTTTTTCCGCCAAATGATTGAACAGACCAATAGCTTAAATCACGCAATGTTAATGTTGAACCATTGGCATGCTCTTTTATATATGAGTGATCTTGTAAACTGCTCATATTGCCTGTCATATCAATAGATTTTCTTGTGGCAACCGCAGTTGTTTGTTGATCTGCTTGCACAACAAAATTCCCACTACGATTTGTTAAAATAGAGGCTAAATAATAACCATTCACACTGCTATCCTCATTGACCTTGTAAAAGGCTGTTTGTTGAACCTGTGGCTGAACAATCCGATCTTTCGCACCAATAATAAAGAGAGCAATTGATATAACAATGGATAATGATGGAATAATCCACCATGCATGCTCACGCTTGTCCATTTTTTTCAGCACAATATAAAGAACTGGCCCGATAATTAAAATATAAAGAATAATAACAATTAGCATATAGCTCACAGATACTTCAAAGGATGGGAATAATTCATTGACATCACGTAGCTCATAGGACATGCGCTCAAGCGGAGGCTGCCCCTGCATCATCGCTCCTTGCTGAGAAATGCTTTGAAGATTCACCACTTTGGCGATTAATGCGGTATAGCCATCCATAGATGCCAGCGGTTGATCACCTAAAGAAAAGGCTGTTTGCACAATTTCCCCACTGCCGACTTTTGTCTTTGATGCTAAAATTGTATCATTATCTGTTAATACTGGTGTACTGCCTTCATTATTTGTTGCTGTATACATTGAAGCTGGCTGTGTAAAAGTACCGCCACCTGTTAATTTTGTTAATGTTTCAGCAGTAACAGTTGTCATTTCTGGTGATAAAGAAAGTGGTAAATATTGTTGGAAAATACCTGCTGTTGCATTCACCTGTTCAGCTCCACCTAATAGCAACGTACCACCATCCTGCACCCAGCCTAGTAAAGCCTCCTGCTGCTTTTGCGTTAAATCAGCAATTGCTACTTCATCAACGACTATAATATTTGCCATCGCTAGCCCTTGTGCGTTCTCTGGAAACGTATAATTTTCTAGTTGATTAAGATGAAATACTTCCAAATCATTCTGTGGGGCAAATGATGTTAACTGTAAATACCCCGATAGACGATCACTTTTATCTGTTAATGTATAAATGAATATGGAGGTAGGGTCTAAAGTATTTGTTTGTAACTGTTTAGTCCCTTTATATTCCACCTTTTCACCCTTTTCAATGCCACCACGATAAAAGGCCAATAAATCGCCACTGTTATAACCATAGTTAGTGCCATCTAAGTAGAATGTAAATGTTTTTTCCTCACCTGCTGCTAAATCAATCGGCACAACATATGCTGATGCAATCTCATATGAATAAGCAGCATTAATAGCCATATCTCCCGAAAAATCCTCGCCATTATTTTTGATCGTCACCTGTAATGGCAGTGCTGTTTGATGTTTAGCTTTCCCCGATATACCGGCTGTTGCCTTCACCTCTAATGTTGCAGCCGCATGTACCTCTGTTAAAGGCATAATCAAGCTAATGATCATCATTATGAATAAGGTCAGTGCCGTTATGTTTATCTTTTTCAAATGCTCAACTCCTCTTTATGTAAATAGATGGTTACATAATTATACGATTTCTATTGTGTTTTGTTCCATTTCTTACGCTATCTTCATGAATATTCATAAACTCTTAAGAATTAAGCAATAGACCTCGACTATAGTTCGCCTAAAAACAAAAGGCTTGAAAGGAATTTACTTCCTATTCAAGCCCTTCATTTCGAATGCTTTGCTACCTGACATGTCAAGCAAGAGATGAATGCCTTTTAAACAGTGTTTTCTCTGCAAAGCACGCCCATCTTTGCGCTGTCAGCATACCTCTACAATAATCTATTCATTGTAGCGTATAAACATAATATCTTTCTCATTTTCTGCAATTTTTAATGTAACATAATCCAATCTTTCTCTCATCTCTTTATTAGCGTGATTTCGCAATTCATCAACCTCTTCAAATTTCTTGCCAATCCCTGTGAAATGACTATTCATTTTTTTCGATATTATCAACTTTTCCTTTTAATTCTTGCACTTCGCTTTTACTTCCTGCATTTCTCCATACACCTTTTCTAATAAGCTATATACTTTCTCCGTTTCAAATTACTCCTTTCCTCTTTTTTTAGCTTCCTCCAAATCAACCATACCCTTTGCTACTTCACTCAAATACAATGTCATAATAACAATCTCTACATGACCAAAAGTTTCTTTAACAGCTTATTATGTAGAACATTCTCTTGGTTATTATGATACAATTTTCTTTCAGCAGTAATGAAAAATTTTGCAGCATCATAAACAAGACTGCCCGAAAAATTGATGTCCATCAACTTTTTGGGCAGCCTATTTTATTTTGTGTAGTCAAATAAACAACGCGCGTGATCTTGTACTACTTCAACAAATGCTTCAACCTGTCTTAATTCAAAGGATGACTCATAGCCAATTAGCCAAGTATCTCGCGTAATGCCAAATTCCTTTTCATTGTTTGTTAATGGAATTTTATGAATATGGTCATCGTCATTTAATGTGATAGAAGGCAGTATAGCATAGCCAGTTCCATTTAAAGCCATTTGTTTACAAATTTCAATTTGATCCACTAATATTTGCTTTCGTGGATTTGAAGCAAAATGCTGCTGCCACCATTGCTGGATTTCCTGATAATAATTGGAATCGCTTTTATATTGAATAAAGGGACGTTCTGTTGTTAGTACATCTTCAATTGTATTCAATTCCTTATCTACTAAATAAAGTGTATCCCTAAAAAGGTGTATTTTTTCTCCCTTCCAGTCAACCTGCCCACGTACAATACCCACATGTGCCTCACCATCATAAAGAGCCCTAACAATTTCAGAGCTCCAACCAGTCATAAGCGATATTTTGGCATCAGGATATTTCATAACAAAATCCTTCAATATTTTAGGTAGCCAGTTCTGACCAACAATAGATGCACAAGCAATTTTTAATGTTCCATTGACCCTCGTTGTTAAGGCTTGAATCGTTTCGTAAATTTCCTCTTTTTTCGCTAGTATTTCCTTTGCATATGCAATAACCTGTTCGCCAGCAGGTGTAGCAGTTAAGCCTTTTTGTGAACGAATAAAAAGCTGTGCACCCCAGTCCTTTTCAATCGTTTGTAGGCGTTGCGAAAGGGCTGGTTGGGATAAAAATAGACGCTCTGCCGCTTTCCGCATATTGCGTTCCTCAGCAAGAATTTTTAAAATCTCTGCCTCTGTTGCCATCAAATTATAAACCTCCAATACAAGCAAAGAGAGCCTCATGATTGACATCTGAGCGCCCTCTTAAACTATTACTCTTTTTGATAGATATGCTTTTTCAACTGTTTTAAAATAACACGTCTTGTTAATATCCCTGCAAATGTTCCATCTTCGTCCACTACACATAAAAAGGCGTGGTTAATCACTAAATCTAAAGCACGCTGGAATGTGTCCGTTAACTTTATGACAGCGATTTCTTTTTCCATAATAGTGTCAACTTTAATATCTGGTAACTTCTCATACTCAATATGTTCAAGTCCAAGAATTGCTTCTGTTATCATTTTTATGCTAAGTAAACCTTGAAGTCGATATTTCAAATCTAGGACAGGTATGGACGAATACCCTGTACGTGTTAGTACAAGGAGTGCATGTTCAGCGCTATTTCCGCTTTGTACATGCGCGACTTTTTCAGAGGAAATGATAAAATCACTAATTGGCATTGCTAATAAGTCTTTGCTGTTAGTTGAAATCATGAACTTCTTCTCCTTTTCTGTCCTCACTATGCAGAACAGTCCTTCTCCTTCATCATATCATAGTTTTTCTATCTATGACCATGGTCAGGACGAGAAGAGTTTTTCAGGAACAATGAATTATTTGAGCAGCTTCAACAAAAACTACATATATCCTCATTCAGTGATGTTCCATTTTTTTACAATTATTTCACCACTGAAATGAGGATTGTTTATCACTATCTAATAGCCAGCCTTACTCCAATAATAAAAAATCATAATCCCTAAAAAAAGTAAAAAAATCGCATACACCCATACAATTGGATTTAACATTGTTGCATATTCTTCAACTGTTTCTGAAATAGGTGTATCATTTTCTGATTTTCGTTTAGACGTCATTTTTGCAATTTTTAATGTCGATACAAACGAAATTGCAGCAATAATAACAATTGCAATAAGAGCTGGTATTAACCACATATCCATCGGCAAAACTCCTTTCTTTTCCCTTAGTATGCGTCAACCCAGCTCTGCATTATGCAATTATTTTAGAATGGATACTGGTTTAGCCACTGTCCACCATCCAGTGTGACACATTCTCCATTCATATAGCTTGCCTTATCAGACATGATAAATGTTGCTAAATTTGCTATTTCTTCTGGTGTACCAATACGACCTAATGGCACTGATTCCAATGTACGAGTAGCAGCCGCCTCTGACTCCCAAAGCTTATCTGCTCCACCTGTACGTTCAATTGGGCCTGGTGCAATAGCATTAACGCGAATTCCATACTGTTTCCCCCACTCCACAGCCAATGTCCTTGTTAAGGATAATACCCCAGCTTTTGCCGCGGCTGAATGAATAACACCCGCCCCCGCATTCCAAGCATATGTGGCTACCATATTTACAATAGACCCTTTTATTTGCTGTTCAATCCAATACTTACCAATTGCAGAGGAACAGAAGAATGTACCATTTAGTACAATATCTACTACAGCCTTCCAGCCATTTGGTGTTAAATCCTCTGCACGCACGATAAAATTACCAGCAGCATTATTCACAAGCCCATCCACTTGTCCAAATTTTTCAACAGCAAATGCTACCATTGCCTCTGCGTGCTCTGGCACTCGCACATCCATTTGAAATGTTTCAATCGATGATCCAGCCTCGGCAATAAACTTTTTAGCTTCAGCTAAGCGTTCCTCATTACGTCCTGTAATTACCACATTTGCACCTTCAGCCACAAACTGTTTTGCCATATAAAGCCCCATACCGCTTGATCCACCTGTAATAATAATGGTTTTCCCCTGCAACATACCATTTCCCCCTTTGTTTAAAAATGAATGGCTATTCACTGTAATTTTACTATATATGCTCGAATATGTCATATTAATTCTGCAAATTCCCTCTATTATTTTTCCATATAAAAAGAGGCTAGTGATATTCTAGCCTCTTAAAATATATACGTATAAGCAATTTTATAAAGCTCCATTAACTCTTCTTTTGTTGGAATTCTTGGATTATTGGCAGGGCTACCACTGGCAAGTGCATCATCTGCCATTTTCGGTATAGCCTCATAATAGGCTCGCTTGTCTATCCCCCATTGCTGTAAATTTCCGATTTTCATATGTTTACACATTTCCTTAATAGACATAATCGCTAAATGTGCAAGCTCCTCCTGTGATAAAGGTTCTTTTGCCTTATAGAAAAATTGCCCTAAATCTGCCAGTCGATCAATGCAAGCCCCTTTTGAGTATTCTAAAACAACAGGTAGCAGCATTGCATTGGATATACCATGTGGAACATGGAACAGTGCACCAATAGGACGTGACATGCCATGCACTAATGCGACAGAAGCATTGGAAAAGGATAAGCCTGCCTGCATAGAGCCTAATGACATTGCTTCCCTCGCATCAATATCATCACCCTGCTCATAGACCTTTACAATATTATTGACGATTAAATCCATTGCAGATAATGCAAGTACATCGGAATATGGATGTGCTAAACGTGACAAATAGCTTTCAATGGCATGACTTAATGCGTCAATTCCTGTTGCTGCTGTAATCGCAGGAGGTGATGTGACCGTTAAGACAGGATCAACAATTGCCACTATTGGCATAAAGGCTGGCTGCTTAATCATCATTTTCACATCTGTCTTTGTATTCGTAATAACTGTTGCATCTGTTGCTTCAGAGCCTGTACCTGCCGTTGTAGGGATAGCGATATGTGGAATTGGTGTCTGCTCTGCAACCTTTGCCATTTTCATATAATCCCCTATATAGCCGCCATTTGTAGCGACAACAGCAATCGCCTTTGCTGTGTCAATACAGCTACCTCCACCAACAGATACAATAATATCGCAGCCCTCTGCTTGCAATAGCTCAAGTCCCTCCGCTACATATGTATCATCAGGCTCAGTCGTCACCCCTAAATACGAAACCGCTTCCAATCCTTGCATTTTTAATTGTGTCGTACACTGCTCTACAAAGCCTAGGCTGTTCATAATTGGATCACTAATAATTAGCGCCTTTGTTCCTAGCTTTTTGGCATACACCCCTACCTCTTTAAATGAATCTCTTCCGTAAACAATGGTTCCTGGTGAATGAACCGTAAAAATTGTTTTCGTTTGAATCATAATGCTCCCTCCTTAAACTATTGAGCTGTATAGCCACCATCTAAAATAATAGCCTGCCCTGTTAACCCCTTCGCTCCATCGCTTGCTAAATATAAGGCAAGCCCTGTGACTTCAGAAATATCAAGCAATCGTTTTTGCGGTACAAGAGGATATAATACCTGTTCAAGCACTTCCTCTATTTGAATCCCTCTTGTTTTAGCTAAATCTCTAAACTGATTACGAACTAAATCCGTATCAACATACCCTGGACAAATAGCATTCACAGTGATTCCATCATTTGCCGTTTCAAGTGCAGCTACCTTAGTTAAGCCAATAACACCATGCTTCGCTGCATTGTAGCCAGCCTTACCAGCAAATCCTATAATGCCATTGATGGATGCCATATTAATAATACGACCGTATTGGTTCTTTTTCATATGAGGTAACGCGTATTTCATAGCGATAAATGGTGCAACGACCATTACTTGTTGCATTGTCTTAAAAATCTCTGTCTTAAAATCCTCAATAGGAGAAATATGTTGAAAGCCTGCATTGTTAATTAAAATATCTAAGGTTGCAAATTTTTCAATTGTACAATCAATCGCCTCACGTATAGCATCTTCTTCTGTTACATCGCATAAATAGGCTGTTAAAGTAGGATTTTGTGCAACCACCTCTTTTAAAAGCTGATCATCTTTATCTGTAATGACTACATTCGCACCCTGTTCAGCAAATATTTGTGCTATTGAAAGACCAATACCACGAGCTGCTCCTGTAATGAAAACCGTTTTTCCTTTCATATAATATTCCTCCTACATGCCTAGCGAGAATAATACGATAGCTAATATTGTACCTATAATTGGGATAATAACTGTCAAAGCCCCAAACGGTAGATATGCATCCTTATGCTTCTCATTACAAACCGAATTAATGGTTGTCACTACATAGCCCCCATGCGGCAATGAATCCAGTGATCCTGATGCGATAGCAATTGTTCGATGTAACGCTTCCGTATCTACACCCATCTCAATATAATGTGGAGCAAGTAATGGCATCGCAATCGTTTGGCCACCAGATGCTGAACCTGTTAAACCTGCAATAACTGCAATTGCTAAAGCACCGCCAATTAATGGGCTTCCAGGAATATTTGTCATCACATCTACTGTTGCTACAAAGGATGGCGTTGCTTTTACTACTCCGCCAAAGCCTACAACAGCCGCTGTATTAGTAATCGCCACAATAGCTCCCATCGCCCCTGCTGCTAACGTTGTTCCAATTGACTTTGAATATTTATAACTTATTAAATAAGCGACAATACACCCACTTGTTAATGCCACAATTAAAGCAGATGTTCCTAAAGAATCATGGAAAGCAAAGGAAATACCCAGTACAACTAATAATGGAAGAAGACTAAGAATTGGACTTGGCAATTTACGTGTTTCATCAACTACTGGGTCTGTTGAGCGTTCAATAAATACTTCTCCGCTTTTAACAGCACGCTTGATCATCCAATTTAACCATAATGCACCACCAACCCCCATAAAAATAGCTACAATAATACTAACCTGCCAGCCAGCATATGGTGTTGTACCTAAATATGGTATTGGAATCCAGTTTTGAATTTCAGGCGATCCAGCAGATGTCATCGTAAAAGTTACAGAACCTAGACCAAGTGCTGCTGGAATAAAACGTCGTGGAAAATTCGCTTGTTTAAATAAGCTGATTGCCATTGGGTATACGGAAAAAGCAACAATAAAAACAGAAACTCCTCCATATGTGAGTACCGCTGCTGCTAACACAACTGCATATGCAGCATATTTCACACCAACTTTCTCAACGATCCATTTAGATACACTATCTGCTGCACCTGTATCTTCCATAACTTTACCAAAAATAGCACCTGCCATAAACATTAAATACCATGACCCAACAAATCCAGTGAAGCCATCCATATAACTTGTTAAGAAATTGGCTTGCTCCTCTTTAGCTGTTTGAGGAAAAAAGGCAAGGCCATTTGTGATCGCTGCTATCAACGCAGTTAATGGTGCAGAAATAAGTAAATTAACGCCTCTCATTGTTAAATAAACTAATAATGCTAAACTACCAAAAAGACCAATATACTCTATCATTTACATCCCACCCATCGAATTCTTTCAAAAAGGACTAGCAGGAAAGCTTATTTCTTTCCTGGCAGCACCTTTACTCTTACATATATTTTTTTAAATAGGATTTAATGATGTTACATTTTTACAAAAAAGTTGAATTAGTCATTATTACTTGGAAATGCAAATGTTGATGTTGTGGATGCATTGCTTGCTATCCAACGCTCTGAAATTGTCTTTGTTTTTGTAAAGAATCGCGCTTGATCTGGTCCAAACATATGCCCCTCACCAAAACGAGAATCTTTAAAGCCAGCAAAATTATGGTAGCCCACTGGAATTGGAATCGGTACATTAACACCTACCATCCCTACATCAATTTCTGTTGTAAATTTGCGAGCAGCTAATCCATCATTTGTATAGATCGTCACACCATTCCCTAATTCATGTTCATTGATTAACTGAATCGCTTCTTCCAATGAATCTACGCGTACAACATTACGAGCAGGACCAAATACTTCTTGCTCATAAATCTCCATACCTGGCTTGACATTATCTAATAATGTAGGACCTACATAGAAGCCTTTAGATTCTTTCACAATATCCAATTCACGCCCATCACAGACAATGGATGCTCCCTCAGCCTCTCCACGATTGATAGCTGCTATCGTCACCTCTTTCGATTGCTGTGAAATAACAGGACCGAAATCTGAATCAGCATTTGTATATGGACCTACCTTTAAACTTGAAATTTTCTCTTTCAAAATCTCTACTAAGCGATCTGCTGTGTCCTTTCCAACAGGCATAATTGTTGAGATGGCCATACAGCGTTGAGACGCTGCACCATATGCTGCACCAATAAAGGCATTCGCTACCTGCTCTAAATCTGCATCTGGCATAACAACCATATTGTTTTTTCCTCCACCAAATGCCGTTACACGCTTGCCATATTTAGAAGCTGTTTCATAAATATATTTAGCAACTGGTGTTGATCCTACAAATGAAACCGCTTGCACAGTTGGGTTTTCTAACAGCTCATTTACAGCATCTTTATCGCCATTTACAACTGTCCAAATACCATCTGGTAAGCCTGCTTTCTTCCATAATTCACTAATATAAAGAGCTGTCATTGGTACACGCTCAGAAGCTTTCAACACAACAGCATTCCCTACAGCAACTGCCATACTTGTTTGTGCAAGAGGGACCATAATTGGGAAGTTAAATGGAGAAATAGCTGCTACTACGCCTAATGGATATTTAGCTGAATAAGCGTTAATTTGACCTCCAACATTTACTGAGTATTCTCCCTTTACTAAATGTGGTGCACCAATAGCTAAATCAACGGACTCAAGCCCTCGTGTAATTTCACCTTTAGCATCCTCAACCGTTTTACCACTTTCTGTACAAATAATTTGCAGTAATTCATCCATATTTTCAGTTACTAAGTTACGGAATTTTAACAAAATATTAGCGCGCTTTGCTACTGATGTATCGCGCCATTGTGGGAATGCGGCTTGTGCTTTTTCAATAGCGTCACGCGTTTCTTGTGCTGTTGCCAAAGGAACTTTAGCAATCACATCTCCTGTGCTTGGGTTGAATACTGAACCAAAACGTCCACTTGTTCCTTCTACTAGCTGTCCACCAATAAAATGTGTTAATGTTTTCACTTCTTGTGCTGTTGTCATCATTATTTCCTCCTCTTACACTTGTTTTATTTGATTATTATTTTTTAGACTTAAATAAGCCGCAGACATATCATTTTCTCCATACCCTTGCTCCGCAATTTCACTGTAAAGGTCTACTAACTTTTCACCAATTCGCAAAGATACACCTGCTTTATCAGCCATTTCCTTCGCTAGCTTTAAATCCTTTAATAATAAGTTTGTAGAAAAACCTGGTTCGTAATTATCATTTTTCATATATTCTGCATAATTCCGTTCATAGATACGGCTTTGACCATAACTATTACTTAAAACTTCATACAATGTGTCAGCATGAATACCCATTTTTTCACCAAGAACAATTGTTTCAGCGACAGCCTCTGTATAAAAACCAATCATTAGATTATTAAGTAATTTAATGCGAGTTCCTACACTCGATGATGTGCCTAAATGATAGATATTTTGTCCCATTACTTTTAGAATTGTTGAAGCGCTTTCATAATCTTCCGTATCGCCACCGACCATAATTGTTAACGTTGCATTAACAGCTCCAATAACGCCTCCACTTACAGGCGCTCCTAAATAGCGCAAGCCTAATACTTTAGCCTCTTTATGTAAGACATCATTCAATTCAGGGTTAACGGTACTAAAATCAATCAGTAAAGCACCCTTTTTTGCATATCGTAAAATACCTTGCTCTGATTGATATACCAATTCGACAACTTTAGGAGTTGGCAAGCTGGTCATAATAACATCACATTGCTCCGCAACATCCTTTGAGGTTTCAAGCCCAATGCCCCCTGCCTCTACGAATTGTGCCAATGCCTTTGCATTTGTATCAAAGCCATACACTTTATAGCCCGCTTTTAATAAATTAATCGTCATCGGTAATCCCATATTGCCTAAACCGATAAAGCCTAACTTTTCTGTCATGTAGACCTCCTCCTGTTCTTAAAAATTCAATAACATCGCCAAATAATACACTATACTAGTCAGTGCTAGCTTTTTGTCGTAACATAAATTATATAAAGCAATTTCAGCGACCACGGTCATTGACCTCGGTCAATTAAATAATAATCAAAAGAAAAGCATTTCGTCAATTTAAAATTTTATATTTTCTGAATATTTTTATTTTAAATTATTCTAAAATATTTCATTAGGAGGTCTTATAGAGTAATGACAGCACTCACAAATAGACAAAAAAAAGCCTTAGCAACACGTGAAAAATTATTAAAAACATCGTTAGATTTATTTAATAAATACGGATTTGAGCATGTTTCAATTGAACAGATTACAAAAGCCTGTAATGTGTCAAAGGGCACATTCTACACGCATTTCCCATCGAAGTATGATGTTATTTTAGAAAAGTTTGTAGAACTCGATAGTTTTTATAGCACTGTAGAAAAAAATATTGATCGCGCATTACCAGCAAGTCAAAAAATTTTATTACTGTATCAAGCACAAATGAACTATTTAACAAATGATGTGGGAAAAGATTTATTACGTACAATTTATACGGCTGCAATGACAAACCAAGTCGAACCAGATCACTATTTAATCAATCCACAACGAAAGATTTTTCAACTAATCAATGCATATATTGAGGAGGGAGTTCAGCAAGGAGAATTTAGACAGGATTTACCTACTGCTCGTATACAAGCGATTATTCAGCGTTGTATGCGCGCCAATGTGTATGATTGGTTAATTCATAATGATGACTTTGATCTTGCTACGGAAATGGCACAGTTTACAACGGTGGTATTAAATGGTCTTAAAAATAATAAATAAAAAGTAGCACTTTATCCATTTTGCGATAAAAGTGCTACTTCGTATTTAGCTTACAAAATATTGTTGTTCAATGGCTTCAACTGGTAAAGGCTTATTATATAAATAGCCTTGTCCCTTTTGACAATGGTGGCGCTTCAAAAAGTCGACTTGTGTTAGCTCCTCGATTCCTTCAGCAACAACCTCTAAACCTAAATTATGGGACATGGAAATAATGGCTTTAATAATCGCCTCATTTTTATCATCTTTTGCAATATCCGCAATAAAGGATTGGTCAATTTTAATAATATCGATTGGATAACGCTTTAAATAGCTTAATGAGGAATAGCCTGTTCCAAAATCATCCACTGATACATATACCCCAAGCTGTTTAAGCTCTGTTAAAATAGAAAATGTTTCATGTACATTTGTCATAGAGCTTTCTGTAATTTCTACCTCTAATAATTCAGGTGCTACATTATATTTCTGTAGCGTTGCTTTAATTTTTCGTGCAAAGTTTTCTTTTTTAAACTGTTTTGGTGAAATATTTACAGCGATACGTACAGGACGGTAGCCCTTCATTTGCCACTCTCGTTGATAGCGACAAACCTCATCAATAATCCAATCACCAATATCAATAATTAAACCTGATGCTTCTGCTATAGGAATAAACTGTGCAGGTGATACAAAGCCAAACTTGCGATTATTCCATCGCAGCAATGCCTCAAAGCTATTAATACTATTGCTTGATAAATCCATTTGTGGCTGTAAATGCAAGCTTAATTCATTAAATTCAATGGCACGTCGTAAATGTGCCTCCATCAAAGCTTCATTTGGAAAAATAGCAGTCATATCTTCACGGTAATAGCGATAGTGTGAACGTCCATGCTCTTTCACCGCAAATAAAGCTTTATCTGCTTTTCGTATCAATGTTTCTAAATCTTTACCATCTGCTGGGCTAAGTGCAATACCAATTGACACGCTAATAAAATATTCCTGCCCATCTATCAAAAATGGCTGCTTTAAAGCCTCTAAAATAGCATTAGCTGTACACTCAATTTTTTGAATACTTACATCCTTTAGCACAAAAATAAACTCGTCACTATTATAGCGATAGAGTAAGCATTGTGCATAGCAAAGCTCCTGTAGCCTGTGACAAAACATCCGCATTAGCTCATCACCTTGACTTTCGCCAAGGGATTCATTAAATTTTTTAAAGCGATCAATATCCACTAAAATAAGCGCCGCTTGCTTTTGCTTCTGTGCTTTATCCTGCAAATGCTGCAGCCAATGTTCCTTAAGGGCTTTCCGATTCCAAATACCTGTTAGTTCATCCGTTAGTGCTAAATGGTAAAATATTTCACGGTCATTGATGATATACGAGCTAGCATCTTTTATAAATAAATGGACACCAATTACCTCACCATTAAAGTATGCAGGATGCGTTCTTAAATAGAAGGGCCTCTGACTTAGTAATTGCTCTTTAAATAAACATTCAGGCATGCCAAGTGTTGAGCCTGTAATTGTTTTAGCAAATAATGGCTTAAATTCATTGATATATTTTCTTTCTAATAATGAAAAAATATCTTGCCCTATTAGGTTGTGCTGCTCTCCTGATAAGAGAGAGGTAGCTGCAACATTTTGATGAATAATTCGGCCTTGTAAGTCTGTTGTTAGCACTGGATCAATATATTGTTCCACAAATTGTAAATATGGTTGTACATGATATTGTACTTCACGAAAAATAATCGCAATCATCGATATAGCAAATGGCTGTACATGAATCGCAAATTTTTTCTCTTGAAGATCAGTACCTAATTGCAGAATAGGTTGTTGATTGAGGTCTTCATTTAAAATTTTTAACAATTGTAGCCAGCATTTCCTTGTAAAGAAATGCTCTGCAGCCGTTGCTGTAACGTCTTGCAGCTCCATAAATAATGGTAGCTTATCATTAAATTCAACGACCTCAAATACGTTCATATCAACTTTCCTTAAACATACAATAGCATCGAATGGATTAAGCTGCATAAGTTGTTGATAATCTGCAAATGGCGCTACACTCTCTCTATAGTTTTTCATTTTATCCCTCACCTAAGGAGCGTGTTTGCTCTATTCTTCATCTAACGTAGGCTTTAATGCTTCCTGTAAGAAAATCTCCTGACTATTGATTGGGTCTTCCCCACGATTAAACTCTTTATAATGATATTTACCATTAGAGTCTTGAATACGTGCTTTTGCCGTATCTCGTAATTGTGTATTCATAATATCAATGATACGAGTTTTTATATCATTTGCATATACAGGGAATAAAATTTCTACACGTTTAACCATATTACGTGTCATCATATCTGCTGAAGATAAGTAAATTTTATTTTCTCCATTATGATGGAACCAATAGATACGGGAATGTTCAAGAAAACGACCAACAATACTTGTTACTGTAATATTTTCACTAATGCCAGGAATACCCGGTCTTAAGCAGCAAGTACCTCTTATAATAAGCTCTACCTTCACACCTGCAATGGATGCCTCATATAGCTTCATCATTAAATCTTTATCTGTTAGTGAATTCATTTTTGCACGAATAAAGCCATTACCATATTTTTTATGACAAGCAATTTCCTCATCCATTAATCGTATAAATTCATCACGAATATCAAAAGGAGCCACGACTAAATGATTAAATGTAGGTTTTTCTGTATAGCCACTTAAGTAGTTAAAGAAGTTTGTCGCATCAACACCGAATTCTTTATCTGTCGTTATGATGCCCATATCCGTATAAATTTTTGCAGTGGCATCATTATAATTTCCTGTTCCTAGATGCACAAAGCGCTCAATTTTGCCATGCTGACGACTAACGACAAGCGTTATTTTCGAATGTGTTTTTAAATTATTCATACCATAAATGACGAGACAGCCTGCTTGCTCTAATTGTTTAGCCCAATGCACATTATTTTCTTCATCAAAACGTGCTTTTAGCTCCACTAATACTGTTACTTGCTTGCCATTTTCAGCAGCAAGCTTTAATGCTTGAATAATCGGCGAATTGCCGCTCACTCGATATAATGTTTGTTTAATGGCAAGCACATCTGGATTGACAGCTGCCTCTGAAATAAAATCAACTATCGGTGCAAATGATTCGTATGGATGATGGAAAAATATATCTTGCTGTAAAGCTTTTTCAAATATATTTTCATCTGACTGTAAATCTAAAGGTGGCTGTGGGAAAAAGCTTTCATACTCTAAATGCTCACGACCTACTGATATGCCTTTAACAAAGGAGAACATAAATGTTAAATCTAACGGTCCATCAATATGGAAAACATCTGTTTCTTCAATTTCAAACTCTTCTAACAAATATTGAAGCACTTCGTCATTCATTTCCCCTACACGAACTTCCAGACGACTGCCTACACCCCATTTACGCTTTTTCAGCTCTTTTTCAATTTCAACTAAAAGGTCTCTAGCCCCCTCTTCATGAATAGTTAAATCTGCATTTCTTGTTAATCGAAAAGCCTGAGCAGATTTCACACTATACCCATAAAACAACTTTTCAATATGTGCAACAATAACATCTTCTAATAAAACAACGACTGTTTTTCCTTCCTCAGACGGCACTTTAATATATCGATCTAATACGGATGGCACTTGTACAATCGCCACTCTCTCACGACTTTCAAGGTCTTCCTCATCCTGCTCTAGCAATACAAGTAAATTCAATGTTTTCCCAAGCAATATTGGAAATGGACGATAAGCATCTACTGCGACAGGCGTTAAAACTGGGAAAATAGTTTCTGTAAACATTTCATTAATATATGCTTTTTGTTCACTATTCAAATCTTTCATATCTGCAATATGTACATTATGTTGTGGTAGTAAGTCATAGATTAAATGTCGATACACTTCCGTTTGTCGGCGTACTAAAGCCTGTGTGCGCTCTGCAATCTTTGCTAATTGCTCCTTTGGTGTTAAACCAGATTTATTTTCTGGCTTATGGAAGCCAGCACGTACCTGATCCTGTAGCCCTGCCACACGCACCATAAAAAATTCATCTAAATTTGAGCTAAAAATAGCTAAAAACTTTAAACGCTCTAGCAGAGGATTAGCTTCATCCTCTGCCTCCTCTAATACACGCTCATTAAAAGCAAGCCAGCTTAATTCACGATTATTATAATACTGTGGCTTTGCAATTTCCTCCAACAATTTACTACGCTCTGAAAACTCTTCCTCATGCAATTCATTACTTGTTACTTCAGTTGTCATATGTTATTCCACCCTTCTTCAATAAAATTGATTTTTAATGGGATTTTTAATGCTCGTTCTAAATGTTTTTTATGTCGATTTGCTTGGTATTTTTCAGCAGCGGCATTATTTTTTATATAAATATTGAGCTGCGCATAATCTTCCTCTGTTTGCATTTCAATCGCATGGACAACATTTCGCTTTGAAACATTTAAAGCATAGACAAACTTTAATAGCCCTCCAAAACTTCGTATTTTACGATATTCCTCCTGACTCATCCATTCTGCAAATGGAGTCGCAAATCGCTGGAAATAATCTTTATTTTTGTAGGAAGCTAGCAGTGCCAGTATCACTCTTTCTTGATGGTTTAATCCATCAATAGCTTGATTGGCAATCAAATAAAATGTATGCTGACTTGAAGAGCTTAATTCAATATACTCACCTATATTAAATACCTTCGCTGCTTTCACTAATAACTGCAAATCTTCTGCATTATATTGTAAATATCCTAAATGACAACATTCTCGATACAGCTGGTCTGCTAAATGCATTAAAAAATCAACTTCCATTTCTGTACGACCATACTGACGTGCTAATCTTCTGACATTGCCTTCAAACACATTATATTTATCAAAAGCGTTTGCATCTGTTTGTAAAATGCGTTGAATAATCAATCCCTCTCGCAAGCCTTTTTTAGTGAGCTGGAATGATGGACTATCAACAACCTCCATCAACACTCTAAATACTTCTAATGCAGGTACAATAATATCTGCACGGTCAGATGAAAGCCCATCAAGCTGATTTAACTCCTGGAAGCTTAATTGCCCTAAAAATGAACTTAAGTCATCTAAATCTTCCTTTGCCATATCGTAGCCATGAACACTTGCGATAGGATAATCATGCTTTTGCTGATGGATTTGTGCAATATTCCGTGCACTTCCGCCAATCGCGATAATCGGTAAACCAACATTCTGTATCCACGGAAGTGTTTGAAACTGCTCTTTTACGAAGGAAATTAATTCCTTTTTTTCACTGCTATTAATAATATCGCCCTTTACAAAGCGCTGTTTTAGTGACACAGTCCCAAATGGAAAACTATGAGATTGTTGAAGCTCTTTATTTTCAAACAGTGTAATTTCGGTACTACCACCACCAATATCAATTGTGACAGCAGATTTTGTCCCCATTGAATAGGCAACCGCAATATAGCCAAAATAAGCCTCCTCCTCTTCGGATAAAAGCTCTATTTGAATACCTGTTTGCTCCTTCATTTGGGCAATAATTTGATCGCGATTTGTAGCTTGACGAATCGCAGCAGTTGCAGCCGCTTTAACATCTGCTATTTCAAATTCCTCAAGCATTGCTTTAAATGTTAATAAGGTTTCCGATAACACTTGAATGCCATCTTCCGACATCTCGCCTGAGGGTTGCAAATATGTACGTAAGCGAGCTACTGTTTTAATATTTCCTAGCTCCTGAAGTCCCTCTTCATAATTGTACTGATATAATACTAGTCGAATGGTGTTTGAGCCGACATCAATAATGGCTGTTTTTAGTTCATTCAAATCATCACTTCCTTCAAGTGTATCTTGTATGTTATTTTGTTCATCATTAATCATGCTATACAAAAAAAGTCGGAACCGTTAAGGCATCCGACTTTTCTTTCATTTATTCATATACTCGCAGGATACCCATTATTAAAATTGTGAAGTATCAGATAAGGCACATATATTACAGAATAAGCTGATCTATACGTAAAATAAGCTCTGCAATTTCTGGCTTACTAATTTGATCCTCTGCTCCTACTTGATCACCCTTATGACGAAGATCATCCGTAATTAAACTTGAGAAAATAATAACAGGTAGTTTTTGTAAATCAGGATGCTCTTTAATTTTTCGCGTTAGATGATGACCATCCATTTGCGGCATTTCAATATCCGTTACAACTAATTGAATATGTTCTCCTATATCACCGCCATTTTTAACAATTCCTTCTAAATATTCATATGCATCGCGGCCATTTTCAAAGAATTCAACGTTGTTATAGCCTGCCTCATTCATTGTATCGAATAATAATTTGCGTAATAATGGTGAATCTTCTGCAATTAAAATTCGCTTTTCACTACGCTCACGTTTCCCAAGCTTCTTCACAGATTCCACACTAATACCTGATTCAGGATTAATATCCACCATAATTCTTTCAAAATCCAACAGTAAGATCATCTGCTCATTTTGCTTAATAACGCCGATTACCTGTGATGTTCCTCCTTGATACATATCAGAAGGTTTCTCAATCTGATTCCAAGAAATACGATGAATTTGTGTTACATTATCTACATGGAAAACGACACGTTGTTTATTAAATTCTGCAACAATGTATTTTTGCTGTGGATTACGTTCTATGCCTTGAATACCTAATACTCGCAGCATATCCACAACTGGCAATACCTCACCTCGTAATTGAATAATTCCTTCTACATGCGGGTGCGCGTGTGGAATAAATGTCACTGGTATCGGTTGAATAATTTCTTTTACTTTAATAACATTGATGCCGAATTTATTATTTGCCACTTCAAATTCAACGATTTCCAGCTCATTTGTGCCACTTTCTAATAATATACCTTTATGTTCCAATGCAATCCCGCTCCTTTCTCTACTTCTATTTATAATTCAATTGTATCATAGGCAATACATTTCTCCTACTTGCGATTGCCATTTTTATCATTAACTTTTAGATGTATTAATAGCCCAATCACGGTCATTACAATTAGTGTCGATAATGCAACACGGCTGGCAAGTGTGCCATACTCCTTTAGCCATAATGTAACAGTTCCATAGACGGCTGGACCGATAATGGATGATACTTTGCCCGAAAAAGCAAATAAGCCAAAAAATTGCCCGCGTTTTTCTGTTGGTGATAACTCAATAATATATGTTCGTGATGTTACCCACATCGACCCAAGAGATACACCGAATAGACTACCTGCAATCCAAAACATCCATTGTGCCGTTGCGAGAGTAGCAAGCACTAAAGCACCAATCATAATAACTGCCACAATCGTAATAGCACGCTTAGCCCCTATTTTTTTCGTAATATGACCAAAGGCAAAGGAGCCAATAATAGTGGAAATCGTCGATACTAAATAAAGAATAATAAATTGACCAGAGCTAAAGCCAACAATCGTTGTCGCATAGACTGCCATCATCGCAATCGTTGTCGCAATGGCATCATTTAAAAAGAAGTAGGCAATCATAAAGGTAAAAATTGCTTTATATTGCTTCATATCCTTAAAGGTTTGAATAATTTCTTTGTAGCCATCAAAAAACTTAATTGGCTTTCGCTTTGATTTTGGAATTGGCATATCTTTGTTAATAAAAAATAATGGCAATGAAAATAACAAATATAAAATAGCAGTTGGAATAAAGGCTCGATGAAAACCGCTATCTCCTACATATAAATAGACAAGTAAGCCAAAGATTGTACCAAGATAGCCAACTGCCACCCCATAGCCTGAGATGAGTGGCATTTCCTCTTTTGTACCTAAATCGCCCATCATAGAATCATAAAATACAAGACTTGAGTTAAAGAAAAATTTAGCAATCACGAAGCTAACAACAACTAAAAATAAGCTTAGCGGTACACCCGAATAATGGATTGTTGTATGCCAGTTAGCAAAAACCCCCATCATAAATGTAAACAGGATAGAAATAGATGCAAACCATACAATAAATTTCTTTTTATAGCCTGTATTATCAATCCATACACCAAAAAGCGGTGAGAAAACGACTAATAAAAAGCTTGCAATAGCATTGGCATAAGAAATAAAGGTGCTTGCTACTTGCTGCATCACTTCATTCGTTCCTAAAACTTCATCCATATAAAATGGGAAAAATACTGTATTTATATTTGAAGAAAATATTGTATTAGCAAAATCATAAAATGCCCATGACAGTATTGGCAATGATAAATAAATCGCTAACTGACTTCGATGCTGCCCTTCTATTGCTGCGCTCTTCTTCATAAAACCCTCCTCTATTCTCTATAATAATCAAATAATTTTTCTCTGTAATAAAAAATATTTTTTTTAAAAGAAAATTAATATTATTTACAATATAACAGTAAAGCCGCTTCTACATCACTAAAAAGTAATTAGGCAAACCATTCATCATTATTTCCGCTCTATGGCTGGTAACAGAGCAGTTAACATTTTTTACCCATTTAGCGTCAATAACAAAAAGCCTAAAGTATCTTCTGTAAAAATAAGGATACTTTAGGCATATTGTGTCAGTAACAAAAGGAGCCTTGTTGATACGGTGAGGCATGATCACGTGTATTCCAGCGGTGTTCAATCAGCCGTTAACCCCTTCAGGCATCTCTACTATCAAAAATTCCTTCTTGTGAAGTGCATCATGTGCTATTTTTTGATAATAAAAGTCTGCACTAGTTAATCAGTACACCTATTATTGATAATATTTGAACAATGCTTGTGTGCCATTATCTGCGTAGCCCTCTTCGACAAGCTTGTCGTACATCTCATAGGCTAATGCAAGACCCGGTAAAGAAATACCCATTTTTTCGGATTCATCTAAAGCAATTTTCATATCCTTGACAAAATGTTTAATATAAAAACCCGGCGCAAAGTCGCCTTTTATCATACGTGGTGCTAAATTGCTTAATGACCAAGAACCCGCTGCTCCCGATGATATTGATTGTAAAACGGTAGATAAATCTAGCCCCGCCTTTAATCCATAAGCTAATGATTCACAAACACCTATCATCCCAGAAGCAATCGCAATTTGATTACACATTTTGGAATGTTGCCCTGCTCCAGCCTCACCTTGATAAACAATATTTTGTCCAAAATGCTGCATAATAGGTAGCAGCTTGTTGTATGTAGCTTGATTGCCACCAATCATAATTGATAATGTCCCATTTTGAGCTCCAATATCTCCACCAGAAACAGGTGCATCTAAAGCCTCTACTCCCAGCTTTTGTGCATGTTCAAAAATTTTCTTCGCTAAGGATGGCTCTGAAGTCGTCATATCAACGACAATATTGCCAGACTGTGCTGTTTGAAATAGACCGTTTTCCCCAAAATACACTGCTTCTACATCTGAAGGATAGCCAACCATTGTAAAGGCTATGTCATTCTGCTGAAATGCCTCAGCGGGCGTGCTTGCCCATGATGCTCCTAAAGCTATTAGCGGCTCCGCTTTGTCCTTTGTTCGTGTATATACGGTTACCTCATGCCCATTGTTTAATAAATGCTTAATAATACTAGCACCCATAACGCCTGCGCCAATAAATGCAATACGCTGTTTACTCATATGTATATGCTCCTTTGCCCACATATTGTTCTGTATTTCTTCAGTTTAGGTGAATCCGCAAAAAAATTCAAACTATTCTTACGGCTTGTACTAAAATCGAGATTTGTCACATATATACCGAATAAGGCAAAAAAAAGAGAGCGAGTGATTGGGGGATCACTGCTCTAAAGGGGGAAATGAGAATGTTGCTGTGTTCATAATAAGTTATTCCCCAACGGAGCACATTTTAAACATTTATTTTTAAATGTTTATATCCTGAATATCGGAACAATCTTGTTAATCATCCTGCTCTTTTTCTTCCTCAAATGCGGTCTCTCTATAATAAGTATTCATTAACTGATCTAACCTACGACTCAGTTGAATGGTTTTTGCATTTTGTAACCCATTTTCTACACCTGAGCGAATCATCATCTCACGTGTTTGTTCCATTTGTTTCAAGAGTAGATTGACCATTCATACAACCCTCCACATACAAATAATCATACCATTATTATACATTTATATTTCATTTCTTACAGCATTAACTTCCGACAATATTCGACAAATCAACTTCTAGGTATTTCACTATACGTATAAATAATTCGTCCGTTCTGTTTGGCCTCACCTCTGAAATGTTTAAATAAAGGATGTTTCACTAGAATTTCCCGAAAATCGTAAAATTCTTCCTTTTCAATTTCAATACTTTCCCTTTCCCCATTTTGTAATTGCTTAAGCATATTTTCGTATTTTTCCATTTATTTTATTCCTTTCTTTTGTGTCATTAACCTGAATTATTGAAAAAAAGCTTTACGTTTACACATTTTTCATGCAAACTGTATATTATTAGTCGATGAAGGAGCTGACTGTCTGTGAAAATAGCTGAAGTTGGAAATATTATCGAGTTTAAAAATGGTCTTCAAGGTATTGTTGAAAAGGTCAATGAAAATTCTGTAATTGTTAATTTAACATATATGGAGAATTTCAATTCCCTTGAAATTGAAGAAAAAACAGTCGTCAATCATAAACGTTATAAAATTTTATATACGAATGAAGTTTAAATCAAAAGTCTGAATAGTCCCTATTTGTCTTTATAGATGATATGGGGCTTTTTTTTTGATAAAATTAAAGCATGGAGGTCGAATATGTCAATAAATTCGAAACAAACAATCATGCTTCTCCTTTCTTTATTATTCGTTTATAGTATGCTTGCCTTTACTTTTGCTAATCAGGCTGTATTTTGGTACATGTATGCATTTACGCTACTCGTATGTATTGCCATCGCTATTTTAGCAGGTACTATTGAAGACCAACTACCAACATGGCAATTTTTACTTTTCGGTATTGGGTACGGCACAATCACATATGGAATTACTCGCTTTGGTTACTGGCTCGCACCGTATATTAACGATAATTTAGTACAGTCTGTTCAAAAATTTTTAGCAACCTATGGACCGCAAAATATTTGGCACTATGCTTTACTTGTTTTTATCGTTTCCATTGGTGAAGAACTATTTTGGCGTGGCTATGTTCAACAGCAGTTAAAACGCTTTATGCGCCCAGTTTTTGCTGTTATTGTTACTGCTGTACTATGCGCTATATCAATTGCTATTAGCGGCTTTATGCTTGGTGTCATTGCTGCGCTTGTCGCAAGTCTTCTTTGGGGCTTTTTATATGAATGGCGTAAAAGCATGCCCCTTGTTATTGTAGCCCATGTCGTTTTTGTACTACTATTATTTTTGGTGTTACCTTTAACATCATAACATTAAAGTTGGAAACATTTTATCTTTACAAACGTTTAATTTAGAAAGGGAGGGTTTTTTATGCAAAAAAAATTATTTTCTATCCTTGCATTATTACTAACCGCTGTATTAGTTGTAGGCTGTAACACCTCTGAAAAAACAGGAGATACAGATGCCGAACAAAATGAACCTTCTAATACTGGCGCCGAGCAACAACCATCCGATAATGAAACACCTGATAACGAAGCACCTGATCAATCAGAGGAAACAGACGCTAGTGATGATACACCGACATCTGATGATACAGAAACAGATGGCACTGCTGAGCAGCCTCAGCAAGATGTTAACTATGTGCAAAAAGGTGAAAATAAAACTGAAACAGCATCTGAGTCTAAAAGTGCTGATCAAGGCTATAAGCTACAACAGCTTCCAGGGTTTACATTAACACAAGAAGAGCCAGGTAAAGATATGCTGGTATCAAATGATGATGACGAAGTATTTATGCGTATCGAGGCAATCGATGCTTCACAAGCAAGCTTTGCAGATGTTAAAACAACTATGCAAGATTATATGAATGCTGTAGGCGAAACAGTAGCATTATCTGCTGATGAATTAGCAGCATTCAAGGATGTACAAAATATTGAAGGTTATGTTGTTGACTTTGATACAGAAAAAGTAATTGGCGTTGTGTTTGAAAAGGATGGTCTGATTACAAAGCTAACAATCCATGATAATGATGAACAAGATTTAACAGATGCTATGTTAAACATGGCAGCAACTATTTCTAAAAAATAATAATGCATACACTTAAAGTAAGGTGGCGTCTGAACAGTTATGTTGAGGCGCCCCTTCTTTTTTATTTCCATACAAAAAAGCTGTCTTAATTTAATAAGACAACTTTTGATAATACTCAATAGGTAAGGTGCTTCTATCTTCAAACATACGGAAGCAAACATCAAAATAACTATTCCTCTCTTCTCATACATCGGAATAATCATTTTGGACTTATTGCAAGTTAATAAGACAAATCTTTAATAGAAAGGCCAATTTTCTTTAATAGTATAATGGCTTGCTCTTGCTCTTCGGGAGATAATACACTCATCAATTCATGTAAATGCTTTTCATGTTTTGGGAAAAGCTCTCTCATAAAAGCTTCACCCTCTTCAGTAATTTCAGCATATGTAACACGACGATCTGACGGGCATGAAACACGCAATAAATAGCCTCTCTTTTCAAGCTTATCAATGACATACGTAATAGACCCACTGGCAAGCAAAATTTTATTGCCTATTTGCTGTAATGGCTGTCTTCCTTTATGATAAAGCAGCTCTAAAACAGCAAATTCAGTTGGGTTTAGACCATTTTCTTGAAATAATTGATGTGTTTTTTCATTAACAGCCTTAAGCGCACGCGATAATACAATATATAATTTTAAAGATTGCTTTAAATCTTCTGACGTCATATCCTTTTCCCTTTCAATTCACTCTTCTACTTGACATTATAGCGATATTAGAAAAGCATTGTCAAAAGCAATCTCTCATATAGCATATTTATTGTTTATTAAATAAGCATTTTTACTCTTATTATGTTACTAAATAAGCAGAGTTTTTCGCGGGCACTTCTAACGTATCCATTTGATTAAATGTGTAAATTGGGAATTGTAAATGGAAACTTGTTCCTTTCTGTAACTCACTATTAACAGCTATTATACCATCATGCTCTTCAATCACCTTTTTTACAAAAGCAAGGCCTAGCCCTGTCCCTTTTGATTTTGTTGTATAAAAAGGCTGGAATAGATTTTGTAATGTTGCACTATCCATACCGACACCTTCATCTTTAATCATTAGTTCAGCAATTGAACAATCATTTGTTATCATTTCAACAGTAATCGTACCACCACTATGCATAGACTCCATTGCATTTTTAATCAAATTCATAAACACTTGCTTTAATCGACTTTCATTGCCACCAATATACACTTGTTGAGAGGTAGAAATATACTGAATCATAATATCTTTCATCATTGCATCAGGCAGCATAAATTCAACGACCTGTTTCACAAGATGATCCAGCTCTAATAATTCCATCTTCATCGTTGTTGGCTTGGACAATACTAATAGCTCAGATAAAATTTGTTCCATTCGTTGGAGCTCACTATCAATGACAGAGAGATACATACGTGATTCATCGTCAGCGTTTAACTTCAATAATTCAGTAAACCCTTTTAGTGATGTCAAGGGATTTCGAATCTCATGCGCAATGCTTGCAGCCATCTGCCCAACAACATTTAACGCTTGTTGATGCTCAACTTTATGCTGCAATTGCTTTTTCTCTGTTTCATCGTTAATCACTGTCACAATAATATTATTATATTCATCAAAAATACTTGAAATTTCATAATAGCATGTGCTGCTAACCTGTGTTTCATCCACTACATGAATACTTGCATGCTTGTCACCCATTAGCTTTGAAAGATATGTGGTAATCTGCCCTTTTTTTAATGTAAATGAATCAAATATATGTTGATGTGCTTTATGGAGAAGCTGTGAACTTTCCACTTTTAGAAACATTTCTGCATATTTATTAAGCCCAAGTATAATGCCACTAGCATCACTTACAATTACTGCATATGGTAAGTAATCATAAGCATTAAAAGATTGGGATTTCTCATGTACCTGACTAACGTATAATTGATGAGCAATATCATCCGTTAATGTTGAAATTTGTGCTACAATTTCCTCTGTATGTGGATCATAAAAACACTTAAATGATAGCATTTCGAACTCATTTCCAGTTGTTCGAATATTAAAGATTTCTTCTGACCGTAAATCACATTGTAGTTGTTTAACAAATTTTGCCCATTTTAAATTAGATGGCTCGTCCATAGCTAAATAGCCAATATACGTTAAATTAAGATTAAAAAGTTGGATAGCAGCCTCATTTACGTTCAAAATTTTCCCTGCTTTATTGAGTATAAGTGTTGGTGACGAAGTACTTTTCATAAGATTTCCAAAACATTGATTAATATCATTTTGCTTCAACTTTCTCACCGAACCTTTCAAAAGAGTAAAAAACCTCTAAATCGAATTTTGAGCCTTTACTATACTTTATGACAGTACGATTCTATTATTACAAAATTTAGTAAATTTAAGTATTTTAAATTATTTCACGAACCGTTCACAAAATAAATAGGTAAAAAGAATTATATTGTATGTCAGATACTTGACTGTTACAATTAGATATTGAAAGGAAGATTGTTCTATGAATACTATTTTAACGACTTTAAACGCCAAATATATACACACAAATTTAGCATTGCGCTATTTAAAGGGCGCCGCGCTACCAGAATTTAATCCAATTATAACAGAGTATACAATTAAAGACCCTGCATTTAATATTGTATCAGATTTGTTCCAAAAAAAACCTGATATTGTTGGATTTAGCTGTTATATATGGAATATCGAAGAAACAATTCATGTTATTAAGATGTTAAAAACTGTCTGTCCAAATATTAAAATTTTGCTTGGAGGACCTGAGGTTTCTTACGATTCTCATCATTGGCTACGTCGGATTCCAGAAGTAGACTTTATTGTTATGGGTGAAGGGGAAACTTCATTTAAACAACTATTACGTTATTTACATGGTGAAATATTGTTGGAGGATGTTCCCGGGATTTGCTATTTAGTAGATGATAAAGTAAAAATTCACGCGCAGCCACCAAAAATTGATTTACGTGAATTACCAAGTCCGTTTCGTTTTGAGGAAGATTTACCACATCTAAGTAAACGAATTCAGTACATTGAAACAAGTCGTGGCTGTCCATTTAGCTGTCAGTTTTGTTTATCTTCAATCGAGGTTGGTGTGCGCTACTTTAACCGTGAAAAAATAAAGGATGATATTCGCTTTCTAATGGATCACGGAGCTCGTACAATTAAATTTGTAGACCGTACCTTTAACATTAGTCGCAGCTATGCGATGGAAATGTTCCAGTTTTTAATTGATGAGCATAAGCCTGGTGTTGTCTTCCAGTTTGAAATTACAGCAGATATTATGCGTCCAGAGGTTATCCAATTTTTAAATGATAATGCACCAAAAGGCTTGTTCCGTTTTGAAATTGGTGTCCAGTCAACCAATGATTTAACCAATACACTTGTGAAACGACGTCAAAACTTTGAAAAATTAAAACGTACAGTGACAATGGTTAAAGAAGGTGGCAAAATTGATCAGCATTTAGATTTAATTGCTGGCTTACCTGAGGAAGATTATACAAGCTTCCGTCAAACTTTTAATGATGTTTTTGCTATGCGTCCAGAGGAGCTACAGCTTGGTTTTTTAAAGCTTTTACGTGGGACAGGTCTTCGAGTAGAGGCTGAAAAGTTCGGTTATACTTATGTGGATATTGCCCCTTATGAAATTTTCTCCAATAACGTTCTAACATTTGACGATATTGTACGCATTAAACATGCAGAGGATGTTCTTGAAAAATATTGGAATGATCATCGTATGGATAATACGATTGAATATTTAGTAACAGAGGTTTTCGCCACACCATTTGATTTCTTCCAAAGCTTTGGCACATACTGGGAAACAAAAGGTTGGTCACGTATTGGCCATCAGCTAGAAGATTTATTCCGCCGATTATTGATGTTTTTAGAAACAGTGGATGATGCAAATTTAGATATTATTAAAAGTCTAATGCAGCTAGACTATTTGATGGCTCAGCAATTCCAACCGCGCAAGCTATGGTGGAAAGAGCGACCGACAGCACAACAGCAGAAAGCTATTTATCATGCACTACGTGAAAATCCTGCGATTGCTGGTGAAGAGTTTGCAAGCTTTAAGTTAACTGAAAAAGAGTTGTTTAAACATACATTAGTGATTCCATATGCACTTGATTACCAACATTTCCTAAATGGCAAAATCGTACAAAAAAACGGCTATCTTTTAACTTATTTCCGTCATGGTCAAGCTCCTTACTTTGCTACAATCCATTTTACAGAACAATATGCTGAAATGACAGTAAAGTAATATAAGAAATCTGAGAATGTAAAAAATCTGCCTCGCTTTTATAGAAAAGCAAGGTGGATTTTTACTATCTATTAGTAGATTTACGTTATTTCTAATAAATGTTAGAGCTATTAGAAATCAGTATAGTGTTCACAAGCTTTTTCGACAAAAATTAGGTCAAAATCCTTAAATAGAGGTAAATTAAATCTGTAAGTAATACCCATTCGATCTATTTATATTCGGGAAAGTTAAATTTAAAATTTTTTGAATTTTTTATGTCCACTGCTCTATTTTAATATTTTCTTGCAACTTATATTAAATATCCATAGTGAACTTTCCACAGGCTAGATTTTAGCCTCTATGCTCTATGCAGGGTTTTTAACTCTAGCATATTTTTATGCCATAAAGCTTTGTATACCATCGTGTTTCACTATACTCACTTTCTCTGTATACAACTTCAACCTATTCTCAATATGACAGGGACGGCTTATCCATTTTAAAATCTCTAGTAATTGTTAGTATAGGGAGCAAATAAGAAGGCGTCAATCTTTCTTTACCTACAAAATTCGACATCTTCTATTATTTTTTTACACTATATAATAGAAGAAAGTCATAAAAATAAAAATCAGGTACTTAGTTAAGTGCCTGATTTTTATTTGCATACTTCATGCTAAATAGTGATAATTTATCCAATAATCACACGTTCCTTTGGATAATGGAAGCTTGATTTTTTGCCCCTTCCACCACCACCAAGCGTATAAAGGAAGGAAATTAAACCAACTCGACCAATAAACATTAACATCATAATAATAACTTTACCGATGATAGATAAATCAGATGTAATGCCTAATGACATCCCACACGTACCAAACGCTGATGTAATTTCAAAAATAATTTGAATTAAGGACGCCTGAGGCTCTGTAATGAGCAAAATAATAGTGGCTGTTAACACCATAAAAAAAGCTAATAAAATAACAACAAATGAACGGAAAACATCAATTAAATGAATTTCTCGTCCAAATATTTGGATATCCTCTTTACCCCTTGCATAAGTAATTAAAAATAAAATTGCTATTGCAAAAGTAGTTGTACGAATCCCTCCACCTACTGAGCTTGGTGAAGAGCCGATAAACATTAAAAAGCTCATAAATATATCTGTTGCTTCACTAAATGTCGTCACATCATATGTTGTTAAACCAGCTGATCTTGTTGATACAGAATGAAACATTGCTGAAAAAAGAGCCTCATGCCAAGACATTTCCTTAAAAGAGTGGAATGACTCAAGCAATAAAATGACAAGTGCTCCTACAACAAATAAAATTGCATATGTTGTTGTAGTGATTTTTGTAAATAAGCTAAAACGAAAATTCATATGTCGTTTAAGCAAAAATGTTTTTAACTCAATTAATACAGGGAATCCAATAGCCCCTAGCACAATTAGTATCATTGTCACCATTTGAACAAAATAATCATCATGAAACGGCAATAGGCTCATGCCTGTAATATCAAAGCCACCATTAGTTGTAGCCGAAATCGAGGCAAATACGCCATGTAAAAAGGCTTCTTCAAATGTATCAAAATAATTGGTAAAATGGAGCGTTAAAATAAAGGCTCCTGTTACTTCAATACCAATTAAAATTTTAACAATTTCTCGAATCAATTTCACAACGCCTGATAAATTGTATTGATTATGGTCAATCATAATTAATTGGCGTTCACGCATGCCAATTTTTTTCCCTACTAATAGCCATACAAATGTTCCTAATGACATAATTCCAATAGCCCCTAGCTGTAAAATCACAAGAATCATCATAAGCCCAAAGGTTGTATAGGTTTGTGATACATTAATCGTTGTTAATCCTGTCACGCTAACTGCACTAACTGCAGTAAATAAGCTATCTAAAAAGGAAACCTTTACCCCTTCTTGATGAACGCCTGGAAGTCGTAGTAACAGGAAGGAAATCGCTATTGCTATAAAATAATAAGAAACAAGTACCTGAAACGGTGTGACAAGTCTATTAGATGATTTTTTCCAAGGCACTGTAACAACTCCTCCCATCTAGGTTGCCCAACTGGATAGATAATAGTATAGAAAAAATTGTTACAAAAAGAAAGAGGAATAGTTGTCGCTATCCCTCAAAATCAATATTCTTTATTTTTTACGGCGAACACCCACTAAATAGCCGATAAACGCTATCGCTATTAACACAATCCAGAATGTTAATTCCCATGGAGTCGAATGTGGGAATTCTTGCGGCAATATGCCTACTTTTTCATGTGCTAATGTTAAAACAACGAGCTTTACACCTACCCAGCCTACAATTAAAAATGCTGCTGTTTCAAGTGAAGGATAATCATTTAATATTTTAACAAACCATTGTGCTGCAAATCGCATCATAATCACACCGATAAATCCACCAAGCAGCATCACTATAAACTGCCCACCATTGATGCCACCAATATCAAATTCCCCCAAATGCGGCAACGTTACCGCAATCGCAACTGCTGCCAGCATGGAGTCAATGGCAAAGGCAATATCAGCCGCTTCTACCTTAAGCACCGTTAACCAGAAGCCTGAGCCTTTTTTCGCTGGCTTATCATCTGTGTCTTCTTCAACATCATCCCTATGTTTACGCAAATCATAAATATTTTTAGCAGACATAAATAGTAAATATGCTGCACCGACCGCCTGGATTTGCCAATAGTTGACCAATACTGTAATAACAAAAAGAGCTGAGAACCGAAAGATTAACGCGCCAAAAAGTCCATAAAATAGTGCCTTTTTTTGTTGTTCTTGTGGTAAATGCTTCACCATTACAGCCATAACAACCGCATTATCTGCAGCAAGTAATCCCTCTAATACAACAAGTACAATAAGCACCCAGCCATACTGTAATAAAATTGCTTCCATATTAATGCCTCCTCTAAGCTCTCTACCCTTAAAATGACCATTCTAATGTAAAAATAATCGAAAAAAACCTCTGCCTTTTTTCAGGCAAAGGTTTCGCTAAGTAAATAGGTACTACATTTATGCACCAATCTACACGTCAGTCATTTTACGTATAGAGCAATTCACCATCATATTCGATTTGAACGAATATAACATCAGGTAAACCATTGTTACCTGTTAGCTACTTCCCTTTAACAAAATGTGTAAGGTATCCTCGCTAAATATTATAGCACTATCATTTATAACTGACAAAAATATCTATTATTTAATTTGAATTTGATACGTTTTATCTTCCTTATGTGCTAAATAAAATTCAATCATCCTTGGCATTGTCTGGATAAAATCAGGACATGTAATACCGCCTTTTTGTAAAATACGTTGTGCTTCTGAAGTATCAAATACCGCGTTCCATGTTAGATAATCTAATGTTTCTTGTTCAACCCCTAGTTTTTTCCGAATAAATGGCACTTGTAAGGATAGCCTTGCCAATGAAAATGGTAAGCGTCCCCTTGGATAATTGTTTGTTATTAATTTCACCATTGTACGGTACACTTCCTGTACAGGATGCGGATTAGGGTCTGTTAAATGAAATGTTTTTCCCTTTGCATCCTCTTCATTCATTAGAAATATAGAGGCATTTAAAATATAATCAACTGGCACTACATTGATGGTCACTGTTGATTGACCAATATACGGAATAAAAGGCAGCCCCTTTAAACGGTCCACTAAATTCAAAAAGAAATAAGGTCCATCAAATTTTGTCGTTTCCCCTGTTGCTGAATGCCCTCGCACAATACCAGGTCTAATAATGGTTAGTGGAACTTCTGATTTTAAATCTTCGACTCGAAGCTCAGCCTCATATTTGGTTTCCTCATAGTAATTTTTAAAGGCGAGCGGTCGAATCAGCTCATTTTCACGCAATATCCCTTCACGCATACCAGCTACATAGGCTGTGCTAAAATACATATAGCGTCTTAAGTTAGGAAGGCTACGTGCAAAATCATTAACCATTGTTGTTCCATGCACATTTACCTTCCAAGCAATATCGCGTGGCACAGCTAAATCGTAAATAGCAGCTAAATGCCATAGCACCTCAATTTTAGGGACAATTTCCTCGATCATCTGATCGTCTAGTCCAAGATTGGGTAATGTAATATCCCCTTCTACAATACGAATGGAGCAGTCAGGAAACTCCTCTAATAATTTTCTTTTTTCCTGATTTGCCTTCAAGGTTTCTCCTGCTAATACAATGGCAATCACTACTTGTGCCTGTTTTTCTCGAAATAATGCTCGAATTAATTGCTTAGCTATAAATCCCGGAAAGCCTGTAAAAAAGTGAAGCTTCATCTCCCATCCTCCCTTAAATCCATCACATCTTCCTTGTTTCTTTATCCACTAAACTATAGACAACTGGTACAATATACAGCGTTAATAATGTTGAGGTCACAAGCCCTCCAATTACTGCAATGCCCATTGGCTGATTCATCTCTGTTCCTTCACCAAGACCAAATGCTAGTGGCAATAACCCTAAAATAGTTGTTAATGCAGTCATTAAAATTGGACGCATTCGATCCTGTGTTGCAAGTAAAATAGCGTCATAAGCTGTCATTCCCCTTGCCTTTTGCTGATTAATATAATCAACAAGCACAATGCCATTATTCACAACAATTCCCACAAGCACTAATATACCGATAACAGAGGTTACACCGATTAATGTATGTGTTGTAAACAGCGCTACTGCTACACCAATAGTCATTAATGGTACTGTAAACATAATAACGAATGGATACTTGAACGACTCAAATTGAGCAGCCATGACAATATAAACAAGGATAATTGCTAAAGCAACTGCCAGTAGCATATCATCTATTGCACTATCATAAAGCTCACGATCTCCGCTAAAAACAATTTGCGTAGTTGGTGATAAATCAGCTTGTGCTAATGCCTTATCTACCTTTGCAGAAATACCACCCAATGATTCCTTTGTTTCATAATCCACAAAAAACGCTACCGCTGCTGCCTGATCTGAACGACGAATAGAAACAGGACCCTCCTCGATAGAAATGGTTGCAATATCTGCTAATTTTACAAATAATCCTGCTGGTGATCGTAGCTGCATCGCCTTTAATGCATCAACACTATGATTAAATGCTTGTCCAAAGCCCGTATAGACAGGTAATACAGCACCATCTTCCGCAATAAGCTGGGATGTTAATTGCCCCTTTGTCATTTGATTAACAGCTTGAGCAATTTGTGCTGGTACAAATCCATAATCTTTTGCCTTTTCTCGATTCACCTCAATTTGAATTTCTTGTACAGTGTTATCTAAATCCGTAGAGATATTTGTTATTTCAGGAATATTCTGTAGCCCCTGCTGTACTTCATGAACGGCAAGCTGTAGCCTTTGCTCATCAGAGTCTGTTAAGCGGAATGTTAATGTATTTGGTGATGAGCCAGTAGCCGTTGATACACTAAATGTAATATCAGCTTGCTGCCCTAACTCTTCTTGTAAATCTTGCTCCACTTCCTCTACAAACTCAAAAATTGAACGCTCTCGTTGTGCTAATGGAATAAGCTTGACATATAATTCTGCTTGATTAGCACTTGTTTGATTGCGTGCCTGTGATTGCTGTGTACCACCAATTAAGCTAACATAGACATCCACATCCTTTTCCTGCTTTAAACGCTTCTCTATTTTCTCAACAACCTTCTCTGTTTCTGAAACAGCAACACCCTTTTCAAGATTAACGTTGATCGATGTAAAGCCCTCATCTGTTGGCGGCAAAAACTCTGTACCGATTCTTGTTAGTCCAAATAATGCGCCACCAAAGCAAATGATGGTCACAAAAATAACAAGCAGACGATGCTGTAGCACCCATATAACCGAGGCTTTATAGCGTTGATAAAAGCGTGAATCACTACGTTTTTGATAAATATTCGTAGTTGTTGCTTTTAGTAGACGACCTGCTAGCATCGGCACTACCGTTAGCGCCACTACTAATGATGCGAAAAGACTAAAGGAAATCGTTAATGCAAATTCCGTAAAAATTTGCCCAATCAAGCCTTCAATAAACATCACAGGAATAAATACTACTATTGTTGTGAATGTTGACGCTGTTATGGCAAGAGCTACTTCCCTTGTTCCTTCCTTTGCAGCAGTAATAGGGTCTTTCCCCTGTCCTAAATGTCGTTCAATATTTTCAATAACAACAATGGCATTATCCACAAGCATCCCAATGCCTAATGCTAAAGCGCCTAATGTCATAATATTTAAGGTGAAATCAGCAAAAAACATTAACACAAATGTGACAATAACTGAGTAGGGAATAGCAATCCCTATAATAATTGGACTTTTTATATTTCGTAAAAAAACAAATAAAATAAGCATTGCAAATAATCCACCTAGCAATAAGGAGGAGCCAATATTTTGAATAGCTACATCTACATAGCTACCTTGGTCAACTAATATATCCGCTGTAATGCCCTTGTACTGTTCTTTGGCTAATAGCTCATCTAATGCTTGCTGGAATTCCTTTGAAACCTCTGCTGTATTTGCACCTGATTCCTGCAAAACAGACATTAATACGGCTGGATGGTCATTAGCTCGTGTTGTTGTTAGCGCTTGCTGCTCTGTTCTTTCTACTGTGGCAACATCACCAATCGTTAATGGTTCACCATTTAAAGGGTTCACAGACACAATAAGCTGTGCAATACTTTCAGGTGATGATAATGTACTAACAATACGCGTTGTTAGCATTTTCTCGTCATCCGTTAAAACAGGCTCGCCAGGAAGCGAAACATTATTTGATTGGACGATTTGAATAATATCTGTCTGTGTTAAGCCCTTTTCAACAAGCTTTGCTTCATCTAATGTAATTTGTACTTCCTCTATTAGCTTGCCAGAAACATTAACACTAGCAACACCCTCTGTTCGTTGCAGCTCCTTCTCTAATTCCTCTACTAATAGGCGCACATCAACCTCATTATTCTCTGCACGAAGTGATAGCTGAATAATCGGGAATTGAGATGGGTCAAATTTTAAAAAGCTTGGTTTGCCTGCATCAGTTGGGAGCGGTGTCATATCAATGCGCTGTAAAATATCAAGTTGGACATCTTCCATATTAGTAGACCAATTAAACTCAAGGACAATTAAATTGGTTCCTTCTTGTGAGGTTGATTGTAGCTTTTTAATACCGGGTAAGGTGGCAAGTGTTGCCTCTAAGGGCTTGGTAATCTTCTCATTAACTTCAGCTGGACTTGCTCCTGGATAGGAGGTGACAACCACTCCTATTGGAGGATTTAGCTCTGGAATAAGTGTTATAGGGATTTTTAATAATGATACACCGCCTAATAAAATAACAAAAAGCATTGTCACTATTGTAAAGACGGGTCTTTTAATGGAAAAATTACTAATGTTCATAGCAAACAGGCTCCTTTTCTATCTCTTCCTTTCTATGATAGCCGAAAAGGAGATTATTTTATCAACAGGTTATCTAATAGCTCTCTGTTTAAATTCTACATACAACCTTAATTTTCCTTGTAAAAAAACACGAATCGCAAAATTGTCGATTCGTGTTTAAATATTTATATTTAGCTAGCTTCTTTACTATAGAAGGCGGAGCGCTCAATTAATTTCATCTTCATATTATAGAAGGCTATAAAGTTTGATATTTTCGTTTTTGTCAGCAAACCAGCGCATTGCAAATTCATTTTCAAATAGGAACACAAGGTTGTCAAAGCGGTCTTTCACTAGCATTGAACGGCTTGAAGACATCGATTCTTTAACATCCTCTTCATTTTCAATCCAACGTGCAATTTTTGAACCGATTGGCTCCATTTTTACTTCCACATTGTATTCATTTTTCATACGATGCTCAAATACTTCAAATTGTAATTGCCCCACTGCACCAAGCATAACTTCCTCTGTATGCAATGTTTTATAATATTGGATAGCACCCTCTTGCACTAATTGCAAAATCCCTTTATGGAATTGCTTTGACTTCATCACATTTTTCGCTGTTACACGCACAAATAGCTCTGGTGTAAACTGTGGTAACTTTTCAAACTGGAATGTTTTCTTACCGCCTACAACTGTGTCACCAATTTGATATGTCCCTGTATCATATAAGCCAATAATATCGCCAGCAACCGCTTCATCCACTGTTTCACGGTCATCTGCAAGAAACTGTGTAGACTGTGTTACTTTAAAGGATTTGCCTGTGCGAGAAAGTGTCATATTCATACCACGCTCAAATTTACCAGAAACAATACGCACAAAGGCAATACGATCACGATGGGCAGGGTTCATATTCGCTTGAATTTTGAAAATAAAGCCTGAAAACTCCTCATGTTCCACAGGGTCAATAAACTGCTCATCCTCTGTAATTCGTGGCTGTGGTGTTGGTGCAAACTGTAAATATGTTTCAAGGAATGTTTGCACACCAAAGTTTGTTAATGCTGAGCCAAAGAATACAGGTGTTAACTCTCCTCGACGAATTTTTTCCTCTGAGTATTCATTACCAGCTTCATCTAATAATAGAATATCATCCATTGCCTGTGAGTAATAAGAAGTCACCTTCATTGGATGCTCTACAGCAAGCTCTCCATTGTCATCAATTGGTAAAAATCGTTCCCCTTCATCTGTTCGGAATTGCTCAATACGTTTATTATAACGATCATAAATACCAAGAAACTCTTTCCCCATCCCAATTGGCCAGTTCATTGGGTATGCTTGGATACCAAGTACCTCTTCAAGCTCTTCAATCAGCTCAAGCGGCTCTTTTCCTTGACGATCTAATTTATTAATAAATGTAAAAATCGGAATACCACGCATTTTACAAACTTTAAATAGCTTTAATGTTTGTGCCTCAATCCCTTTTGCAGCATCCACTACCATCACAGCACTATCAACAGCCATTAACGTACGATATGTGTCCTCTGAGAAATCTTGGTGACCAGGTGTATCTAAAATATTAACGCGTGACCCATTATAATCAAATTGCATAACGGATGACGTAACAGAAATCCCACGTTGCTTTTCGATTTCCATCCAGTCTGATGTTGCAAACTTGCCTGTTTTTTTCCCTTTTACCGTCCCTGCATCACGAATTGCGCCACCGAACAATAGTAATTTTTCTGTAATCGTCGTTTTCCCAGCATCAGGGTGACTGATAATGGCAAATGTACGACGTGATAATATCTCTTTTTCTAAATTAGCATTCATCTCGTCATTCTCCTTTTTTCATACTTCCTAATAATAAAAGAAGTCCTGCCTTTCGTACAACCTTTTTACATAAAATCTCCAAAAAGAAAGCCTTTTAGTGGCGACTAAAAGGCTTTCCTAAAATCTTCTCTTCCATCAAACAAATTTTAAACGACCTGCTTCTAGTGCAATTTCTGCATCACTATGCGGATATTTTGTGTTTTCGATAATTTGATAATCCTCATGCCCTTTACCCGCAAAAATAATAATATCATCTGGCTCTGCAATTTCAATTGCATGACGTACTGCCTCTGCACGATCTCCAATGCAGGCATAATTGCTATGCTGCATGCCTTTCGCAAGGTCACTTGTAATGCTGTCATAGTCCTCATAGCGAGGGTCGTCTGTTGTTAAAATAACATAGTCTGCTGCGGACGCTTTTTCAGCCATAGCAGGTCGTTTCGATTTATCACGATTGCCACCCGTTCCAACTAAGAAAATCAGCTTGCCCTTTTTATAAGGTTGTGCTGCTTCGATGGCTTTTTCAATAGCATCTGGTGTATGTGCATAATCAATAAAAATTTGCACAGGCAAATCAGAGCATACTTTTTCCATACGCCCTTTAACAGGCGGTAATTGCTCAATTTGTTCAATAATGGTTTCCATGGAATAACCGCGACCATAGAATGCCACCATTGCTGCTAATACATTATAAATATTAAATTCACCAAGTAAATGCATTTTTACACGATAAATTCCCTCTGGCATCTCGACATCAAAGATTGTCATATAATCATGATATTCACAGTTAATAGCTCGGAAATCCGCTGTTTCATTTTTTAAGCCATATGTCCAAACTGGAAATGGTGTCATTGCAGCATAGCGCTCTGACCAAGGATCATCCGCATTTAGTACAACAAATTTATTTTTTTCTAAATCTTGCCCAAGCTGGGAGAATAATAAACCTTTTGCATGCCCATATTCCTCCATCGTGCCATGGAAATCAAGATGGTCGTGCGTGAGATTTGTAAAAATAGCAATATCATAATCCACCCCTGCTAAGCGTCCAAGCGCTAGTCCATGTGAGGAAACTTCCATCGTCATTAAACGACAGCCTTCCATTTTTGCACGAAAAATCATTTGCTGTGTTGATAGCGCATCGCTCGTTGTATTGGCAGATTCATATAAAATTCCATTTAAGTTAAAGCCAATTGTACCCGTTAATGCAGATTTTTCACCCATGCCTTGCATAATGTTTTGAATAATGCCTGTGACAGATGTTTTACCATTTGTGCCTGTAACTCCAATCATTGTTATATCCTTTGAAGGATAATCAAAGAACTTGGCAGCTAATAAACCTACCGCACGATCCGTATCTTTCACAATAACCTGTGCAATATTTTCACTTAAGGGTAATTTACGTTCTGTTACAACAATTGTTGCACCGCTATCTATAGCCTTTTGTGCATAATCATGCCCATCAACCGTATAGCCTTTAATACAAACAAACATACTATTTGGCTGTACACTTCTTGAATCTATTACAATATCACTAACTTGACTTGGCAGCTCGCCAATTATTTTTTTCAAAGGTAATGCACTTAACAATTCCTCTGCATACATTTTCATAGTCCTCCAATCAATCTCTACACTCATATCATTATTTTTGCCTATTCGACAAAATATGACAATAAAAAACCCCCACGTTCTATTGAACTTATTTTACTACTTATTTCTTGATAAATAAAATGTCTCTCATGCATTTTTTCAACAAAAACGCTTTCATTGTCATAAAAAAATACGTTTTTCTTAAAATTTTTACTAATAATGAATAATCGTCATTTTTCGACATGTTTGTATAGAGCTCTGAAAGAGGAACATCATATAGCCTCATTTGTTATTTCATAATTGAACGTATAATCTTCACCTTTTGTTTATATGGAGGGAAAAGAACATTCGTTTCTAGCTTAGAGGATTTCTTTAAAATAGATTTAGGGTGCGTAAAGTTTTCAAAGCTGGCTTTACCATGGTATGCTTTCACGCCTGAAGGACCAACACCGCCAAATGGTAAATGTAAGTTTCCGACATGTGTCACTGTATCATTAATACACCCACCGCCAAATGGAAGTTCCTCTAGGAAATATTGAATGGCCTTTTCATGCTCTGAGAAGAAATACGCTGCTAATGGCTTTGGCAATTGTCGAATTTGATGAATAACAAGCGGTAAATCCTGATAAATCATCACAGGCAAAATAGGTCCAAAAAGTTCCTCCTGCATAGATGGACTTGACCATTTCACATATTCAATAATTGTTGGCTCAATATATAAATCATCGCGATCTACTCGTCCACCAAATGTAATCGCATCGCGTTCCTCCATAATAATCTGCTGTAAGCGATCAAATTGTTTAAGGTTGACAATACGACCATAGTCAGAGCTTTTCAATGGATTTTTCCCATAAAATGAACGTATCGTTTCTTTTACAAGTTTCATAAAAGGCTCATAAACATCCTTATGCACCAATACATAATCTGGTGCTACGCAAGTTTGACCTGTGTTGGTAAATTTCCCCCATACAATACGCTTTGCCGCTACTTCTAGATTAGCTGTTTGATCGACAATAGCTGGGCTTTTTCCACCTAGCTCTAGCGCAATTGGTGTTAAGCGCTCTGCAGCTGCCTTTGCAACCACTTTTCCAACCGCTACACTGCCCGTAAAAAAGATATAGTCGAAGGGCGCATGAATAAGAGCTGTTACCTCTTCTTTTTCTCCCTCCACAACACGTACATAGGAAGGATGGAAGGTTTCTTCAATTATTTTTTTTACAATCGCAGCTGTATGTACAGATGCCTCTGATGGTTTGACAATCGCTGTATTACCTCCCACAATAGCCCCTACTAGCGGCTCCATAACAAGCTGAAATGGATAATTAAATGGTCCAATAATTAATGTTACACCGTATGGCTCACGCACAATAAAGCTTTTTCCCATTTGATATTGAATCGGTGTTTTAACAGCTTCTGGTTCCATCCATTCCTCTACATGCTTAACCATATATGAAATACTGTCTAAAACGATTCCAATTTCTGTAGCATAAGCCTCAAATTCACTTTTACGAAGGTCTAAATATAATGCATTGACAATATCCTGTTCATATTTTAGGATGGCTTTTTTTAATTTTATTAGTTGCTCTTTGCGGAATTTTGCACTTTTTGTTGCACGAGAAAAATAAAATTGACGCTGTTCCATAATCATATTTTCTACATCTTGTGACGTAAAATTCATTCATCAAGCACCCCTTTTTTGAAATTGGCATACATAGTTTTGTCATTTTGAAACAAACTATCATTGTCTATACGATACAACATTGATAGGCAAAAATCCTCTTTCTTTATGTTGAGGGTCTACAACTACATATTTAAAATCGAAACGGGGGCGTAGATGAATGACAACAACAACTGGAACTTGGTGGGAGTCTATTTTTTCTGGACCATTGGCACACGGGATTTGTGAAGAAAAATTATTGCTTTTGCAAGACGAGGCTTTCTTATATCTCTCTACAACGCCTGTGGAGCAGAACGAAGAACCTGAAGCCAACTAATAAAAAGGCACATTATAGGATGCAGTTCATGCCCCTATAATGTGCCTTTTATTAATGATTTATAGGTGCTTTTCTAGCTCCGCGGGTGTTCACTCTACTCGCAAGTATTCTGCTTTCATCAAACTATTTAATAAATATTTCGTTGCCAAAATCGTTGTTGAGCAATGGCAGCTACAAATTTTTTGGCAAAGTCTTTGTTGCCTGTTGCTAAAATAATACCGGGACCAATATTTGCATTCGACATATTAAAAAAGGCTGTGCCTGTTGTAGCGAATCCAAGCGGCTTATAGTGTCGATATGCTTCATTAATATAATTGACAATATGTGTATTAAATTTAGCTTGATTATTTGCTCTTACACCAACAATATAGAGTGCATCAAATAATACTGCATCTGTCGTGATAAATGTTTCGTTTGCTGTTAATTGAACACCGCTATTGCTTGTGATTACGCCTAGTCGATCAGCAACAATGCTGTAGCGCACGCCCTGCCTTGTTAAATGTTTTAATACCTCTCCAACCTCGTTTGCATCAAAGCCATCCCCAATTAAAACACCTACTTTCAGCGTATAAGGTAATTTTACTGTATTGGCTTGACTCAGTGCAGGCGATGAGGCTGTTACCTTGGACTGCTCTCCACTAGGACGATTCACACCAACATTGTCTGCTACCGTTGTAGCTAGTGCTTTATCGACATGAGCAAACATATCCACTACTTGCTGACGAACGGATTTACTTTTCACTTTTCCGACCTCAAAGCTAAAGGCATCAATAATATGCTGCTTTTCAGGCTGGGACATACTATTCCAAAATAACCGCGCCTGTGAGAAATGATCATCAAAGGATTTACTGCGCGCTCTAGTAATGCGACCTTCAACCTTTTCCTCGTAATGAACATAGCCTCCCTCTTTTGCCGTTGAAGTGGCAGGCGTATTATTGGCTAGTGAATTTTTATGATAGCTGACCTTCCCTACATTAATTGCCTGTCGATTAAAGCCATTACGTTGATTATTATGGACAGGGCAGATAGGGCGATTAATCGGAATTTCTGTAAAATTCGGTCCTCCTAAACGAATTAACTGTGTATCTAAATAGGAGAAAAGGCGACCCTGTAATAGTGGATCATTAGTAAAATCAATACCCGGGACAACATTTCCCGGATGAAAAGCAACTTGCTCTGTTTCAGCAAAAACATTATCGACATTGCGGTTTAAAGTCATTTTACCAATTATCTTTACGGGTATTAGCTCCTCTGGCCAAAGCTTTGTAGCATCTAAAATGTCAAAATCAAACTTAAATTCATCCTCTGGTTCCAGTATTTGAATACCAAGCTCGTATTCTGGATAATCACCGATTTCAATGGATTCCCATAAATCTCGACGTTGAAAATCAGGATCTTTTCCTGCAATGATTTGTGCCTCATCCCAAACAAGTGAATGCACACCAAGTACGGGCTTCCAATGAAATTTCACAAACCTTGATCTTCCTTTATCATTAACAAAACGGAATGTGTGTACACCAAAGCCTTCCATCATACGAAAGCTTCGTGGAATAGCTCGGTCAGACATTACCCACATCACCATATGGGCAATTTCCTGATTATTCGCTACAAAATCCCAAAATGTATCATGGGCAGAAGCTGCTTGTGGCATTTCATTATGTGGTTCAGGCTTTACTGCATGAATTAAATCTGGAAACTTCATCGCATCCTGAATAAAAAAGACAGGAATATTATTTCCCACTAAATCATAATTTCCTTCATCTGTATAAAATTTTGTCGCAAATCCACGGACATCTCTCGCTGTATCCATTGAGCCTAAGCTACCAACAACTGTCGAAAATCTTACAAATACAGGGGTTTTCTTTTTCGGGTCCTGCAAAAAGCCTGCCTTTGTATACTCCTTCATTGATTCATATAATTCAAATTCCCCGTGCGCAGCAAAGCCTCTTGCATGTACAACTCGCTCTGGAATTCGTTCATGGTCAAAATGAGTCATTTTTTCCCTAAAATGAAAATCCTCCATAATGGTAGGACCCCGAACACCTGCCTTCAGTGAGTCCTCGTCATTGGACACTCTTAACCCTTGATTCGTTGTCATCCTTGTATCATCATTGTCAACACGAAATGCCTCTAATTGCTGATCCTTTGCATTATCCTTTACATGTTTGTGTTGATTTGACTTTGAGTTATCCACGCAATCCCCTTTCATCTTATACTCTATTGGCTCCATATACACTATATGTTTTTCAGCTATAAACATGCCTATATTTCGACATAAAATGGCTATATCTTGACAGCCCACCATATGTCGTGTCTATATTTGTGTCCTTTTTACCAACTGCCTCCGTCCCCTAAAAATAAACGCTTGTACCCTTTCATGGATAGGTTTGCTAAATATAGAATTATTCACTGTCATAAAATCGACAAAAATAATACGAAATTTTCTGATTATTCTATTGACGTTCACTAACTGTTATAATACAATACGATTATCAAATAAATTATATATAACAGTTACCTGTTGAGGAGGAAATAGATATGTTAGAAAACGTTATGGAATTTTTCAGAAATTTACCAGAGAAAACTTGTGTAGAGTGTGGAGAAAAAATGGAAGAGCAAAGTGAATGCTACAGCCATCACTGTGAAAACTGCAACACTTTATAATCAACAAAGCCATCAGCGAAACAATGCTGATGGCTTTTCTTGTACTATTCATATATGTATTAGATGATTAGCCACAAGACATAGCTAAATTTTTTATTTTTCAGCTCGAGTATGAGCAATATTACCATCAAAACAGTAATGGCATATGGTTTGCCCGTGTAAAGCAGAGATTGACCTCCACCACTAAATGCCTCGTACCAATTCCGCTGCAATATGACTCATCTGCAAATTTACTTTCAACGAATCCTCGATCATTTGACGATATGGTAAGTTATCATTCGTTAAAATATGTATTTTATCATTTCATGTACGTTACAGTACGGATTATCACGGCTCTCTGTTTGCCTTAGTGCCATCATATTAGCACAGTTTTTAATGGCTACCTCATGACGCAATGCGATAGGAGCAATAATGGATTCATCGGCTTTATGACGGAAATAACGCTTGACGCCAAGATGTTGCTCCATTTTATCGTTTAACACAGTTCTTGGGTATTTTTCTGTACTATCAACTTCCTCAAAATGTAGCAGCAGCCATAATTCAAATGCCTCATTTGTATAAGCAATATGGATATTTTTTTCTTCGCAAAAGGTATTCACTTCCTCCAACTGCTTTTCTGTTAAATCATCCTTATCAAAAACAATCCAAACCTCATCAAAATATTGATAGCTAGAATCTCGATATGCATGCTGAGCAAGCTTAATGGCAGAACGTTTCACATTTTTAATTTTGACGCTTACCATTTTTGATCGTTTCAAAATACGCATTTGCTCAAAATAAATGCGCTCCGTTTCACCCTCACAATAAATTAAAATCGTTTTACGCAGTGTTCGGTTCCCTTGTTGACGTACTCTCACTGCTTCGATACCTCCGCTTCCTTTAAATATTGTTCTGATAAATATTCATTAATCACAGGTGTTGCGCCAAATTCTCCTTTTAAATAACGCTTTGCATATGTCACATCTCCACGCTTCTTTTGCAAATCTGCAAAATCAAATAAAGAATATAATTCAGATTCATTTTTAAAGCTTTTATTGACAAACCAAATTTGGTCTGAGCGCAGTGGCTGATCTAGCAACTCGATTTCATGGCTTGTTACAACAAATTGATTGCTTAAATTGCGCTTACTATTCATAATCGTCATTAAAAACTCACAAATTGATACATGAAAAGCTGTATCAAATTCATCGATAAAAATGGTCTTTCCTTTATTATACGCATCTACCATGACACATGCTAAATGCAGCATGCGCACTGTGCCCTTTGAATCCATTGTCCAATTAATCGTATCCGTGCCTATCGGTGCACCCGCTTCATCAAATGCTAAATAATGCAGGTCGATATCTACTTCTTGAATCACCTCAGAAGTGTCAAATTCATAGCCAATGGTATTTTTTTCTCTGCGCTCCACACGTCTAGCTGTAACATCTTGAATTGAAAAATCTGCAATTTTAAGAAGCTTCATTACTTCCTTTTTAAAAGGCTCCTCTTCAAGTTTACGAATAAGAGGATGGCTTGATAACCGATTCGCTTCATCTAAGAACAAAATTTTATGTAAAAACCAGTCGAATATTTTGATTGCATCTGGATCATTGAAAACATGTAAAACAGATAAAAAGGCTGTATTATTACGTGTATATTTTGTTAATTCCTGTGCTGTCGCATGCAATGTTTCATATTTATATTCTATGCCATCCCATTGTCTAGCAAATAGTTCCTCTTTCATTGTGCCTGCTGTTTTAGTTAAACGCTCAAAAAGAACTTGAGTAGCATTATACTGTACTTCATAATCATATAATATTCCATCTAAAAAAATAGAAATCATAAACTCTGTTGGTTTGTCCTGCTGCTTTCCTAATTTAAATGGTTGATAAGGCAGACGTAATTGCTTGACATTATTTAAGCTTTCAAAGTTAAACAATAGGGAACGTAATACTTTAATGGCGGTAAAAAGATTGGATTTTCCACTGCCATTTGGTCCAAAAATAAAGGCGCTTTTCACAAGACGAAGTGAATCAAACTGCATGGTATGTGTATCTTTCCATTTACGAAGTCGACTTCCTGCCACCATCGAAAATAATGTTTCATCTTTATAACTTAAACAATTTTTCACGCTAAAATCTACAAGCATATAGAGCCCTCCGTTCAATTCTACAACCAATTCTTTAATGAATTATTATACTATAGACATAAAGAAGAGGGCATCTTAAAGTAGATAGCCCTCCAATCATTTAGCCGCTATTTTGTTGAATTTCTGTTAATTTTTCATGCTGTAGTGCCTGCAATGTCCGTTCAATTCCCTCAGCGAGTGAAACTTTAGGCTTCCAACCAATCGCTTTTGTCAGCTTATCATGATTTAAAAAAGAATGTTCAACATCACCTTGTCGTGCTGGCGCATATTGAATTTCAAGTGGGTGGTTGAGATGCTGCAATAATAAGATGACTTGATGAATCGACCATGCTTCATTTGTAGATACATTGTAAATCCCTTGCAAGCGTGCGCTGACACCAGCATAAATTGCGTCTGCAATATCATCTACATAAATAAAATCACGCGTTTGTTCACCAGTGCCAAAAATCGTAAATGGTTTTCCCTCCATACTACTTTTTAGCATGCTTGGAATTACTGCAGCTTCACCGTGCATTTTTTGTCTTGGCCCAAAAACATTTGCAAAGCGGTAAATTAAAATTGGTAGCTGATAATCCTTTTGCCATTTTTCACAATAGGTTTCGCCAATGCTTTTATTTAAGCCGTACATAGAAATCGGCTCGCAAACATCCGATTCCTCTAATGGCGGGTAATGGCTATCTCCATAGACTGCTGCTGAGGAGGCAAAAACAAAATGCTTTACCTTATATTTTGATGATAAAAAGAGCATTTGGCTAAGCCCCACGATATTTGTTAAAATATCCTTTACTGGCTCCTGTATGGATTGCTGAATACTTGTTTGTGCTGCACAATGGATAACAATATCGAAGCCTACCTCTTTAAAAAGATGCTCACAAACCTCATCCTCAATATTTAACAGGTATGATTTATGTTCAAAATCTACATTTCGTAAATGACCCGTACTTAAATTGTCGATAATATAAACGGTTGCACCTTCTTCAAAAAAACGTCTGCCTACCGCACTACCAATAAAACCATAACCACCTGTCACCAACACATTCATCCTATCGCCCCCAAAAACAATATGATGATTTATATGCAATTATCACAAAAAATATGCAAGAAACTTTGGCATATTATTACAAAATCGTTGATCATATAAAGAAATCTCTCCTCTTTCTGCTGACAATGAAAAAGTATGTTTCCTGTTGTTCAAACATAAGACTATTCATAAAATTTTTATACACAGCAGGGACTAGCTTTCCACTTTACATTTTGTATGTGGCATCGTAAAGCTCTTTTCTTAATCTTATTATGTAAAAAAGAAGCATGCTTGCATAGAACTGTAAGCATACTTCTGTTCATTTATATAAGCTATTCGTATGGAAGTTTTTATAATGATTAAGCTGGATTTACTTCTAGTTCAACAGAAATTTTAATGTCTTTGCCAACAAGAACGCCACCTGTTTCTAATGCTGCATTCCATGTTAAGCCGAAATCTTCACGATTAATTGTTGCTTCTGCTTCAAATCCATAAACTTCTTGCCCCCATGGATTTGTACCTTTGCCATTAAATTCTGTATCGAATGTTACAGATTTAGTAACACCTTTAATTGTTAAATCACCTGTTACTGCGTATGAATCGCCTGATTTTTTGGCAATATTTGTTGATTGGAATGTAATTGTTGGGTACTGCTCCGTATCAAAGAAATCAGCCGATTTTAAGTGATTATCACGATCTTCGCTGCGTGTATTAATGCTTGCTGGATCAATTGTAAAGCTAATGTTAGCTGTTGTTAAATCTGCAAGGTCTGCAGCTTCAATATTTGCTGAGTATGTGTCAAATACACCTTTTACTTTTGATACCATCATATGCTTTACCTGAAAGTTAATTGCTGAGTGTCCTAAATCGATGTTCCATTTTGCCATTATAAATTCCTCCAGTTAGGTTGATTTTATCTCGATTCCGAGATATATTTTAAAATATGAAGTAACTACATTACTTATGTTACCCCGATTTTTTTAAGGTAAACACTATAGTTACTTAATTTGCTTCCGTTTTTCCGTTATAAAAAGCAATCAATTACTTTATGTAACCTACTATATATTAATAATTTCATTACGTCAAGTAATTAAATATAAATTTTTTGTAAAGCAGATAGATAAAGTCATAGTCTATAATATGCTATTTAGCAAAAACCTCAAAAATACCAATAATAATTAGCAGCCATCCTGCAATCACGGTGGAATAGCTACCGATAAATGTTTTGGCTAGTAAGGAACCAAAACGACTGCCTACCCCAATAGTAATAAATGAAAAAACACCAATCGACATAACCATCCATAGGGCAGAAATGCCATTCGCACCAATCGCAATTCCCCCTGCTAAGCAATTCGCAGATAAAACAAAGCCAAGTGCCATTGCCTCTCGAATCGAAATCACTAAATTTTTATCCCCATCAAATAATTCAGGATTACCTGCTATTCGTTGGTTCGAAAAGCTATTCGATAGTAATGTCCACACACCGATCACACATAATAATAAACTCCCTAATAAATTGGCTATATACGGCGAAATATATAACACAACTGTGCTACCAGCTGTCACAGCAACATATGTAACAAGCATCGCTATCAGAGCAATGACCGCATTCGATAAAATAGGGATTTTTACTTGCTTTATTCCGTAGGCTAGGCTAATTCCTAAATTATCTAAATTTGCGGCAATGCCTATGAGAATAATCGTAATCCAATGCACACTAGATCCCCTCCCATTAAGTCCCTATTTTCACCTATCATATGTCATATCCATAAAATTTTATGGGCTTATTGACAAAAGTAACAACTTATTTATAAAATTAAGTTGTTACTTGTAATTTTCATACAGAAAAAATAATGTTATGGTTCTTAAGGGGGATTTTTATGAGATCTTGTCGATTATGGGGAATAGGGTTAGCTGTTTTTTGTTTGTTCGTTTTAGCTGCATGTGGTTCAACTAATACAGAAACTGAGAATAATGCTAACAAAGAAATTAATTTAGCATATGTAGAATGGGATACAGAGGTTGCCTCTACCCATGTAGTAGGGCAGGTTTTAGAGGATTTAGGCTATCGTGTTACACTTACACCATTAGATAATGGAATTATGTGGGAAGCACTCGCGAATGGAGAGGTCGATGGCATGGTATCTGCTTGGTTACCACAAACACATGCTCCACAGGTAGAGAAATATAACGATAAAATTGATAATCTAGGAGAAAATTTAACAGGTGCAAAAATTGGCTTAGTTGTGCCAAGCTATATGGATGTAGACTCTATCGAAGATTTAACAAATCAAGCCAATCAAACGATTACAGGCATTGAGCCAGGAGCTAATATGATGGCTACAACAGAAAATGCTTATCAAGAATATCCAAATCTAAAAGACTGGCATGTTTTAACGTCTTCTGCTGGTGCAATGACGGCTGCACTTAGCCAAGCCATCGCTAATAACGAAGAAATCGTTATTACAGGTTGGTCACCCCACTGGATTTTTAATGCCTATGATTTAAAATATTTAGATGATCCAAAGGGCTTATATGGTGTTGAGGAGTATATTGGTACATTTGCACGCAATGGCTTACAAGAGGATGATCCTGAAGCATACAGTGTCCTTCAAAATTTCCACTGGACTGCTGAAGATATAGAAAGTGTGATGTTTGATATTATGGAAGGAATGAGTGCCACAGATGCTGCGAAGAAATGGATTGACAACAATCCAGACAAGGTAGCCGACTGGACAAAAGATGCTCAAGCATAACATAGAAAAATCCATTTACTTTACGACGAGTAAATGGATTTTTTGTTTAGTTCATTACCTCTGGATGGAAGCCATCTTTTTGGAAGTAATTCTCATGTGACCAAATATTTAATTTTGCAGCCTGTGCTGCTTGCTGAATCTCTCGAAACTCTTCTTCAAATGTATTATTTGGCTTATGAATAAAGCGTACAGCAGCAAGCCCCTCCTGCAATAAGGCTTCCTGCAATAGGACATCATCTACAAAAACATAGGCAAGCAAACGATCATAATTATCTGCTTCTGGCCCAACATCATAGACTGCTTCAATCTTTTTAGCATTTTCCAATAAATCCATTGTATAGTTCTTCGCTTGTTCAGCATACGGCTGGGCTTCACCTTTGTTATAATTCATTTCTGGCGTATCCACCATTAACAGTCGAATCTTTTGCTTATTATCATCAACTGTCACCTGAAGGGTATCCCCATCATAAGCTTTTATATATGCTACATCAAAACGCTTATTCCCTGTTTTTTCCTCTACTTGTTCAATACTGATTATGCCTTGTTGTTCTGTAGCCGTTTTTGTATCTTCTTCAGCAGGAGATTTGCCAAATATCATATACAAAGCTACAGCAAGAATAATCGTACCGCTTGTTATTAATGTTTTTATATCTTGCATTTTCATATAGTAAGCCCCTTAACAACCTGTTATCTTTGTCCATTTATATAAGCTGCTCCACTCTTTATCCTAAAAGACAAAAAGTTTCACGCTGTTTCTATTGTAAAATATCAGGCTACTACATTCAAGCTATGTTGTTGAAACGGCTACCTAATGGTTCGTACAGATTGACCGTTGCCACACCATCTTGTCAGCTCTATTATCATAATTTTTGGTAACAGTATAAGAGCCTTCTCAAATTTTCCGAGAAGGCTCTGTTATTTATTAAATTTCATTATGTGATTTTGGCTTTGGACCAAGTTCCTCTGGTTCAATATCTGCAAATGTTCCGCCTTCTTCTTCTAGGTCACGCATGCGATGAGCGATACGGGAAGCTGCTGAAGCTGCAATACTAGCAACTAAATCATCTAAAAATGTATTTACATGATGTCCAGGCTCTGTATCAAGCTTTTTAATAATCCCTATTTTTTGCTTATCTAAATGACCAAAAGTTGTTACTGCAATGCTGCCATATGTAAAAACAGAACCTAGTGCAATTGTTTCATCTATACCGAATAAACCTTCATCGGATTCAACAATTTGCTGCAATGGTGAGGATAATAATTTTTTCTCCGCTAGTTCATCTAGCTCTATTCCTACTAATAAAGCATGTTGTACTTCTCGTTTACGTAATACACGTTCAACTGAATGAATACAATGCTCCAATGTTAGGCCCTCATTATAGGATTTTTGCATCTCATAAACAATTTTAGCGATATCCTCTATCGTTACACCTCTGCGATTTAACGCGGCCTGCGCTGCCTTTGCTACTTCATCAGAGTGTACACGTATACTTTTATTATGCATATCTAACCCTCATTTCTTTTTTATTGCTAGTTAGTGCTAGCCCAACCTATTATACCTTTACTTTCGTAATATGGTACAATTTTGTCACAAACATAAGAAGGAGTGTCATCATTGGATAAGGGAACAGTACAGGATTTAACATTTTATAGTGCAGCATTACAGGAAGAATTACAACTCTATATTTATGTTCCTGCAAATTATTCTCCATTATATAAATACAATATTTTAATTGCATCAGATGGAAAAGACTATTTTCAGCTTGGTGGCATTACAAAACTTGCTGATGAATTAATTGATGATTATGAAATTGAAAATTTAATTATCGCCTTTGTACCTTACAAAGATATTAAAGATCGACGTCATAAATATTTGCCAAGCGGTGAACAACATGAAGCCTATTTGCGCTTTTTAGCACATGAGCTTGTGCCCTATTTAGATAATGAGTTTGCCACGTATCAAATGGGAATGAGCCGTGGCGTTATCGGCGACTCAATGGCTGCCACTGCTTCCTTAATGGCTGCATTGAAATACCCAAGCATCTTTGGCAAGGTTATTTTACAATCACCATATGTGGATGAAGAGGTTTTACAAGCCGTTGAAAACTTTAAAGACCCAGGAGCTATTTCAATTTACCATATCGTAGGAAAAGAAGAAAATCAGGTTGTTACAATGGATAAAACGGTCAAAGACTTTTTAACACCAAATCGTCAGCTACATGACCTTATGATAAAGAAAGGGTTTTCTATATTTTATGATGAGTTTGATGGCAATCATACATGGAAATATTGGAAACCAGACCTTCGACGCGCATTAATTGAAAATTTCAATTAATATTAACGCATTCAAATTACGAAAGGCGAAATTTCTGTTATACTTAAATAGAAAAATTGTTTATTTTCGGGAGGTAATGGACTATGAAGTACGGTATTGTGGCATTTCCATCAAAAAAATTGCAAGATTTAGCGAACACGTATCGCAAACGATATGACCCTCATTATGCGAAAATTACTCCGCATATGACGTTAAAGGACAGCTTTGAGGCATCTGAAGAGGAAATTCAGACGATCGTCAAGCAATTGGATGAACTTGCTGCTAAGCATGCACCTTTAAATATTCATGCATCACGCATAAGTTCGTTTTTCCCTACAACAAATGCGATTTACTTCCGCATTGAGCCAACTGAACAATTAGCAGCATTCCAACGCGAACTTCAGAAAAAAATCCCATATGGGGAAATGAAGCATGTCTTTGTTCCACATATTACAATTGCTCAAAAAATGTCAGACTCTGAGCATGATGACATTTTCGGTCAATTACGTATGACAGGCGTTGATGAAAAAGATATTATTGACCGTATTCATCTTTTATATCAATTAGAAGATGGCTCATGGACAACATACGAAACATTCCGTTTATCTGGAGCTGAGTAATCTATTGTATAAGGTTAAAATTGTGAAAACAAAGCAAGAGCATGATGATGCATTTGCCATTCGCAAAAAGGTCTTCGTTGAAGAGCAAGGAGTTCCGCTTCATTTAGAATATGATGCAGAGGATGCGGCTGCAACGCATTTTATTATGTATGAGGATGATAAGCCTATTGGAGCAGCACGTTTACGCAGTATTGACAATACTGTAGCAAAAATTGAACGTGTCTGTATTTTACAAGACCAACGCGGTAAAAAGCTTGGCGCTTTAATGATGAAGGAAATGGAGAGCTACGCTATTTCAATGCAGATCAAAACATTAAAGCTTCATGCAGAAAGCTATGCCATCCCATTTTATGAAAAGCTCGGCTATGTAGTAACATCTCCTGAATTTATGGATGCGGGTATCCCACATCGCGCTATGGAGAAAAAAATATAATCAAAGGGTGTTACGACAATGCACACTGCATATCGTAACACCTTTTTTCTAGAGCTTGCCTCGCAACAAGCGGCTTTTCCCTTTAAATATGCCATATGCTACTTCATCATTCTAGTAATTTTATCAAAATCTAGTGATGCACCATCCTGAATAATAGATTGTACTAGTTTATCTTCTAATTCTTGCGTAATTGATCTATTAGAAACTTTCGCTACACGTCGTACAATTTTTCTTACGTGTTTTTCACTTGTAAAATCCGCATGTTGAATCGCATTCGCTAATGCGAAAATTTCATCCATCGATACACCTGTTTTTTGCTCAATTGAATTAAAAAGCGAGCGATGCATGTTTTCCCTCCTATCGTCTAAACTTCAATACATCCTGCCCAAAATATTTTGCAAATGGTGGAGGCTTTAGCTTTTAAAATTAAAGCTAAAGCCGTTATTGTGATGATTCAATTAGATATAAGTAGCGCCAACAATAATTAAAAGGATAAATAGGACAACAATTAAAACAAATGTTGAGCCATAGCCATAGTTGTTATCTCCACCACAATAGCTATTGTTCCACCCACCAACATTATTTCCATACGGTTGTGAGCACCAGCCTTGATATCCCATAAAAGCACCCCTCCCTTCTACAACCTATAATATGTTTTGGTCATAGCAATGGGAGGGGTATTCGTCTAGTCAATATTGCCTTTAGGTTTAAATATTAATGCACCAATAAAGCCAAAGACAATGGCTGCACTGATGCCTGAGCTTGTTACTTCAAACATGCCTGTTAGCACGCCGACAAGCCCATGCTTCTCTGCCTCTGCCACAGCCCCGTGTGTTAAAGAATTGCCAAAGGAAGTAATGGGCACTGTAGCACCTGCTCCAGCGAAGTCAATAAGCGGCTCATATAAGCCCATGCCATCCAGTATAGCGCCTAGTACCACTAATGTACTTAATGTATGCGCTGGCGTTAAATTTCCTACATCCATTAATAATTGCCCTATAACGCAAATAATGCCTCCAACGATAAATGCAAATACAAATGTCATCACCATAGTTTTTGCCTCATTTCATTGTAATTTCAATTGCATGTGCCGTACATGGTATGGTTTCCCCTTGTTGATACGATAATGGTGATAGTAATGCACCTGTCGCCACAAGTAATACACGCTTATAGCTACCTGCTCGCATTTGCTGTAGAACATAACTAAAAAAAACAGCTGCCGAACAGCCTGCTCCACTTGCCCCAGATTGAAATGCTTCATCTTGTCCATAAAATTCAGCACCTGCATCACGTAAAAATGTTAGCTCCTCATTTTTTACACCATTTTCAACGAACATCCCTTTTAACAGCTTTAAGCCTAGCTGCCCTAAGTCACCCGTTAAAATTAAATCATAATGATAAATTTTTTGATTGCGCTGTTGTAAATGATCTTGAATGGTTTGAAAGGCAGCTGGAGCCATTGCTGCCCCCATATGGAATGGATCATCCATGCCATAATCAATGGACTTACCAACTGTTGCCGCTTCTATAGTAGGGTATTCCTCATGATGTTTGCCAATTAACGCATAGCCAGCAGCAGTTACTGTCCATTGTGCTGTTTGGGGCTTTTGTGCACCATAGTTAATCGGATAGCGGAATTGGCGCTCAATCGAGTTATGTTGGCTGGATGCACCAGCGAGTGAAAAATTAGCTGCACCTAGCTCTGTTAGTAAGCATGCAATAATAACGGAGGATACAGAGGTTGCACATGCAGAAAATAAACCGATAAAGGGAATTGCTAAATCTCTAGCAGCAAAATTAGTTGGTGTCATTTGATTGACTAGATCGCCACCCATAAGATAATTAACATCGCTACGTTGGATATCCATTTTTTTCATCGCAAACTCACAAGCCTCTTCAATCATTTTACGATGCCCTTGCTCGTTTGTTTTCATTTGCCAACGTTCATCATCATAGAGAGCATCAAAATACTGACTAAAAATACTACGATTCTCCAATGGACCTGCTACAACCCCACCTGCTAACAGGGATGGCTTCGATTGAAAAACAATTACCATGAAACCACTCCCATCGTCACAAGAATATATTTAATAAGCGCAACAAAAAAAGCTGACACAACACCAAATAACACAACAGATCCTGCTAGCTTAAATAAATTACTACCAACGCCTAATACTAAGCCTTCTGATCGATGTTCAATTGCTGCGGAAATAACAGCATTACCAAAGCCTGTTACTGGCACCGCTGAGCCTGCACCAGCAAATTGACCAATTCTTTTATATAGTCCAAGTCCTGTTAAAAGCATGGCAAAGAATACCATCGTTGCTACAGTTGGGTTGCCCGCTGTTGCTTCTGTAAAATTGAAGAAAATCATATAAAAAAGGGATACAGCTTGTCCAATTGCACAAATAAAGCCACCAACGAAAAATGCCTTTGCGATATTTTTTAAATAAGGTGGCTTTGGTGTAACATATTGCTCCAACTGCTGATATTGCTCTTTTTCCATTTATGTTTCCTCCTTTGCAAGCTTTATTAGTTTTTTAATTTTATCGTTCAGCTTATTATCTTCAATTTGATCCTTTTTTATTTTGTTGGCCTCATAAAAAATTTTATAATCTGCTGACACAAAGACGTCCTTGTTTGGATATTGCTTTTCAAATTTCTTTTGTAATTTTTTCTCCAGCTTAGCCTTTCTCCACTTATCCCATGGTTTAATTTGCACTGCAACAAGCATACTATCGTCATACTGGATAACCGTTGTACGATCCACAAAGTCTTCTTCTTTAATAAGGGCTTCGACTTCTTCCTCATTTTGTGGTGAACCATAGACAATAAATTTTTCTTTTTCAGCACAACCATTTAACAGCATTAAAACGACTAAGAGAGGTAATGTTTTTCCTAGTAGCCTCAAGTTTTACCCTCCTTTTCTTTACAGTTTCACCACAATAAAAAAAACTATTCATACGAAGAACATATACGAAAGCCCGAGTCCAAATTTCAAAAGTACATATTGTAGAAGTAGTAACAAGGAAAGGAGGTGACAATATGGGTTGTGGTAAGCCAACAAATCCTATTGGACCAATCCAATCAGCAGGCTGCGTTTGTGACGTAGTTCGCGCTATTTTAGATATTCAAAATCAAGCGGTGCGAGATGAGTGTTCCCCATGTACAGCTAACTGTTTCTTAGAGCCACTAGGCGGAATTGTAAGTCCCGCTCGCTCTCATGCAGATACACGTGTATTTATGTTAATTACAAAAGATGGTACTCCATTTAAAGCTTTCTTTAATTCTCCAACAGCAGATCCTTGTATTTGTACATCTGTCTTCTTCCGTGTAGAAGATATGTTTGATGAGTGCTGTGCAACTTTACGTGTTTTAGAGCCATTATGTACATTTGACTCTAGCGAAAGTACAGTAGACTTATTAAGCCGTGACGGTTGTTGCGTAAACATGAAAAAAATCTGCAAAGTAGATGACTGGAACTCAACAGATAGCTGTATCACTGTAGATTTATCTTGCTTCTGCGCTGTACAATGTATCGCTGATGTTGACTTAGGGATTTGTGACTAATTTTTTCACCTTTGACACACACACATAAAAAAGTGTACAGCATCCTCTGCTGTACACTTTTTTTACAATGTTGGCAATTTCTTTCCACGCCAAAGTATTTGTTGTATATCTTCAAAATAAATGATTTCCTGTGTTTTTAATTCTAATGATGTCAACATTAAAGAATCCTTTTGGACATCTGAGGCAGTACCCGTTAATTTTCTTCCATCCTTCAAGCAAACTAACAATGGTTGATAGGCTTTTTGACGAAACGGCTTTTCTAAAAATTGAAGCTGCTTTAGCAAGTACGGATCAATTTGTATATCCTCTGCTCGCTCTTCATTCGCCGCCGGGTTATCATATACATGATCCTTTACATAGACAGACGTACTTTCATCCAAATCAAGCTCATGCAACATCTTTGAAATATTTAAGAAGTACGATGGTGATTTTATAAACAAGCGTGGCTCTCGACTCACATTACTCACTTCCCTTTTTTCCATACAATATGCGAAAGCAAGTCATTTGGTTCTTAGCCTATTTGACTTAGGAAAACTGTTGCTAGCCCTAAGTAAATTAAAATACTTGTAATATCATTTAATGTTGTAATAAAAGGACCTGATGCAACGGCTGGGTCAATTTTTAGTCGATGCATTAATAGTGGAATAAATGATCCTGCTAATGTTGCCACTAAAATCGAGCCACAGAGCGCTGCCCCTACTAGCATACCTAAAACAAGTTCATGCTTCCAAAAATAAACGATGCCGATCACAATTAATCCACAGACAACGCCTGACATTAAACCTGTGCCCGCTTCACGAAAAAGCAGCTTAAATTTACTATGCTCTTCAACATCCCCTGTTGCAATTCCTCGTATTGCCACGGCTAATGCTTGTGTGCCGCTATTCCCTGATGTTCCTGAAATCAATGGGATAAATACGGCAAGCAGTGCCACCTTATCTAAGGTATCCTCAAATTGTCCCATTAAATTAGCTGTCAGCATACCTAAAAATAATAACACGACAAGCCAAGGTAAACGCTTCTTAGCTGCTTGTAATGGTGTGACATCAAATTTATCCATATCGGAGATACCGGCTAATTTAGAGTAATCCTCCGAAGCCTCTTCATCAATAACGTCAATGATATCATCGACTGTAATAATACCAAGCAATTCGCCCTGATGATCAATAACAGGTGTTGCTAAGAAATTATAATCTTTCATAATTTGTGCAACTTCTTCTTGGTCATCATCCACATGTACCATAACAACACGTTCATTCATAATGGAACGAATAAGCGTATCCTCATCTGCAATAATTAAATCTCGTAGTGAAACAACGCCTGTTAAACGATGATTTTCATCCACCACAAAAATATAATAAATTGTTTCTGCATCTGGTGCTTCTTTTCGTAAAATCGTCATTGCTGAACGCACAGTTGAATTTTCTGGAATAGCTACATATTCCGTGGTCATAATGGAACCAGCTGTATACTCGCTATAGCTTAACAGCTCATTAATTTCATCTGCTGTTTCCTCATCCATCATTTCCAAATAGCTTTCTCGCTGTGCTAAATCTAATTCATTTAAAACATCTGCTGCATCATCTGCATACATATGAGAAAGCATCTCTGCACCATAGGATGGGTCCATTTCAGCAAGGTATGCTTTATACTCATCATCTTCAATATCGATTGCCTCAAAAATATCAGCCATTTCTGTCGGAGACAAGAACGAATAGATGATCTTCCTTATATCAGGTTCCACCTTTTCATAAAACGTTGCCTGATCATATGGATGAAGCTCTAAAAACTCATCACGGAATGCGTCAATATTATGTGCTTCGAGCATTTCTCGTAAATGTGCCTCGTCAAATTGCACATCATCCTTTTCATTTCTTTCCTCTATCATGCTTGTCCCCTCCTTCCGAGCTTTTAATCATTATTACGGGCAATGCCGTAAATCCACCTTCTATATAATAGAGTGATTATACTTTTTCTGCAAACCCTTTTTATTTTATTATAATCAGTTTCTACAATTTAATTTTCTAGCCAACTATCATTGAAAAATAACATAAATCCTCTATTTTACTATACATTATCTTCATTATTTCTTTGTTAATAGGTCGTTAACTTATCATTGAATAAATTCGAATACAACTATTACCACATAATTAAAATAAACGGGCTTTTCACCTTAAAAATATTTGTATTTCTCACTTATTTAAAGTTATTAAGAACATAGCTGCTTGAAAAATGATAAGGAGATGCCCGTTTGCGCGAACATCTCCTTTATGATGAAGATAACTTTAAATAGAGGATTCCTTTAGCAATGTAAGCATATCTTGATTAAGCATACTTGTAAGCTGCAATGGCTGATTTGTTAATGGGTGCGCCATCTGGAGGGATACACAATGTAGAGCTTGACGGTCAATATAATCACGGCTTCCTCCATAAAGATCATCACCAACAAGTGGATGCCCAAGATAGGACATATGTACACGAATTTGATGTGTACGTCCTGTATGCAATTGAAGGCGTACATATGTCATTGGTTCAGAAGCAAGAACAAAGCGTTTTAATACAGTAACATCTGTATGTGCATATTGCCCATCCTCACATACCTCTCGCTCAATAATGCTCGTTATTTTACGACCTATGGGTGCTATAATGGATTGGCTATCCTGCTCGATATGCCCATGCACAATTGCTTCATATTGCCTTGAAATTTCCCTATTACGCTGTGCAAGCCCTGTTAAATGATGAATATGTGCATGCTTTGCAATACAAAGTAAGCCTGATGTATCACGATCCAGCCTTGTGACAATATGAGCGGTGGATGCTAAGCCTTGCTGCTGAAAATGGCCGCAAACAATATTGGCAATGCTACCAGTTGGATGCTCTCGTGAGGGAATCGTATTTTGATGGGCTGGCTTATCAATCACTAAAATAGCTTCATCCTCATAAACAATGTTTAAATGACCATGCTCAATCGTTAGCCCCTCACTTTTTTCCTCTGGTGGAAAAGTTACTTCCACACAATCGCCCAGCTGAAGAATATATCTAACATTGCGCTCCACACCATTAACGGTTAATAGGCCGCCCTCAAATTTAATAGCTGTTAACGCACGTTTAGAAATACGCCATTCTTGCAATGCCTCTCTTAATAGCTGACCATCCTTTTGGACGATAAACCGCAATGTAAATCTTGTATCCTTCATTTTATTCATTTGCAACAAATGATTCATGCACACGCTCCCAGAATGGGAATGGACGGAAGCGCGCAAAACGTACTTTTTCATTTGCAACATTAAAAGCAATCGCCTTGACATCACCCTGTGTAATTTGCAAATGGTCAACAGTCATATTAAAGTTTTGGTCATTTACTGGGCGCAATACACAATGATGGTGTGCTGGTAAAATTAATGGTGAGCCAACTGTTCGAAACACACGATTATTAATCGATGCAATTTCAGTTACTTGGAGCGCTGCTAATGTTGGATGGATAATGGCTCCACCAAGCGCTTTATTATAGGCTGTACTACCAGAAGGCGTTGACACGCAAAGACCATCTCCTCGGAAACGCTCAAATTGGTTGCCATTTAACTCAACATCCATTACAAGTGTAACATCAGGTGATTTGACAGTAGCTTCATTTAAGGCGAGATACGTATTGGAGGCAGCGTTATGATGCTCTACCTTCACCTCTAATAATGGATACTCCACAACATTAAAGTCCTTTTTTGCAATGGACAGCACTAGCTTTTCTAATTCAGATGGTTTCCAATCCGCATAAAAGCCTAAATGCCCTGTATGGATACCGACAAACGCCACTTGGTCTAATAGATGCAAATAGCGATGAAAGGCATGTAAAAGTGTTCCGTCTCCACCTATTGAAACAACAATTTCTGGTGTTTCCTCATCATACGTTAGACCGAAATCCTGTAAATAGGTTTTAGCTAGCTCTGTTAGTTCATTGGATTGCGCATCTCTACGTGATTGAATCGAAAATTTCATTGTGTGTCACGCTCCTTCTCTGATAGTAAACTAGGATTCGATGCTTCTTTATACTCGCTAAAATAAGCCTGCGCCTCTTGAATTTCACTGCGAATCGATGACATTTCTTCATCCAAACGAAATGCTGCTTCTGCCGCACTTTGTAAACGATTTTTAATTTCCTCTGGAAACATGCCTTTATATTTATAGTTTAAAGAATGCTCAATCGATGCCCAGAAATTCATCGCAAGTGTTCGTATTTGAATTTCAGCTAGCACTACCTTTTTCCCTTGAATCGTTTCAACAGGATATTCAACAATCATATGGTAGGAGCGATAGCCGCTTGGTTTATTATGCGTAATATAATCCCGTTCCTCCACAACGCGCATATCATTGCGTTGACGAATAAGCTCTGTAACAGTCGCAATATCATCAACAAATTGGCACATAATACGAAGCCCAGCAATATCACCAAGCTCATCACCAAGCTGTTTAGATGGCTCAAAGGCTAGTCCCTTTTCTAATGTTTTATCGTATATACTTGCTAAGGGCTTAACACGTCCTGTGACAAACTCAACTGGCGAATTGGTATTGATAATCCCAAACTGCGAACGCATCCCCTTTAGCTTTACTTTTAATTCATCTACTGCCTGTTTATAAGGACTTAAAAAGATTTCCCACTGTCCCATCGCAAAAACCTCCCGACATTCGATATCGAACACCGTCTGTTCGTTATGTCTTTCTATTCAGCAAGAATTGCTCTAAAATGTTGTTCCACTGCTTGGACAAATTCTGCCCCATAATTGAAATTTCCCTCAATATTATACACGAGCATTTCCAATTCTTCGTAGAAATTTGTCAGCTCAATACGTTCTTCCCCTAGTCGCAATATTGGGTTTTCTTTTTTTTGTAAAATATGTACAAGATTTTCCCAACTACTTGGTGGAAAACGCAAGTAATGATAGCCTTCACCTGCATCTAGTAAATAAATAAATGCAAAATCATCTGAATCTGCAATAAGCTGTCCAGCAGGTTTTAACTGTAAATTTCCTTCATTGTCGTTTAAACTAAAATGAAGTTGATCTTGTTCAAAATTCGATGTTTCTATTGTATAAATTTTACGCACATGCGGTTCCCCTTTTCGTTGTACTCTCCCTCTTATTTTAGCACACAGGGTAAATAGTTGCAGTGTGTAAATATTAAATCAAGCAAAACAATGAATGAAAAATAAAAAATAAAAGCGGTGAATATATATGACACAAGAAATTGAAATCGAGTTTAAAAATCTCCTAACAAAACAGCAATATGAGCAACTGTTACAAGCTTTCCATATCAACACAAATACTATCCATCGTCAAATAAATCATTATTTTGATACACCTACTCAAACACTAAAGAATCTACAAAGTGGGCTGCGTATTCGACAAATCAGTCACTATTATGAATGCACCCTTAAGGAAAAAAATGCAGAGCATGCCCATCTTGAAACAACGGATGAATTAACAGCAGAACAGGCGCAAAAAATGCTCAATGGCAAGGGCTTCTACGCACAGGAAGTAGCAAAACGACTGGCGCTTCACAATGTTCCATTAGAGCAATTAGATGTCTTCGGCTCCCTAACAACAGACCGTGTCGAAATTCCTTATAAAGAGGGACTTCTTGTTTTTGATCATTCTTACTATTTGCAGTGCGATGATTATGAGGTAGAATATGAAACAAATGATGCAATAAAAGGAAAGGCAATTTTCGAGGAATTTTTACAACTATATGGCATTCAAAAGCAAGCTACCGCTAAAAAAATTGCCCGCTTTATGAAGGCGCTACAAACACAAAAATCGTTATAATATCGCTCTAATCGTAAAAAAGGAAGGTGACTGACTCCTTGGATATCCAATCATTAAAATCTTTACTTGAAATTCAAGCACTTCAAACACTAGGAGCTACTACAAGTTCATCCACAAACAGTTTAACAAGCAATAATACAATCTTTTCTGACATGATTCAGGAAATACTAGGAGATGCATCGACAGCTAGCAATGCAAAATTATCGAGCTTACTTGCGACAGGTTCAACTAACTATACTGATTTTGCCAATCAGCTAGGGCAACTTGCTGCTTCATCAGATCAAAGCACATTGGAGTCACTGCTTTACAAAGGGTCTAATGCTGTATTTATACCTGAGTCCGTTAAGCAAGCATTAGCTAATCCTGCTACAACTAGCAAGACAGATACAAAGCTTGATTCCTATGTATCTGATCGTGTCATTGGCTCAACAGCCTATGCAAATGCATTGGCAGGAGCCAATCAGTATGCAGCGATTATTGAAAAAGCTGCGGCTACTTATAATGTACCTGCTAAGTTAATTGCAGCTGTTATCAAGCAGGAATCTAATTTTAATCCAACAGTTGTAAGTCGTGCAGGTGCACAGGGCTTAATGCAATTAATGCCGAAAACAGCGCAATATTTAGGTGTAACAAATACCTTTGATCCAGAGCAAAATATTATGGCTGGTGCTAACTATTTACGTCAAATGCTCGATAAATTTAACAACGACCCTACGCTAGCATTAGCTGCCTATAATGCAGGTGCTTCGCGTGTGACAAAATATGGAGGCATTCCACCTTTTAAAGAAACGCAGAATTATGTCAAAAAAGTAATGAATTACTTCACCGTGTAGGCACATTATTATGGTTTTTCCGCAAATTTCACCCTCTGTGGTGAAATTTGTGCGTTTGTAGCGAACAACAATTCGTAAGAGCGCTTTGTTTGTGTAAACGAAAAGACGTTGATAGAATGAAGGTAGTCACAAGAAATTCACATTTTAGTGATGATAAAGTATACAAGCTAATACTTTACGCTATAAAGAATAAAAGGAGCATATAACTTATGAGTCGAAAATACACTGTTCCTTATGAGGAGCTGGGAGCTGAAAAACTGTCAGAACTTATTCATGCTTTCTATAAAAGAGTTGCTCAGCATCCTGATCTTATTCCAATCTTTCCAAAAGATTTAACAGAAACAATTCGTAAACAAATTCAATTTCAAACACAATATTTAGGTGGACCCAATCTTTTTACTGAAGAACATGGGCATCCAATGATGCGTGCACGTCATATGAATTTTCCAATTACACCAGATCGTGCGCAAGCTTGGCTAGAATGTATGTCAGAGGCAATGGATGAGGTGGGCTTAGAAGGAAAGTTCCGCGAAACTTATTACCAACGTTTAGTATTAACAGCTCATCACATGGTTAATACGCCAAATGACGATGAGGGGGAATTGTTACGTGAATAATATTCAAATGCTACAGGAACCAACGCCAACGATTTCTACTGCTAATAAGCCAATTGAATTGTATATTTTCATAGACCCATTATGTCCTGAAGCTTTTAGTATGCAGGCTACTCTTCGCAAACTTCAGCTTGAGTACAATCATTACTTTACATGGCGCTTTGTGTTAAGCACAGAGCTTACTTCTTTAAACTGCCTAAGCAAGCGTGTCAAAGGTTGTATCTCAGGATTAGAGCTTGATATTAACCATCCTGTTTTACCATCCATTGCGATTAAAGCAGCCGAATTACAAGGAAAACGTGCAGGCGCACGCTATTTATCAAAGCTACAAGAATATGTCTTACTCAACTATCAAGATGTCAACTCCTATGCAACACTCTTAAAAATTGCCGAGGATGTCCAGCTTGATATGAACGAGTTTACGGTGGACTTTGGCTCAAAGGAAGCAGCACGAGCCTTTCAATGTGATTTATATATTAAGCGTGAAATGGAAGTTGATGAAGTGCCAAGCATTGTATTTTTCAATGAATGTATTGAAGATGAGGGACTAAAAGTTAGTGGCAGCTATGCCTATGAAATTTACGAACATATTTTACAAGAAATGTTGAGTGAGCAGCTTGTACGTCAGCCATTACCAACGATTGAGGACTTATTTTCTAAATTCCATACACTTTCTACAAATGAAATTGCCTTTATTTATTCATTAACAGAGCAAGCAGCGGAGCGTGAACTAAAGAAACGTATGCTGCAGCAAAAAATTGAACGAATCCAGACAACCCACGCTACATTATGGCGTCTTAAATAATAGTTTATGAGATAACAATAAGCTCACGTGCAAGGTATTGCACTGAGCTTTTTTTATTGTTACAGGATGCTTTTTTCTTGGATAAAAACGAAGAAGCGCCTCTATCCTCGATTGATAGAGACGCTTCTTTTTCACAAAGGGGATGGGAGAAATGTTCACGTTCAAACAAAGGGGTGTATGTTTGTTTTGTGATTTATTTCACAAGAATTACTTTATCACGGAATAATATATATAGCAATGAAACCTATACTAGATTCACAAATTTGTCAAATAGAAAGCGATTTCAAACAGTATTTTTCCAAGATTGATACTTTTAATCCAGCTAAAAATCTAAAAAAATCATTATTAATTTTTCAAAATTATCTAAATAATTATTAAAAAAGCTATAGGAAATTCCCTATAGCCTCGCTCTATTAATTATTCAACAATAATTTTTCTAATTCATTTAAACGCTCTTCAAAGACTTTACATGCATCATCAATTGGCTTGGCAACGTTCATATCAACGCCTGCAGCCTTTAATACTTCAATTGGGAAATCCGAGCAGCCCGCCTTTAAGAAGTTATTAATATAACGTTCTACAGCTGGTGTACCCTCTTCTAAAATTTGTTTACTTAATGCGGTTGCCGCTGATTTGCCTGTTGCATATTGATAAACATAGTAATTGTAATAGAAATGTGGAATACGTGCCCATTCTAAGCCGATTTCCTCATCCACTACAATATCATCACCAAAGTATTTTTTATTTAATTCATAATAAGCCTCCGTTAAACGGTCTGCTGTTAAAGCTTCACCATTGCTATCCATTTGATGAATTAGATGCTCAAACTCTGCAAACATTGTTTGTCTAAACACCGTGCTTCTAAAGCCATCTAGCCAATGATTTAATAAATAAATTTTTTGCTGTGGATCATCAATTGTTTGTAACAAGTAATCATTTAATAGTTCTTCATTACATGTGGATGCCACCTCAGCCACAAAGATGGAATAATCTCCATAAACAAATGGCTGATTGTTTCGTGAATAATAACTATGAACACTATGCCCAAATTCATGTGCCAGTGTAAATAAATTATTCACATTATCTTGCCAGTTCATTAAAATATACGGATTTGTGCCATACGTGCCTGATGAATAGGCTCCACTGCGTTTTCCTTTATTCTCTAGCACATCAACCCAACGATTATCTAGCCCGTTTTGGACAATGCTCTGATACTCCTCGCCTAATGGTGCTAAAGCCTTTACTAAAATATCTTTGGCTTCATCATATGTGACCTTCATTTCCACTTCTTTTACAAGTGGCACAAATAAATCCCACATATGCAATTCGTCAACACCTAATAGCTTTTTACGCAATGAAATATAGCGCTGCATAGCTGGTAAATGCTTATGAATGGTTTCCACTAATTGGTCATAAACATTTTCGGGAATAAAGTTATTAGACATTGCTGCATGACGTGCTGAATCATAATGACGAATCCGTGCACTAACATTATGCTTCTTCACATTGCCCGTAAGTGTTGCTGAGAAAGTATTTTTAAATTTACCATATGTTTCATACATGGCTTTAAATGCACCTTCACGAACAGCACGATCTTTGCTCTCTAAAAATTTAATATAATTGCCGTGTGTTAGCTGTACCTCTTCGTCCTCTTCGTTTTTTACATACGGAAATTCCATATCAGCATTATTTAACATGCTAAAGGTATTGGAAGCTGTACCAGTAACCTCTGCCATTTGCGCTAATAGTGCCTCTTGCTCCGCTGGTAATACATGTGGGCGTGCCATTGTAATTTCTTTTAATGATTGCTTATATAATTGCAGGTCTTGATTTTCTGCTAAATAGCCTGCAATTGTTTCTTCACTTAAAGCTAAAATCTCAGGCGTTAAAAATGATAGGCTAGCTGAAATGCCTGTTGCCAATGTTTGAATACGGCTATTCATATCTTGATAAAAGCTATTTGTTGTATCTTGATCACAACGCATATGTGCATATGTGTAAAGCTTCATTGCACGTTCGTAAATATGGTCACGATATTGTAAAACGGCTAATAATGCCTCTGCCCCATTATTTAAAGTCCCTGCATAGTTAGATGCCTTTTTAGCAAGCTCTGCAACCTCTTTAAATTCTTCTTCCCAAAGTGCATCTGTTGCAAAAATATCCTCTAAGCGCCATGTTAATGCCTCTGGTACTTCATTTCTTAGTAAAACTCGATTACTGCTACTAGCCATAGATGCTAGCCCCCTTTATATGTGCTTTTTTCCTTTTACTCTCATATTTTCTCAGTATATTGTGGCAATTGCAAATAAATGTGCATAAACTTGCTCACAAATATCCGATAAATCTTCTTTATGACCAATATGTTTTAATAATAGACCGTACTGCTGAATAGCCTTTATAGCTCGCTCTGACACCTCAAGCTGATGCTTAGCTAAAAAATGGGCAATTTGATTTTTTGTTAATGCACAGGGCTCTACGCATAATTGCTGACTAAAAGACAGCAGCATTATTTGCCATTCACTGATAAATAAAGGAATAGCAGCTCCCTCTTTTACAGGTATGCCAATCCATAAAGGAAGGTTACTTGGAGAAAGATGCAGCTCATAGCAAGGACGTAAAAAAGGGTCTTGCACACCTTTTCTGCTATGCAGTAGTCGCCCATATGCAAATTGCCTGCAAGCATCTTTATAAAGCCGCCAATACTGTTGAAACTCTTGTTGTGTAATGCATGTAGGTTCATAAAATGGAAAACGTTGCTTAGCTATAGGTAGCTCCTGTACTTTGCCTATAAAAGTATGCCCTTGCACATGGAGAAGATTCGTCCAATAGATAAATTTTGCGGTTTGTGCATTATAGGTGATTAAGTACGGTAAGCCTTCTTGAGTTGGCTGCAATGCTTTTTGCAGTAGTGGGGAAATTTTAAGTTTGTGAATGCCATTTATTGTCTGTTTTTCTGAAGGTGTTTGGAAAAGCCAGATTGCCTTAATATGGTGCTTATTATAGCCAGTTGTGCGCTGCTGCCATTTTTCATGAGAGATTGCACTGCATTGAAATTCCACTGCAAAGCGATTGCCCTCAACTGTAATAAGCAAATCTGGACGTTGGGAAAGCTTTTTTAAAAATGGCTCCAGCTCCACTGTATGCCCAAGCTGCTGTAACCATTCAAATAATTGAATTTTTCCTTGTAAATGCAGCTTAGATTCTCCCTCTGCAAAAAGTTGGTCGCAGTGATTTTTTGTAAGATGGGCAAAATGAGGAATATTATAGTGACCAATTTTAAGCTGAACAGGCTCTAAACATTGTGGACAAAAAAATTTTACTTGTCGCCTATAGCGCTGTAAGGCTTCTCTTGTATAGTGATATGGGAGAAATAGCTGCTGCTGATCTGTATAGGCAATTAGCATCGTACCAGCTCCTTTTTAGCCAACTATAATTGAGGGTAGACGTATAAACAAATAAAAGGAGGTTTTTTCTTGAAATTTTAAAAATACGGCTATTACCATCCATTACGCCCAGCGTAATTGTACCTGACGCTTCGTTTTCGATACAAAAAGAATTTGCCAAACCAAGAATAAAAAAAGGCTGTAGTAAATCTCAAGGGGTAACTTGAGTTCACTACAACCTAAATGCTTGAAAGAATCAGAAACTCCTATGCTTAAGCAAAATATTTTCGAACTGTTTCAAAGCAATTAAATTCCATGATTTTTTCACCATATTCCTCTAAACGATGAATCGTAAAATTGGATGGTGTTAAAAATTCCTTAATCACTGCATTTCGATCATGACGATTTAATTCCTCATCTGCATTACCGAAATCAACAACTAAATAGTACCAATTTTCATATTTGAATAATGAGGAATCCACTAATTCGTCTGTCATTCGTTTGGCAACAGGGATTAACTCATCAATATCTTTAAATTTATAAACATAAATATCTGTATCCATAAACAACTCTGACTCATCCATATCGCCAAATTGAGTTAGCTGGCTAAGCAAATCCTCTCCAACCTCATCAAATGGCGCAAACATATCTTTGTGTTCATCAAAATTCGAATGACCATCTAATGTTTCACCGTCTTTTAAAATATGTGCACGTGTGACAATGATTTCCAAGCCCACTTCAGATGCATTGATATGAATCCAAATCGGACCTTCTACATCAAAATAATCCTCCGTGTTTACTTCATCAATCATATCCCAAAAAAGTTGCTCACCCTTTGCTCGATTGTACCAAATCTCTTCACGGCTATAGCCGCGATCCTCTATATCATTGTACGTAATAAAGAGCTTGAGTGTATTTTCATTTACACGTTCGATGTCCACTAGACCTCATCTCCCTTCACTGTCATATGTCGAAAAACAGCTTTGTTTCATTAGTATGCTTTTATTCATTAATTTTAACCTTCATACCACAATTGTTTTTCAACCTTTGACCACACTACAATAAAATTACTTGAGGAGCTGTAAATATAAAATTTTTTATTTACAGTTATCCCTATCTCTATTGTATGCTGTTTTGTCATAAAATGAAAAGGATATACACCGTTTCACAGAAGTTATTTGAATTATTGAAATTGTAGTAAACTATTTAACTTAAATCAAGTTTAACATACTTTTACGGAAATATATGACTCTTTCCTATTAATTATTATACTTTATAGAGAAGGATTTACCTAAAGTAAACCATAAAAAAATAGATGTCACAATATGTATTTTACATTTGTAACATCTACTACCTATATTATTCAAAATCGATACGATTAATTCACCATGCGCTGAGCTTCTTGTAATTGATATGCACGAACTTTACGAGGTAAGAAGCGACGAATTTCATCTTCGTTATAGCCAACTTGCAGACGCTTTTCATCCAAAATAATTGGTCGACGTAATAATCCAGGGTATTCCTGAATTAATTCATATAAACGTTGTAATGGTAAGCTTTCAACATCCACGTTTAATTTTTGAAAAATTTTTGAGCGAGTAGAAATAATTTCATCAGTTCCATCTTCTGTCATCCGTAAAATTTTTTTTATTTCACTAATGCTTAGTGGTTCAGAAAATATATTTCGTTCTGTATATGGAATATCATGTTCTTCTAACCATGCTTTTGCTTTACGACAAGAAGTACAACTTGGTGATGTAAATAGCGTTACGATCATTCTGACACATCCTTTCATCTTGTAATCATTATCTATAAACTAGCGTGTTAAATTAGAATTAATGTAATGTAAGATACACAATAACATTATACAGCACTCTGCTGTATTTGAATATAGTTCCAGTAAAAAAAAGACGAATTATATAACTAAATATTCTGTCTATTCATATATTTTCATCTATCTATCTTTTGTGACGTATATGATGACTAATACTAATATTCCCACTTCCAACACATTTTAAACATCTGTTAAACGTACTCTTTTGTTCTCATTTACAAAAAATAAACGAGAATACTGTCAATTCGACGTGTACAGCAACTCGTAATTTTACTAAAAATAATTGTCATTTTAACAAATTTACGCAACAAAAAAAGCATATAATTTTTTCTCGAAAAAAAACACCGCCAAAAGTCTGACTTTACATAATTTAATCTTTATAATATAATTTTTTGCAATTATACATTACATTGAGAAAAAACGCTGACGAAGAGTAGTACATATACTAAAACGTTTAGAGAGTCTGTGGTTGCTGCAAACAGATCGTGGAGGTATATGGAATGGACTTCCGAGTTAGCTTTGTGAACGTATCACACTATTAGCAAAGCTCGTTCCTTCACGTTACGAAGCAAAGTGGCCAATTGAGGCAAGCTGGGTGGTACCGCGGATACAAACATCATTCGTCCCTTTATTAGAAAAAATCTAATAAGGACGCATGATGTTTTTTTATGGAATCGATAAGGAGGAAATTTTTATGACAACTATTTTTTCGGGCGTACAGCCAACAGGGATCGTTACTTTAGGGAACTACTTAGGAGCCTTTAAACAATTCCCTGCACTACAGGATGAAGGCAATGCTATTTATTGTATCGTTGATCAGCATGCGATCACAGTTGCACAGGAGCCAAAGGAATTGCGTGACAATATTCGAAAGCTAGCGGCTACATATATTGCTACGGGTATTGACCCTCAAAAATCAACACTATTTATTCAATCAGAGGTTCCAGCACATGCACAAGCAAGCTGGATGCTACAATGTGTTGCATCTATCGGTGAGCTTGAACGTATGACGCAATTTAAAGATAAATCACATGGCAAGGAGAGCGTATCTGCTGCCCTGTTAACATATCCACCATTAATGGCAGCGGATATTTTACTGTACAATACCAATATCGTTCCTGTTGGTGATGATCAAAAACAGCATATTGAGCTAACACGCGACCTTGCAGAGCGCTTTAATAAACGTTATGGCGATGTTTTTACAATTCCAGAAATTCAATTGCCAAAAGCGGGTGCTCGCATTAAATCTTTACAAGAGCCAACGAAAAAAATGAGCAAATCTGATCCAAATACAAAAGCAACCATTAAATTATTAGATACAGCAAAGGACATCGAGAAAAAGATTAAATCAGCGGTTACAGATTCTGATGGTATTGTGGCATTTGATGTGGATAATAAACCAGGTGTATCGAACTTATTAACAATTGAATCAGCCATTTCAGGAGTTGCAATTGAAGACCTTGTGAAAAAATATGAAGGCATTGGCTATGGCGGCTTTAAGCAGGGCGTAGCAGCAGCGGTTATTGAGCATCTAGCGCCTATCCAAGAGAAATTCTACAATTTAGTAGAATCCTCTGAACTAGATATTATCTTAGATGAGGGTGCTGAAAAAGCAAATGCTATTGCTAGCGCCACATTAAAGCGTATGGAGGAAGGTATGGGTCTTGGTCGCGCGCGTCGCTAAATTATAGCTTGTCTGCTGAGCGATCAAAACCAATATCCAAAACAACAGCACATAATATAATACAGGCGCCGATTGCCATATAAAACTCTGTTGTTTGAAGCATAAATTTAAATACAACTTTCCAAGAATAGCCAAGGGTACGGTAATTCAAATACAGTATCAGATTTCCTAGTGAGAGGATCATTAAGCCATAGCTTACTAAAAATATAAAAAGACGAAACAAAGTAGCGGCATCCTTTCTATTTCTTCTTACTTATCATGTATTCACAAAACTATAAAAAAAGACGTCAGCCATGAAAATTAGCTGACGTTTTTTAATGTAGATATTCTACTTATGCTTCATATTTTTTAAATAAAAGGCTAGCATTATGGCCACCAAAGCCTAGTGAATTACTCATTGCGTATTGAATCTCCGCTGTGCGTGCTTCATTTGGTACATAATCTAAATCACAATCAGGATCTGGCTCTGTTAGATTAATTGTTGGTGGTAATATACCTTCTTTTAATGCAAGGGCTGTGAAAATCGCTTCTATGCCACCCGCTGCTCCTAGTAAATGACCTGTCATTGATTTTGTAGAGCTCATTGCAAGCTTATAGGCATGTTCACCAAACACTGTTTTAACTGCTTGTGTTTCAAATAAATCATTGTACGGTGTACTTGTACCATGCGCATTGATATAGTCAATTTGTGCTGGCTCTACATCGCCATCTGTTAAGGCTTGTAGCATCGCACGTGCTGCACCCTCACCCTCTGGAGCTGGAGCCGTAATATGGTGGGCATCTCCAGTTGCACCATAGCCTAACACTTCCGCATAAATTTTAGCACCACGAGCTTTAGCATGTTCATATTCCTCTAAAATAACAATGCCTGCACCTTCCCCAATAATAAAGCCATCGCGGTTTTTATCAAATGGACGGCATGCCGTTTGTGGGTCTTGATTTAAGGATAAAGCTGTATTGGCACAGAAGCCTGCTACAGCCATTGTTACGATTGGTGATTCAGCTCCACCTGAAATCATGACATCTGCATCGCCACGTTCAATTACTTTAAAGGCATCGCCAATTGAGTTTGTGCCTGAAGCACATGCCGTTACAGAGCATGAATTAATGCCCTTTGCGCCAAAATGAATCGACACTTGACCTGAAGCCATATCAGGAATCATCATTGGAATAAAGAATGGGCTAACACGTCTTGCACCGCGCTCTTGGAATGTTAAAAACTGCTGTTCATAGGTTTCCATACCACCGATACCAGAGCCAATCCAAACGCCTGCACGTGGTGCTAGCTCCTCATCAATCGTTAGCTGTGCATCCTCCATTGCCATAATCGAAGCGGCTAGTGCGTATTGTGTAAAGCGATCCATTTTACGTGCTTCTTTACGATCAACATATTGCTCAATATTAAAATCCTTTACTTCTGCCGCAATTTTCGCTGCGAAAAGGTCTTTATTTAAACGTGTGAGCTCACCAACGCCAGATTTCCCAGCTTTAATGTTAGCCCATGTTTCGTCAATATTATTTCCTAGTGGTGTCACTGCGCCAATTCCTGTTATTACTACTCGTCGTTTACTCATTGTCTTACTCCCCTCAAGCATTTTTCGTTATTATTTTCCCCATCTCATGGCAACGGCCCCCCATGTTAAGCCGCCACCAAAACCAACAAGGACTAATAAATCATCCTCTTTAATTTTACCTGCTTCAAGCTCATCTACCAAGGAAATACCAATAGAAGCTGCTGAAGTATTACCGTATTTATGAATCGTTTTTGACATTTTTTCTGGTGGTAGCTCCAAACGCTCACGAGCGGACTCCATAATACGTATGTTTGCCTGATGCGGCACTAAAAAATCAACATCTTCTTTTGATAAGCCTGCTTTTTCTAAAACATTTACAGCAGATTCTCCCATTTGACGTACAGCAAACTTAAATACTTCACGCCCATTCATCGCAATTGTATCTTGTTGTGTTAAATAAAGGTTTTTACCGCCTGTTCCATCTGCACCAAGCTCAAAAGATAAAATACCTCTGCCTTCAGATACAGGCCCAACAATTGCTGCACTTGCGCCATCACCGAATAATACAGCCGTATTACGGTCATTCCAATCGATAACTTTGGATAATTTTTCAACACCTACTACTAAGACATATTTATAAGCATTTGCTTCCACAAATTGTTTTGCTGTCACTAAGCTATACATAAATCCTGCACATGCTGCTGCTTGATCCATCGCTGCAGCATTTACTGCTCCGATTTGCTCCTGCACCATACATGCTATACTTGGAAAAGTTTGATCCTGCGTTACAGTTGCTACAAGTATTAAACCAATTTCTTCTGGTGTAATGCCCGCTTTTGCAATAGCTTCTTTTGCAGCCGCTACTGCTAAGTCTGAAGTTTCCTGATTATCCGCCGCAAAATGACGCTCTTCAATGCCAGTTCGTGTGCGAATCCATTCATCCGAAGTGTCCATTATTTTTTCTAAATCAAAATTTGTTACGACCTTCTCAGGAACGTATTTACCAATTCCTATTATACCAGCGTTCATCTAGCAACCCCTCAGCTTTCTTACTATCAATTATTAGTAACTGGTCATAATTATAACGCATAGTAAAGCAAGGGTGCAAGATGATTTATGATTATTATGTTTTAGTAAAATTTTTGTAACTGTAAAGGAAACCTTACTATATATTAAGCGATATTCCCCTACTTTTGAGCAAAGTCCTCCTATTTTGAGCAACGCCTCATAATTGTGACAAATTCATAAAAGGTTCATTTTTTTTCGATTTATGTTATGATATGATAATGAATATGAGTTAAACTTTATAATTGAAAAAAGTTCGTTTGAGGTGAAATTAATGCAATATATCGTAACGTTCATATGGTCATTCCTACTGGTTTCCATGTTAAACTATGTAGTCAGCTCTGTACTTGGTGTACCATTTGATTTTCAAACAGGCGCAATCGTTTCTGTTGTATTCTCCATTCTTATCTTTGTTATTGGAGCAATTATTCCAAACGAGCCTACACCAGAAGCTGCTGACCATCATTAATTCAGCTAGAAAAAACCTGTTCCGCGTTATGCGAAACAGGTTTTTTCTGTTATTTTTCCACCACTACTTTCCCATCATGTAGGGCTATATGCAATGTTTCTCCTGGCAACACCTCACCACGTAGCAGCTCTTTTGCCACAGCAGTTTCAATATGTCGCTGTACAAAGCGTTTTAATGGTCTTGCACCAAATTGAGCATCCGCTCCTTGCTCTACAACCCAGTCAATGACAGCTTGATCAACAGCCAATGTAATGTCCTGCTCTGCCACACGTTGAATTAATTGTTCAACGTATTTCCAAGCAATGGCTGTAAAATGCTGGTCAGATAAGGCATGGAACAAGATAATATCATCCATACGATTTAATAGCTCTGGTTTAAAATGCTGGCGCAGTGCAGCCATTACTAAATCTTCAACTGTTGCATCACCCTCTTTTGCCTCCATTAAATAATTAGAGCCAATATTAGATGTTAAAATCACAACAGTATTAGTAAAGTTCACCATACGCCCTTGGCTATCCGTAATGCGCCCATCATCTAAAATTTGCAATAAAATATTGGCTACATCTGGATGTGCCTTTTCGATTTCATCTAGTAAGACAACAGCATAAGGATTGCGACGCACAGCCTCTGTTAATTGCCCACCTTCTTCATAGCCAATATAGCCGGGAGGTGCACCGACAAGACGAGATACACTATGTTTTTCCATATACTCACTCATATCAATGCGAATAAAATGATCCTCTGAATCAAATAATTGTGCAGCAAGTGCTTTTGCTAGCTCTGTTTTACCAACACCAGTTGGACCTAGGAATAAAAAGCTACCAATTGGACGATGCGGGTCTTTAATGCCTGCTCGTGCGCGCCATACAGCCTCTGTTACTAATTGAACGGCTGTGTCTTGCCCAACTACACGCTCATGCAGTGTATCTTTTAAACGCAATAGCTTTTCACGCTCACCCTCCACTAATTTTGTCACAGGAATGCCTGTCCAACGTGAAACGATTGCAGCAATTTCATCAGCTGTTACTTCTTCACGTAAAATACGTGATTCTGCACCCTTCTCTAATTGCTGCTCCAATGTTTGAATTTCTTTTTCCAATGTTGGAATTTTACCATGTCGTAATTCAGCAGCCTTATTTAAGTCATATTTTCCTTCCGCTTCATCTAAATCGCGACGATATTTATCCAATGTTTCGCGTTTTTTCTGAATATCATGCAGCATTTCTTTCTCTGCTTCCCATTGTTGTCGCATGCCCTCAGAGGACTCTTTTAACATTGTTAATTCCTCACGCAGTTGTTCAAGACGTTTTTTACTTGCCTCATCTTTTTCCTTGCGCAATGCTTGCTCTTCAATTTCAAGCTGCATAATACGACGCGTTACTGCATCTAATTCCTGTGGCATCGAGTCAATTTCTGTACGAATCATGGCACAGGCTTCATCGATTAAATCAATCGCTTTATCTGGTAAAAACCGTTCGGTAATATAACGATTCGATAGCTCTGCCGCAGCTACAATTGCTCTATCATGAATACGAACAGCATGATGCAGTTCAAAGCGCTCCTTTAAGCCACGTAAAATTGACACTGTATCCTCGATAGATGGCTCACGTACAAGCACCTGCTGGAAGCGTCGCTCTAATGCAGGGTCTTTTTCAATATACATACGATATTCATCCAATGTTGTCGCACCAATACAATGTAGCTCACCACGTGCTAGCATTGGCTTTAGCATATTCCCCGCATCCATCGCACCATCTGTTTTCCCAGCCCCTACAATTGTATGGATTTCATCAATAAATAAAATAATGCGCCCCTCTGATTCCTTTACTTCCTTTAAAACACCCTTTAGGCGCTCTTCAAATTGGCCACGATAACTTGCACCCGCAATTAATGCACTCATATCTAGCTCATATAGCACACATTCTTTCAAGCCTTCTGGCACATCGCCCTTCACGATACGCTGTGCTAAACCCTCGACGATCGCTGTTTTCCCAACACCCGGCTCACCAATTAAAACAGGATTATTTTTCGTTTTGCGCGTTAAAATACGAATAACATTACGAATTTCCTCATCACGCCCAATAACAGGGTCCATTTTGCCGTTTTTAATTTCTTCAATTAAATTTCGTCCAAATTGCTCTAACGGTTTTTGATTATCTGTTTGCTGAAATTGCATAGCTAGCACTCCTTCTTCATTATGTTTTACATACCTTCTATACCCATTGCTATTCTTTTAAAAAGTTTGACCTTTTTTGACTAACTTTATTTTACATCAGATAAGCCGTATTCGCAAAGAAATCGCTCAAAAATTTTTACACTTGAAAATGGAAATTTACGTTATAATAATAGTATGTTTCTATGTTTTAATATCGAAATCCACTATCCTTTTGTAATAATAGCCATTTATTACAAAAAGAAAGCGATGTGTTGGAGATATGGTGTTAATGGATAATATGTTTGAAAACATTAAAAGTCTTTTTCAAAAGCATGGTGTTTTTATTAAGATCAATAAAGGAAGCAAAATTTTTCTAGAGGGTGAGCGAGCGCAAGAAATCTATTACATTAAAACAGGTACTATTTCGATTAGTCAGGAAACCGAAAGTGGTAAGGAATTAACTGTTCGTATTTGTGGTCCTGATAGCATTATTGGTGAAGGGTCATTATTTTGTAATCTTGTTTATAATTCCATGACTGCAAAGGTTTTAGAACCTTCTACATTGTATGTACTAAGCCGCCAATCACTGGAGCATCTGCTAGAGGAACAACCTACTTTAATGGTCGCGTATATGAAATGGCTACAAACAGAAAATTTAAAACATCAGAGCCGCTTACGTGATTTATTACTAAATGGGAAAAAAGGTGCTTTATTTTCAACGCTTATCCGCTTTTCCAATACGTATGGTAAGCCTTTAGAAAATGGTTCAATTTTTATTGATTTTCAACTAACCAATACGGAGATTGCCAATTTATGTGCGACAAGCCGTGAAATGATTAACCGTATGCTAAATGATTTAAAAAAACACGATATTATTACTTTTGATAAAGGCTTTATTACAATCCATAATTTACAATTTTTAAAAAATGAAATTGCTTGTGAAAATTGTCCATTACAAATATGCCGTATTGATTAATTCGTTACATGTAAAATCCCTGCTTATCAATGTAAGCAGGGATTTTTTGTGTATTAGCGCACACCTAATGCCATTTTGGCATAGCGTGACATTTTGTCTTTTGACCAAGGCGGATTCCAGACGATATTGACATTTGTGCTTTTTACTTCTGGTAGCTCACCTAATGCTGTATTGACTTGATCGACAATAACGGGTCCAAGCGGGCAGCCCATTGATGTTAATGTCATTGTAACAGTTGCTACCCCCTCCTCGTCTAAATCTACATCATATACTAAACCTAAGTTGACAATATCAATTCCAAGCTCAGGGTCAATTACATTTTCTAATGCACCTAACATGCTATCCTTCATATCTTGATCCATCATTATTTCTCCTTCCATCATAGTGTTAACCTTATCATAGCAGATGCATCCTCTTATGCCAAATGCTGTGCAAGCCATTCTGTTACTGCTAGCATACCATCTCGCGAAACAGCATGTCCTGCTTTATTACTTACCAAAAACTTTAAATCATCAGGGTGTGCTTTATAGTATTCCCGTAATGTTTCATAAAATTTATACGTTTCATCAAAAGGTACAGTTTTATCTAGCTTTCCATGCCAAAACAATACAGGACGCCCCGCAAATTTTTCGGGTGTTAAGCTAACATCATATACTGCCAGCAGCTCATTTGTTTTTTGCACTTCCTCCTCTGACATTGGCCAATTCACACCATTTTTCGTAAATTGCTGCAATTGATACTCCCCTAATTTTATAAAGCTAGGTGCACCCATGCATATTGCAGCCGTTTGAATCCAATCATATAATTTAAGGCAGCCTGAAGTGACAATTCCCCCCATTGAAGTACCAGCAATACCAATTTGATGACTTGCCAATAAATTTTTTTGCTGTAAGTCATTATATAATTGCTCCACTTCATGAATAGAATTTAAAACAATCTCCCAAAACTTTAAATTCATTTGTATTTCTGTTAGGCCTTCGCTGCGGTCACCGTGAAATTTTGCATCTGGTAATAGGACACGCACCCCTTTATGCACTAATTGATACGCATAGTGTAGATTATGTTCTTTTGCACTCATAAAGCCATGTAAAAAAATAACTACTGGGGTTTCTTCATTCATATGCTCTGTATGTATATGCAATAAAGGAATATTGCCCCACACTTCTTTTTCTACAAACATTTTTGTCACTCCCAACTTTTATCTCATCTTTATGGTAACAAACTTTTTTCTACGTGACAAAATTTTGACGAATGCACCGCAAAACGATACTATTCAAACTATAGGAAAGGGGCAACAAGCTATGAAACCGCATTTAATCGTATTAGACCTAGATGGTACATTATTAACAGACCAGCAACAAATTTCAGCGCAAACGAAAAAAACATTATTGCAGGCAAAGGAAAAAGGGCATCAAGTAATGATTGCAACAGGTCGCCCATATCGCGCAAGTGATATTTACTATCACGAGCTTGGGCTCTCAACACCTATTGTCAATTTTAATGGTGCTTATGTTCATCATCCCAAAAATATATCTTGGCAGCATATGCACACACCGATTGACTTAAGTGTTGTACATGATGTTGTAGATTCCATTCATCATTATGAATATGAAAACATTATCGCTGAGGTAAAAGATGATATTTATGTACACACAGAAAATGATCGTATCTTAAATATTTTTAATATGGGAAATCCTAAAATTACACTTGGCGATTTATATACACACCTTCAAGAAAATCCAACAAGCTTGCTCATTCAAGCAAATGAAGCCAATTCAGCGATTATCCGTGATCATTTACAAGCTGTCCATGCAGAGGTGATTGAACACCGTCGCTGGGGTGCACCGCTGCATATTATTGAAATCGTACGTCGTGGCTTAAATAAAGCGGTAGGTATTGCACATGTGGCAAAGGATTTAGGCATTCCACGTGAGCGCATTATCGCATTTGGTGATGAAGATAATGATTTAGAAATGATTGAATATGCTGGACTTGGTGTGGCAATGGGCAATGGTATTTCAAGTCTTAAAAATATTGCAAATGAGATCACTTCAACAAATAATGATGATGGTATTGCAAAAATACTCATGGAGCGCTTGAAATTATCATAGTGAAGTAGTAAGTTCAAGTTAAAGATGTTGAAAACGAGGGGGACAAGAAATGAAAATATTTACAGATAGTGGCTGTGATTTACCAAAGTCCTACTATGAGGAAAATGATGTTGTGCTATTCCCTTTACGAGTGCAATTGAACAACCAAGAATATGAAGATGTTCTTTCCATCGATTCAAAAGAAATTTATGATGCTATACGGCATGGTGCACATCCAAAGACATCACAAGTATCACCAGAGCTTTTTTTACAGCACTTTGAAAGCCTTGCTAAAAACAATGAAGAAGGAATCTATATCGCCTTTTCATCAGAACTCTCAGGCACCTATAGCACCGCTCAAATGATTCGCAAGCAATTGCTGGAGGAATATCCGTCATTAAAGCTAACGATTATCGACTCTAAATGTGCTTCCCTAGGACATGGTCTTGTGGTGGAAGAGGCTGTTCATCTACGCAACGCAGGAGCTACCTTAGAGGAGATGGAGGCAAAAATTACTGCACTTGCCCCTCAGATAGAGCATTTATTTACAGTAGAAGATTTAGACTACCTAGCAAAGGGTGGCCGTTTATCAAAGGCAAGTGCATTTTTAGGCGGACTGCTTAGCATTAAACCTATTCTAAATGTAGAGGATGGCAAGCTTGTACCAATTGAGAAATCACGTGGCCGAAAAAAAGCACTTGCACGTATGTTAGATATTATGCAAGAGCGTGGTGGCAGCTTTACGGATAAAATTATTGGCATTAGCCATAGTGATGATATAGCCTTTGCTAATGAAGTAAAAGCAGCTATTCAGGAACGTTTTTCACCTAAGGCTATTCAAGTTACAATGATTGGTTCTGTTATTGGTTCACATGTAGGGCCAGGCACGATTGCCATCTTCTTTACAAATAAAGACTATCAAGGCTAATGAAAAAGCATGTTAGGCATCATTCTTATACCTAACATGCCTTTTTTATGCATGTGTATCTGTCGCTTGACGACGTACTTTTCCTCGCTTAATAATAATAACGATAAAGCCAATAAAGATTACCCATACTAAGCCAAGTGCAATCATATACGGAATATTAAAGCCACTATCATTACGAACCTGATAAATCTCGACCATTTCTCTGTCTAAAATAACAGGATATACCTCTTTTTCATTTAAACGAACCTTTTCCTCGTGTAAAATCCCGTTTAACATTTTACCTTCGCCAAGTTGTTCAGGTGTTAAATCAACGCGCTGTGTTGCACCTGTATTGTTGACCATAATAACCCATTGCTCTTCATCTGATGTACGTGTAAAAACAAGCAGACCATCTTCATTTGTAATAACCTCAAAATCACCTTTACGTAAAGTAGCCGATTGATTGCGTAATGATTGAACATTTTTAATATAATCAATCAACTCCGTATCTGTTTTAAAGTTATAGAGCTGGTGTGTATCGGGCTTTGTTTCCCCATTCATAGCAATTTCAGTACCATATTGCACAACAGGAATCCCCGGCAACATAAATAAAGCTCCCATTGCCATTTTTAAACGTGTAGGCGGAAACATATTTTCATTTGCAGAATCAAATGTAAAACGGTGTGTGTCCAATGAATCAATCATAATTTGGACAGGCTTATCCCCTGTAAATGGCTCCATTAGCTTCGATGAATCCATATCAACATTTTTAAAGATATTACGATAAATATCTGCCGTTGCTTGTGAGAAAGCTGCATCAAAATTCGCATCACTTTCTTCATTACTAATGACATAAAGGGATGATTTTGTTTCTTTCAAAGCTGCTATCATTGCATTAATAAACGCTGTGTCAGCCTCAGCAATATTAGTTAAACGTATACCACCAATATTATATGAAGACACAAATTCAGTTGCTGCTTGTATAAGTGCATCTTGCACATCTTTATTCGTTAAATCCCACTGTACTTGTCCATTATTAGTCGAAGCAATCCAGTCAGCCTTTGTTGCATCCTTTACCCATTCATGATTTGGACTAACATTATTAAGCGGAAAATCTACCATCATAGACATATTTTTTGCTTTGTAAGCCTCTACAACACTTTGGAATTCCTCTGATGTCCCAAAATGACGTTCAAGTGTTGTATAGCTTGTTGGCAATGAACCATCATATTTTTCTGTTGAAAAAATAGGGCCAATTGAAACAATGGTATAGCCCATTTCACCGATAAAATTCAATTTATCTTGTAAGCCTGTAAAATCGCCGCCTGCAAATTCTTCAGGGTCTTTCGTATTTGTATCAAAATCGTTTGAGCCTGAACCATTAAAGAAACGGTCAACGAGTAAATCAAAGATACTTTCTTCCGCAATCGATTTTGTTGCTGCTTCATCCGCATAGGCTACTGGTGCTAGACTTATGAATGAAGTTGCTAATAAAAGTGATGCAGCTGTTGCACTTATCCACTTCTTGAATTTCACTATTATTCCCTCTCTTTCAAACCAATCCATCGTCATTTTACCAAATAACACTGGCACGTCGCTATCATTTCAAAAGATTTTCCACAATTGCAAAATGAATTACGGCAAAAAGGTGTCAGTCTAAATATTGCTCTTTTTAACCAAAATAAAAGCCGTGAAGTAAGCAACTCACGACTTTTACTAATTATTATGCTAGGAAATTAAAGTTCATTGGTAATTTAAAACCTAGGAACAGTGTAATAAATAAGAATACTGCAAATAAAATCCAAAAAATCCCTGTTGGTTTATTTTTCTTTTGACGCACTAATACCATTTCCATCATACCAATTACTAAAATACCAAATAAAAATTTCAGACCATACAGCATTGGGTCAGCCGCCTGATATTTGAAAAATAATGCTGCACCTGTGATGATAATTAATACGTAGAATAGACGTAATGCCATATGTAAGCCTTTTGATTGCTTGCCCATAAGCGCTGCAATTAAAAAGATAACAATCGCCACTACCCACGTAGTAATATGCAAATGTGTTTGGCTTGTTAAAAAGCTCATGTTTGTCCCACCTCATTCTTTTTCTATCAAACTCTATCCTACCATGCGGTGGAAAGGGTTTCAAATGTTACAATAGCGTTCACAAAATAGACGAACAAATAGACCAACACTTCCTTTTTTACTTGCTTCGCTCATAATCAGTCAATTTTAATATTACTATATTAAAATTCTCATATAAAGTTGTCCATATAAAAATCCGCGGAGTATTGTACTCACGCGGATTTATGCTTCTATTCAAAATGATTGACTAATGTACCAATGCCTTGGATAGATACTTTTACTGTATCCCCAGCCTTTAAGAATTGAGGCGGGTTCATGCCTTTACCTACTCCTGCTGGCGTACCTGTTAAAATAACATCGCCTGGCTCTAATGTCACATGTTGAGATAAAATCGATACTAATGTTTCAACAGAGAATATCATATCCTTTGTAGAGCCATTTTGACGTACTTCGTCATTCACCTTTGTTACAACTGTTAAATCTTGTGGATTTGGAATCTCATCCTTCGTCACAAGATATGGTCCAAGAGGGCATGTGCCATCTAGGCTTTTTCCTAGGAAAAATTGTTGATGCTTTTCCTGTAGGTCACGAGCTGTTATATCATTAGCAATTGTATAGCCAAATACATAATCATAGGCTAAGTTTTTTGGAATATTTTTACCACGCTTACCAATAACAACTGCAAGCTCACCCTCATAATCCATTTTTGAGGAAAGCTCAGCATGAATTGATAATGTTTGCTCATCTGCTGCAATAGCAGTTGGTGATTTTGTAAATACCATTAACTCCGTTGGTGCTGCCTCTGCACCCATTTCCTTTGCATGCTCATTGTAGTTTTTACCAACACACATAATATTTTTCGGTGTACGTGGAATTGGTGAAAGCCATTCAATCTCTGTGAATTCATGCTTGAAACTATCAGCGCGATCTGATTTTTCAGCTGCCTCTACTAATTTACGAATCTGTTCAACGAAATCAAAGCCTAAAGCTACGCCATCTACAATTGAACTTGAAAAAGAAGGGAGAACTTGAAGTTCATTTTGAATAGCCAGTACATCCCATACCGCTTCTTCTTTTTTTACTTTTGGTCCAAAGCTTACATGTCCACCTAATTTGAATGATAAAATTTTCATGATTTTAAGAGCTCCTTCTTTTTTCTACATAATACAACAATATGATAGAAATTGCTTTATTTTTGCGACAATAATTTTATAAGTTGCTATATTCTTCATAGATTATGCATAGGAAATAACATATATTAATGCATTTTCACTTTTTGTCTATAGATTAATTTACGCCATAGTGCCTCTAACGGTCCTTGCTTCCATTTCGATAACCAAATTTCAGCTATAATCATTTGCACGATAATAATCCCAGTGGCAATTAATACACCTGTAGCAACGCTAACCTTCCCATACCAGCCAAAGCCAAATTGATAGAATAGGCAAGTGCCAATAATAGATTGCATAATATACATTGTTAACGACATACGTCCAATATTTGCAAAAGGTCGAAGCAGCTTTGGTACAACTGGCGCTAAGCATAGCAAGACAATCACAGCCGCATAGCCCACTGAAAGCACTGGACCACCTATGTACACCTTCAAATAATCAAATAAATACGTACGTGTAAACATAATCGGTAAACTTTTAACAGCAATTCCAATAGCCAAACCAGCTATTGCGAGTGTTAGCCATAGCCATTTTTGTTCTTTTGCTCGTTCTACAAGCTGCCACTTTGAGGCAGCTGCACCAACTAGCATATATGGTAAGATGGTGAACAATGCCATAAACCACATTCCTATTCCTGCTTGAACAGATAAATCTGTTAAGCGCTGCAGCAAGGCATCTCCCCAACTGCCTGTACCATAAGCCGTAATAGCATTTTCGACAGCTACAATATTTAAATAATTATCCACCTCTCCATTAACAGTCAGAAAGCCTAGAGCAAACAGCATCACAGCTTGCATAAGACCATTAATGATAAAAGCAATGGATATTAACCAAATAGGACGTAATTGTAGTAAAAGCACTAAAAAAACACCACAAAAGGCATACATCATTAAAATATCGCCCCACCAAATGAGCACAGCATGGATAACACCAAAAGCAAATAATATGGCAAGCCTTCGAAGCCCTAGTGTATAAAAGTTTTGTGCGCGGTTCTGTGCCTTTTGCCATTGCATTGCAAGTCCATACCCAAATAGCATTGCAAATAATGGATAAAAACTACCTTGCACATAAATATCTAAGTTTTGCTGCCAAACAATATCAGATGGTGCAGTAAACCACGATGCCAAATCAATATGGGGCATCGGTAAATAAAAAGCAAACATATTTACGAGTAAAATACCTACCAAGCTAACACCACGTAAAATATCTAATGCTGCAATTCGTTCCTGCAACATTGTTGGTTTTAACTCCACAAAATAAACCTCCTCTGTCATCTAAACAATGACACAAGCAGAGCCAATAGCTAGAGCGCTCTGCTTGTATCCTCCCTACATCTTTTTATGCCTGTACGGTTTGTCCATTATCAAATAAATATAATATTTTATCACTTACTGTTATATGCAAAATTGCTTCAATTGCCTCGCTATAAACACGAAGCTGCACCGCATAACGCTCTAGCATTTCTTTTGAGAGTGCAGGCTCCTTAGCAAAATGCGGTTGAATACGGTCCGTTTTATAATCGAGTAACACCCAATGACCATACTGATCCTCAAATAAGCAATCAATAATCCCCTGCACAATTTGCGCATCGCCATCTTCGTCGACTCGACTAATTGTAAACGGCATCTCCCTCCGTATTTGCTTTGCCTGCTGAAAGCGTTGCCCAATATCCGTAGTAAAGAAATGAAAAACCTTTGCTATTGGAACAATTGCTCCCTCAGCTTCTGTTAAAAGCTGTTTTGCCACTAAATCCGCCACAAAGCTTTTCACGTCCTCAAGATGATGGAAGCCATGCTGCGGAACGTGCTGCATAACTGTATGGACAGCCGTCCCTATCTCAGCACCAGTTAGCTGCTGCTCCTGTAAAAATGATGGTCGTGGTGCAATGGAAGTCGTAGTCTGCTTAGCAGGTGCTGCAAAGTAAAATTCAGGCTCTTCCTGACGCTGTAAATTTTCTAAGCGTTTAATTTCACTAACAGATGTTTTTGAGCGTTTTCTTGTTGATTTTTGATAGGCATATTGTGCTTGAAAGCGTGTCGTTATTTCAGATAATAATGCCTGATCTTCTGGCATTGCCAGCAGCTGCTCTACCTCATCCTCTAATACCTCTATTTCATATGAATACTGGCTTGTATCAATCGCTTGTACCGACCAATGTGAATGATTCTCCAATGCCTTATATGAGGATGTAGCGACTGAGGCAAAATCCGCATGCCTTGCCACGGCTGGTCCAATCCAATCCAAATAACTATTAGCTCTAGCACGCAAATATTCCTGTAGCGGTGCATCTAGTGGCAAGCTTTGTGCCTCCTGCCAGCGATCACGTGTTTTATCCCAATTTTTCACGGAACCTACTAAAATGAGCCGTTCCTTGGCACGTGTCATCGCTACATATAAAACACGCATTTCCTCTGCGCGCATTTCAAGCTCCTTTTTCTCCTTTAATGCTAAAAAAGGCAGTGATGTATACATAATCCGATTGTCTGGATCAATCGCCTTTACAGCTAAGCCAAAATCTTGGTCAAATAAATACGGCTGATGAAAATCCATCTTATTAAATGGACGTCCCATTCCTGCTACAAAGACTACTGGATATTCCAATCCTTTTGAAGAGTGAATGGTTACAAGTCGTACAACATCATCCTTTTCACCAATGGATTTGGCTGTCCCTAAATCATCTCCACGTGTACGCATTCGGTCAATAAAGCGTAAAAAGCGGAATAATCCTCGAAAGGCCGTTTGCTCGTACATTAATGCACGATCATGTAAGATACGTAAATTCGCCTGCCGCTGCTTGCCATTTGGCATCGCGCCAACCATTTCATAATAATGGGTATCTAAATAAATCTTCCAAATTAAATCTGATAATGAGCCACGGCGTGCTAAATCTCGCCAATTCTCAAAAGCTAACATAAAACGTTGTAGTTTCTCAAACGTAATAGTCTGTACACCATGCCCCTCACTGCGAATAAACTGTCGTAATGCATCATAAAAAGGCACTTTAGGGTCAGCTAAACGAATTTTAGCTAGCTCATTTTCTGTTAAGCCAACAAAAGGCGCACGCAAAACAGAAGCTAATGGAATATCTTGATAGGGATTGTCAACAATCTTTAGCACATTTAACATAATCATTACTTCAAGTGCATCAAAATAACCTTTGGAGGACTCCGCATATAACGGGATACCTGCCAGCTTAAATTCCTCCACTAAATCAGTCGACCATGTCATTGAGCGCATTAAAATGACAATATCACTATATTTCAACGGCCGCTCTGTCTTTGTTTTTGTATCATAAACAGTTGTACCCTCTGCCATCATTTGCTGGATACGCTTAATAATAAAGCGTGCCTCATACTGTGACTTTTTAAGCTCCTCTAGCTCAGTAGCCACATTTGTAATTTCCTCAGCCTCTTCTGCATCCTCCTCCTGTGGAGGATGCAGCACTGCAAGCTCAACAGGAATTTCCTGATGATCATAAGGTGCTGCTGGCTTTAATGATGCATTATCATCGTATAAAATTTCGCCAACACGCTCACTCATTATTTGTGCAAAAATATAATTTGTAGCATTGAGCACCTCTTTACGACTTCGGAAATTTGCGTTTAAGTCGATACGCATCCCCGTTTCTGTAGGCATGTCCACAAATTCACTATATTTTCGCATAAAAAGCTTTGGTTCAGCTAAACGGAATCGATAGTAGAGTAGGAACCCAGCGCCTTGCTACATTGCTGTAGTAGGTTTCCGAGAACCCCTCCCCGAACCGTACGTACTCCTCTCAGAGTATACGGCTCTCCACTTATAACAAATCTATCTTTGTTTATGAATTTCTTTATGACATTTATCACATACGACTAGTGTTTTTCTTTGTTTAGCGAGTATCGAGCCTGACTGTCTCCATATAATTCGCATTGTTTTGCACTAAGTCGTTTTTCTAAATCATTTCTGTCTTGATATACATATAAATTTGGTAGTTGGTCTATTTCTGATTGGAAGATTTCTTTCTTCTTTTCAAAACCATCTTTATAGAAATAGGCTATTCTTTCCCCTTGCTTTGTTTCATACTTCACTCCCCAGTACTTGCCTTGCCTAAACTTAACCTTCATTTTTGAAACTGTGGATTTGTATTTATTCGCAAGTGTTTTCAGACAGCTATATTCCATCACATAGCGCAATTGCCACATTTTTTCACCTACATTTTCTGCTAGCGCATAATAATTATACAAGCCACGCAGTTCTGCATTATATGTTTCGATGATTTCTAAAGCAGAAAGTCCAACTAATCTAGGTCGATGCAACATATCCCATTGTTTCGCATCAATATCTTTGACCATTTTATTTTTCACAATTACTTTTTCAATCGTTCCTTTAGGAATGCGTAATTGTACATATCCTTTATATTTACGTTTTACTACACCGTTTTTGTCTTTCGCCATACTTAAATCATGGCTAATCGAAATATCGTAGCTTAAAAATCTTGCAAACTTTGTATTATGTGTAATGAGTGTTTTTTCTTCTGATAATTCGAGTTGTAAACAGTCTTTCAAGAAGTCTTTCATTGCTTGTTTTAAGCGGTCACAATCCTCTTTACTACCATTTACACCAACAATAAAATCATCTGCATAACGCACATATTTCATTGCTTTATACGTATCGGTATTTGGTTCATAGTACGGTATATCAAGCAATATTTTTTTATTCGCCTTATATTCTTCAATCATCTGTTGTCGTAAATTTTCATCTTCTGTCGCATTAATCTTTTTATGCAAACGTTGGTTACGCATATCATATTTTCGGTATTCTGTATTTCGTTTGCGCTTTTTTGGTTCTCCTAAGTCAAATGAAGGTTTTAATTCATTTTCGACATATTCATCAAATTCATTTAAATAAATATTTGCGAGTAATGGACTGATAATTCCGCCCTGTGGAGTTCCACTGTACGTTTTCTGAAATCGCCAATCTTCAACGAATCCTGCTTTTAGGAATTTCCACATAAGACGAATAAACTTTTCATCTTTGATTCGTTTACGCAAAATATTGATGAGCACTTGATGATTAATGTTATCGAAAAATCCTTTTATGTCACCTTCAATGAACCAGTTTACACCCGTAAAGGTTTTCTTAATTTCAACTAATGCTGTATGACAACTTCTTCTCGGTCTAAAACCATGTGAATGATTTGAAAAATTTGGCTCATAGATTGCTTCTAAAAGCATACGACAAACCTCTTGTACTAAACGGTCTGTAAATGTAGGGATACCAAGTGGTCTTGTATCACCATTCTTTTTTGGGATATGAATGCGACGTACAGACTTTGGTTGATAGCTTTCATCTTTTAATGATTCAATAATTGCTTGAATCTTTTCTTCACCAAATCCATCTGCTGTTTCTTCGTCGATACCTTTTGTTGCACTACCTTTATTTTTATATATCTTTGTATAGGCTTTTATATAAAAATCTTCGTTGTATAAATGTCTGTACAGACGGTCAATTTGAAAACCGTCCTTCATTGCTTGTTTCGATAGATTGTATAAGACAATTTCTGAACTTTGCATAGAGCATTTCGCTCCTTTCTTTATTGTTTTATACGTTATAAGCTGCTCCCCTTCGCCATGTAATAGGCTTTCCCTATCTCAGACTACTACGAGAGCTCCGTTACCATATTGGATATTCAGTACCTTTGTACATAGCCTAATGGCATTCCAACTTAGGTAATCCCCATTTAGTATATTGTATACAGGCTCAATTCATTGTCGGAAGGAACGTTCATCCTTTTCTTCACTCTTGAAGTGTGTCTATTCTTTCGTCAATCAGAAACTAGACTACGCCTCAATATATAGCGCTCGTCCATGTTCAGCCGCAAGCATTTAATACGCTGAACAGAATAGATTCTAGGTTTCAAACGGTTTCCTAGATGGTTCCAACATGACCCCACTCGGACTGTTCTTCAAGCAGTTTAGCCTTCTTCCTCATATGAATTTTTTATATCTCGCCATTCAGTCGTAGCCTTTCCGTTTAGGCTAACTTATGACTTTAACCGACATGCTACACTCCCTCTTTGGTTTCCCGCCAAGATAAGTCGGCTGATATATAAACCGTTTCTGTAGTTTATTCACCGCCAAATGGTGAAGTATACAATACCCTTATGGGCGCACAATGCTCTGTTTCACATCGCCAACCATAAACAGATTGCCATCCTGCTCGTCACCTGTTTTTACAAGCTGTAAAATTGTTTCCTGTAATAAATTCACGTCCTGATATTCGTCTACAAGCACTTCTTTAAAGCGCTTTTGCATATCTAATGCTACTGGAGAGGGCTGTAGCTTACCGTCAACCTCCACTGTTAAAATTTGCAGCGCATAATGCTCTAAATCTGAAAAGTCGATAATACCCCGCTCTAGCTTTGCCAGCCTGAATTGCTCGCTAAAAGCAGTTGTTAATTCTACCAAGGTTGTAATTGTTGGAGCCATTAACCTTATTTCCTCAAGCAAGCGTGCTGGTGTGCGAACAAAATAGGTTTCTTTAATATTGTTGATAATTTTTTTAGCAGCATCTCGCTTTTTCTTGGCAAGCTCCTGTAGCTCTGCATCAACTAAAGCATCCTTGGATACTCGCTTTAATGTAGACCATTTTACCGTTGCAAAGTAATCAAATAGCTCCTGCCATGTACCATCCTGACTAATGCGAATCCCTTCTTGAATCATAGCAAAATCAATTTCAGCCGTTTCTGCATATGGTGCTGGCCCGGCTGGCTGCAATGTAAGCTCGCGCATTTCTGAAATAAGAACAAAGGCTTCCTCTAAACTATGGCGAACAGTCAATTTAACGTATTGCGATAGCGCTAAATCATCAATTGTAATATCCTCAGCTAAATCATAGGCTTGTGGCAAGCTCCGTAGCCATTTTTGCGGCTCTGCATGGACACGAGAAGTATCATAAAGCTTACTAATTAGCGTTTCAATCGCTTGGTCATCACGATCTGAGGTAAAGCTATCAACAAGGCGATAAACGGCTTGCACTTGTGCCTCATCCTCAACATCATACGCTGCTTCTAGCACCTCTGCTAACGTATCATCTCTTAATAAAGCAATTTCAGCTTCATTGGCAATCCGAAAGCCTGGATCAATATCAAGCAAATAAGCATATTGCTTCACAATGGCTAAACAGAAGGAATGCAATGTTGAAATCTGTGCTTTATTGACAAGGCTAAGCTGGCGTCGTAAATGCTGAGAGGTCGGATTTTTTTCGATGGCCTTTTCCAATGCCTCTGCCATCCGATGACGCATTTCAGCAGCCGATGCATTCGTAAAGGTTACAACAAGTAGCTCATCTACATTAATCGGATTTTCGGTAGCAATTACTTTTTCAATCATTCGATTAATCAGTACCGCTGTTTTCCCAGACCCTGCTGCAGCCGATACAAGCGTATCCTGACCGCTGGCATAAATCGCCTTCCATTGATCATCCGTCCATGTAACATCTGCTGGCTTTACAGGAATTGTTTGTCCCATATTACTCCATCTCCTTCCGAATTTTATCAACAATTTCATTCGGGTTTGCCTGTACTAACTGGCGGTAGCTTTGCTTTCCATCAGTTGGATCAAACTGACAAACCGCGGCAAATTGACAATAATCACAGGCTGTTTTTGTTTTTAATTTATATGGGCTAATGTCTGTATCACCAGCTAAAATACCATTCCCCGCTTCCTGATGCTTGCGTCGTACAAAGTGCTGTAGATTTTTCATATCATTAACAGCAACGATACGTGATTGTGACGCAGAGGGTGTCCCATCTTTTTTCATATAAACAGGAATAATTTTAGAATGTCCGCTCTTTTCCTCTAGCTGTTCATCCATTGATAAAATAGCCTCAGCATTTTCAGAAAGCAGACCTTTCATTTTATATTGCTTTAAACGATCTTCCTCTATTTCGCTATCTGTTAAATCTTTATCAAGCTTTAGCATCGGATTGTGGACATGGACATATAACACACCAGCTGGCTCTGTGTCATCTGATAGCCAATAGGAGCTATTTTCCATTGCCACATCTAGATATGTTAACACTTGTAGAGATAATCCATAATAAACTTCATTTAAGTCCAAATCACGAGCGGATGATTTATAATCAACGATACGTAAATACGAGCGATTATCAATCGTTGCACTATCCACTCGATCAATACGTCCTCGCATAAACATTTTCTTACCACCAGATAAATCAATTTCAAGCGGTGGTAGCTGCTCATTTTGTCCTGGTCCGAATGATGCCTCAATGGCAATCGGCTTAAAATGCGAAACATTGGCATGCTGTGTGAGTGCTGTCATTGTTCGTTCCACAATACGAATCAGCTTGCGTTGAATATAACGATAACGCGCACTCGATAGTAAAATTTGATGCGAAAATACAGGCACAATTTGCTCTACAGCTTGACGTGCTAATTGTTGAATTTGCTGTTTTGTTAAGCGTATCCATGCTAGCTGCTGACGATGTGTTTCCTCTGTAATCCACTTTAAAGCCTCATGGAATAGATCGCCTATTGCAAAGGTTTCTAAACGATATTCAGCACGTTCCTCTAAGCGCAGCCCATATGTTGTGAAATGAGAGAATGGACATCTAAAATATTTTTCAATACGTGAAACACTCGATGTGAGCTTTTGCCCATATAGCTCCTGTGTAATATAAGCTTCTAGCGGCTCCGCCTTATTTTTATGTGTAATTGGATAACGTACACGTTCAAAAATTAGTGCCCAATATGGGTCTTGCTTATAAAATTTTTGCAATGCTAGCCATTCTGGTGCTAGTTCACGACTATGCTCAGCCTGACGCAGCTGCACCATTAAATGCGCTAAGGCTGTACGTGGATGACGTAAATATGGTAAAACATCACCAGCCAATAATTCAATTGGGTCCATAACAACACGTTCCACAGCAACATCACTTAATAATCCAGGTGTGCTAGCATTGCCAATTATTTTTTTTATATAGATGGAGGCTAACAATGCCTTGCCTTCTTCATCTGCTGTAGGGTATGTCATATAAAGCTTATCGGATGGTGTTGTCACAGCACGATAAAATAGGAAATTTTCCTGCAATAAGCGATTTGTAGATGTCGGCGCAAGCTCATAGCCAATTTGACTAAACCATTCACGCTCTGTATCTGATAATAAGCCCTCATACTCCATTCGAGTTGGATATACACCATCATTCATGCCTACAACAAAAGCTATTTTTATATTGGATAATCGGGCTAAATCCACAGTTGCCACCATCACTTCATCTAGTGTAGGCGGAATTCTTGAAAATTCTAATGTATCGAAGCCTTCATCTAAAATTTTAGCGGCTTCCTGTACAGACATCTCCTGCTCACCAAACATATAAACAAATTGATCCAGCACAGCTACCCATTCCTGCCATGCCTGCTCATGCTCACTTGCTGCTAATGCATCGCCTCGTTCAAGCTCACGACCCTTCAAGGCTTGAAGCTTATCATAAACTTGTAATGCCTCCATAAATTCAAATAATGCTGTTGCTATTGCTCGACCTGTTTGTACTTGTTCAAGTTGATTTTGTAGATTTTTTAATGGTTGACGGATTTCATCGCGAATCGCCTCGATTTCTATCTGCATTGCTCGTTCCTCATCCGTTTGTACACGCGAATGAAACTCTAAGCCACGATATTTTTTATAAAACCAACGCGGCTCCTCAAACCAACGTTCTCCATAAATGCCCTGTGCTAAGCAATAATTTTCTAAACGATCAGCACGTTCACGCCATACTGTTAGTTCCGCATGTAATGGGAAAAATAAATCTGTTTTGACACTTCGAAAAACAGGCTCATATTTCCAATTAGATGTTATAACCTCCAATGCAGAACGACTTAGCTCAATTAATGGATGATGCAACATCGTCTTTTTTGTATTTGTAAAAATAGGAATTTCATATTGCTGAAAAATACTGGTAATCAATGGATCATATAACTCTGCTTGGCGATATAGTAATACAATATCTTGATAACGATAGCCATCTTCTCTTGTTAGCTTTGTTATTTCCCGGGCAATGGCATGCACCTCTGCTCGACGATTAGATGCCTCAAATACCTGTACATCTCCTGAGGTTTTTTTTGTTTGTGGCACTATATCAGCAAATCTTGCCTCTATATGCTGTAAATCATTGGAATAAAATCGTCTTGTATGATGAAAATGGATAGGCGCATCAACTTCAATGCCCTCCTCCTTGGCAATATCATGAAGCCGTTGATTGGTTAATGCCGCCTCATGAAATAAGGCTTGCTCATCAAATGCCTCATCTATATGATCAAATGGCAGCACAACTGTTACTTGCTTTGTCACCTTTAATAATTCACGCACAAGCTCTAGCTCCCGCACAGTAAAGGCAGTAAAACCATCAATATAAATCGTTGCCTGCTTCATTGTATCAGCATATTTTAATTGCTCTGTTAAAATTGGATAATAGCCTTCACTATCCACATAGGTTGTTCCAAGTCGCTCCTCTAATGCCTGCAAAACAACATGTAAATCATTTGTTTTAGCCTGTAATGTATGAGGCGCATCAATCACCTTTAAAGATGCTGTTACTTCCTCTAAAACAGCGCTATTGACACTATATCGGCTAAATTCTTTTAGTAGTGTTTCAATTTCCTCTGTAAAGCCACGCTTACCAGCAGCTTGTCGGAATAAGGAGAATTCGCTTTGTTGTTCCTCTAATAATTTACGAATTAGCATGCGATAGCCATAGCCATTTACCTCTTTACGAGCAATCCCGCCTGTTTCCTGTAACACAAGCCATGCTAAGCGTTTAAATGTCATGACCTGTGCCCGAATTAAGCCTTGTACGTCATGCTTATTTGTTAGTTCATATTCTGTAGAATAGGACATTTGGTCAGGAACGATTATAAAAATAGGATGACCTAATGGGTCTGTCTTTAATTGCTCGACAATTTCCTTATAAATAAAAGCTGATTTCCCTGTTCCCGAACGCCCCGAAACAATACGCAATGTCATGAGCTTTTCCCCCTTTTGATTGTTGATTACATTATTGAGCGGCTTGATTACTTTTGAATAGCTATCTTAAATTTTATCGAAAAAAGCTATGAAATACTATCTAGCAAGCTTTATTAAATAAAAGTGGCCTCTTCGCGAAAAAGAGACCTGTACATCAACTATTAACTTGCATGTTTATCTTGTTTTTTTGGCAAATTTCGCGCTTGTCGCAAATCTCGTTCAACACGAGCATTCAAACGCTTCTCCATCAACTTGCCTACCCACCATAAAATCACAATCGCAACAGCTGCAATTACCAATCTTACAGGACTTGTTAGTAATGATTTTAAATCATAGCCAAGTACACTCATTCCTAAAATCATGACAAACTTTCCAGCTAATAAAACGATTAAGTAAAACTTTTTATGAATATGGGACAGTCCTGCGACAATATTAACAATAACAGATGGTGTAAAAGGAAAACATAGCAGAACGAACAGAGGGCTAAGACCATTCATATCCACCCATTGAATAAGCTTCTGTACCTTTTTACCGCCTGTTAAAAATCGCAACTTTGGATGCTTCCCAAAACGACGGACAAGCAAAAATACCACATAGGACCCTGCTACAGAGCCTAACCAAGATAATAAAAACCCTATCCATAATCCAAATGCACTTGCATTGGCAACAACAAACACCACTAATGGTAGAAATGGTAAAAATGCTTCTAGAAACGGTAGCAATAAACCAATAATTGGACCTAGTGTTCGATACTGTGCCGCAATTTGTTCTATATTTTCTACAGTAAACCATTCACTCACTATTGACACCTCTATTTATACTGTAAAATTAAATGTAAAATAGTTAGCCCTTCTGCTGTATTTCGATACTCATGAGGTTGATGCCCTGAGAATACTAGTGTATCCCCTTCATCCAGTAATTCATGCATATCTCCAGCAGAAATCATAGCTTGTCCTTTAATAACGATTACAGTTTCCTCTACCCCTTCTGTATGAGCTTCACTCCTGCTTACTGCTCCAGGTTCCATTTCAACCTTATAAAATTCCCAGCCCCTCTCAGGACTATAGGGGATAATCGAATATACACGATAACGCCCCTCATCCTCATCCACATGTGGTGCATCCTTGCTACTATAACGTGTGTAATGAGCTGTTGGTGGCTGTAGTAAAGAAGAAAAAGAAATACGCATACCCGCGGCAATTTTCCAAATCGTTGATACAGTGGGATTTGCCTCACCCTTTTCAATTTGAGCAAGCTGTGCCTTACTAACACCTGTTGCCTTTGCCACATCATCTAAGCTGACATGACGCTGCTGTCGAATTCTTTTTAATTGGAAGGCTAAGTTTCGACTCATTTGTTCCATTGTTATTCACCAATCTCTATTGTTTATTTTATCAGACAAATGTATACTTTAATAAACACATCTAACTATCAAACTATTCTATCAATAGTATACATTGATTTTTTAAGAAAGGATGACCTATTTTATGACAAGTACAACAGAGCCGCACCACGATACGGCAAGCTCCCTTAACGATAGCTTTTTACAAGGTGTTAAGGATTGTATTCCTACTTTGCTCGGTTATATTAGTATAGGACTTGCATTTGGTGTTGTAGGTTCCGCTTCAGGGCTATCCGTGCTTGAAATTGCACTGCTAACGATTCTCGTTTATGCAGGGTCTGCGCAATTTATCTTTTGTGCATTGCTTTTAACAAGCAGCCCTGCTTCTGCTATTATTGTAACCATTTTTGTCGTTAATTTACGCCATTTATTAATGAGTTTAACATTAGCACCACATTTTACACGCTATTCTATGCTAAGAAATGTTGGGTTCGGAACATTATTAACAGACGAAACCTTTGGGGTAGCTGTGACAAAACAAATGCAAACAGGTAAATTATATGGCAAATGGATGGATGGCTTGAATGTAACAGCCTATATTTTTTGGATTTTGTCCTGCCTTGCAGGTGCTTTTTTAGGGCAATGGGTAGCAAACCCTGAAAAATGGGGATTGGACTTTGCGTTAATTGCGATGTTTATTGCACTGTTAGTTTTACAATTGAGCAGTATCGGACAAAGCAAAATTATGCACTATATTAAGTTAATTGGCTATATGGCACTCATTATGTACGGTCTCTCCTATATCGTTCCTTCCCATGTAGCGGTACTATTAGCAACAGTCATTGTTGCAACAATTGGGGTGGTGACGGATAAATGACAACAACCTCTTATATGGTATGGCTTATTATTGGCTGTGCAGTTGTTACATGGCTACCGCGTGTCATTCCATTTATATTTGTACGTAGTGTTACACTGCCAGACGTTGTTCTTAAATGGCTTAGCTTTATTCCTGTGTGTATTTTAAGCGCTCTTGTTATCGAAAACTTATTGGATACCGAAAGCGGCAAAGTCGTAACACTTGATTGGCCTATTTTTGTAACATTTGTGCCTACCCTAATTATTGCCCTTGTTACCAAAAGCTTATCCATTACAGTTGTCGCAGGCGTTATAATTATGGCAGTAGTGCGATTCTTTATGTAAAAAGGTCAGTCCCATCACGAAGATAGGACTGACCTTTTTATTTCCTCATTTTACTGGCTAGCCAAAAACCAACTGTTAATGAGAAGGCATCTATAACAAAAATAATGGGTGGGGATGTATAACCTGCATAGACTGAAGCTGCGATTAGCGCAATGGCTAATACTAATGCAATATAGCGGTTATACGTAATTCTTGTAAACAATAACACAAGCAATGCAGGAATAAAGAGTGCTAGCATCATTTTCCCAAAAACGTCCATTATACATCCCTCGGCTCAGCTAATAATAATCCAATACGATAATGGTCATTACTATAAATAACATGCTGTGTTAAACGAATTTCATTGTTACGATCTAACACTTCTAAACGACAATGTGCTGCATTTAATTGCAATGCTTCATACAACTCATTTTCTGTAAAAATAGCTACTCCATTTACTTTGCGTATACATTCCCCAGCAAGCAAGCCCATTTTTTCAGCTGGTGAATCAGGAAGAACCGCTGCAATTACTGCCCCCTTTGTACTTGGTGCTACCGCATAATGATCCGTCTTATCCTGCCATGCATAATACATGGAGATACTAATACGAATAATCGCTCCAAGTGCCAATGTAACCAAGGCAATCAATGGCTCAAAGTAAGCCGCCAATCCACCAATTAAAATTAACTGCCCTAGCAATAATACCGAACGTCCAATTTTAGGTAATACTAAAGCTGGTAAATTTTTTCTGATAAGCTTTGAAAACCCGATAACAAGAGGAAATAACACAAGAGCAAAGCTGTTCTCACCAATTGTAAATTGTGGCCAATATGGCAATGCTGCCACAATCCTATCACCTGGCATGACAAAGAGAATTGGCAACACCCATACATTTCTTGTGCGATAGACAATTGCCTGCATACCTCTTTTTGTTTTTTCAACGCAGGGTGTGGCAACCTTTAGTGCTGCTCGTCGAATAAGAAGCCCTTCCGCAATCACACTTAAGCCTGCAAGAATAGTAATCGCTACAATGGCTCCTTCCATTACATCGATGCCCTCTAAGGAAATCTTCCACCAAGAAAATGTAAAATTGTAGTAGAACATTGCCCATACTATAGCTGTTGCAATGCCTATTGTCAAAATAGGCGATAGTGCATTTACACAATACAAGATAAGTGCAACCACCGAGATAACGATTAACACTATTAAAAATACTTTCGGCACAGTTAGCCCTGCTGCAATACTAATGATGGAAATAATCAGTGCATACAGCCAGCCTTCTTTCCATTGCCCAATTAACTCCGTCCAGCCCCAAATAATCCGTCTATGAAAATATTTACGCTCCTGTTTGACACGACGATACCCTAATAAAATAGCAAATATAGTGGCTATATATAATAATGGGTTGAGTAAAAAGCGGCCAATCGCTGTTACAATTTCTATGAATATATCACTAACCATACGAACACCCGCCGTTTCTATCTTAAATGCTATAAATTTATTGTATCAAACGACTACAGTCTTGCGTAGTACAAACTGATAGAAAGGCATTTTTGTTGTTATTGCTCAATTGTATGCAATAAAAAACTAGTAGCCATTTGGAATTGTTGGTCATTTTGACGGTCTGCCTTATAATTTTTTAATGTTTCATTTAAACTATTAAAAAAAGTTGTATCCATAGAAAACTCATCTTCTGCCTGTTCTAATTTTTTCTGCTTGCGATATAGGGTCACAGCCTCAGCCGTTGTATCATCCATATACCCATCTAAACGATCAATTTGATAGCCAAGCTTTTGCAAGGCATTTTGTGAATAGGCAATTTCCTCACTCATATCACCTACTTTAAATTTTCCTGTTAATGGATGTAGCTGGAAAGCAAATAATTCATTTTGTTCAATCACTAAGCTTGCCTCAATTCCCTGCCCATGAATCCACTCTCGCTTTGGTGTGAGCCATTTATTTGTTGATAATTTTAGCTCGCCCCCATTCGAAAGTGACCAAGATTCCTGCACTGTTCCTTTACCAAAGCTTTTAACACCAACAAGTGAAGCGCGCCCCCAGCCCTTTAAAGCACCACTTAATACTTCACTAGCTGACGCACTGCCCTGATTTTGTAACACAACAATTGGAATTTTATTCATTGTTTCTAAATATTTTTCATCAAAGCCTTTTGTTTGTGTTTTCAAAGGTTCCATAGCACCCTCTGCATTTTGCATATATGCAAATACCTTGCCATTTTCTAAGACTGTGCTTAGTAGCGCTGCAACGCTATGTAAATACCCACCTGGATTATCACGCACATCGATAATAATTCCCTCAACATCTTTGCGCAGTAATTTACTTGTTTCAGCAACCCATTCATTTGCCGTCTTTTCACCAAAAAGTGAGATTTCCACATAGCCAAGCGCTGTATCCTCTACTTTTACAACCTCACTTGATACGGTTTTATTAGAGATAGCAGCACGTTCCATCGTCATTTTAATATGCTTATCCTCGCTTGGTCTATAAACGACAATCGTTACCTTTGTGCCCTTCTCACCTTGAATTAAATGCATTAATTCACTCATTGTTTTGCCATCCACACGCACACTATCAACTTGTACAATTTCATCAAGCGAGCGCATGCCTGCCTTCTCTGCTGGCGATGAACGCACAGGGGACACAACAATAAATTTCCCTTTATTTTCTGTTAACTCAATACCAATGCCTACCCTCTCCTCAGCTAGCATTTGCCGATGCTGCTCAGCCTCTTCTTTCGAGTAGTAGGTGCTATAAGGGTCCTTAATGGCATCAGCCATCCCACGAAGTGCCCCTTCTACTAGAACATCCTTCTTTGTGCTGTATACAGATTTTTCTTCGATTAATGTCATCGCTTCATCAATAGTATCAACCTCCGTAACAGGCTCTTCCTTATCGCCAAGCGTAAACCAATCAAAATAAATACCACTGCCTACCACTAAACTACTAATCAGCACTCCGACTCCAGCTGTTATTTTGCGCAAACCTTCCCTCCTCCATCTCTTTTACTGTATGACTCTATTTTTTCAAACATACAAAATTGTATAAGGATTATTTTAGCTGTGCGGGTATTTGTTCTGGCTTCGCGGGTATCTACTCTCGGTTTGCGAGTATTCGTCCCTGATTCGCGGGTATCCTGCCTTTTAATAAAAAATCTGCTCGCTTCTAATAGAGAAAGCGAGCAGATTGTTATGAATTAATCGAGTGCATCGACATAATCTTTTAGCATATCAACATCCATCGGTCCTTTAATAGCACGTTGAATATAGCCGTTCGTATCAATAAAATATGTTGTTGGAATAGTAATAATTTGATAATCAGAGCCTACTAAATTATCAGGGTCTAATAAAATTGGGAATGTTAGTTCAAAGCTATCTCTAAACGTCATCACCGTATCTACCTTGGCATCAGCTGTCACATCACGCTCCTCTGATGTTAAATTAACCGCTATAATTTCAACATTTTTTTCTTCAGCAAATTCATCATAAAAGCTTTGCATATGTGGCATTTCGGCTTTACATGGTGGACACCAAGTTGCCCAAAAATTTAATACAACCTTTTTCCCACGAAGATCACTTAATGTTATATCTTTTCCATCCAAGCTTGTTAATGTAAAATCTGGCGGTGTGTCGCCATTTGCCAAGCCGATGTTGCGCTCCTCCATATCCTTCCCAAGAGCAGACTTATCAATAGCACGCTCCTCATCAATTTGCTGTTTAACATATGTACCAACCATCGCAACTACTAAAAGCACAACAATTAATAGCCCAATATTTTTTTTCATGCTTTCCCTCCCACATCGTGCTGCTTATATTGAATAGCAATTCCAAGACAAAGTAATAACAGGTTAACGCCGACAGCCGTTTGCCACACCCCTAATGGTTGAAAAAGGGCAACAATGATAAAGCCGACTGTATACAGCAATAGTGCCTGCTTCAATGCTGTTAATTTCCATAATATGAAGAGAGTTAATAAGCTTAGCACTGTTAATGTAATTACTTCACTTTTCACAGGATTATCATTCAATAAAATCACTAACCATTGATAAATGGACTGTGTCAATATTATTGACCAGCTATATGCTTTTATCTCAAACGCCTTATCTCGCTTGCGCCATACTTGCCATGATGCTGCTAAAACACCAAGAAAAATGCCTATTGTTCCTCCATTAAAATATAATAAAGAAATAGGTTGGGCAATGACTGCTTTGAAATCGGTTACAAGTAAGCTAAATTTCCATACAAGAATAAACGTAAAAATGGCATCAGCATATTGTTCAGACATTTTCTTAGAAAACTGTAAACGCAATATAAGCCATACAAGTACAAAGGCGCAAAGCAAAGCGATTGCTGTTGCTGGTAATGTTAGTGCTCGAACCGTATACCATTCTGTATTAATCACACCAACAAATCCTCTCTTAAAAGATAGCTACAGCATAGCATAGATATAGTTTAGCATATGAGGATTTCACACTGTGTTCAAAAAATAGTCAGAATCCACACAAAAAAGCTATACATTAGCGCGCTAATGTATAGCTTTTTCATTTTACAATGGAATATATTTTAGTGGGTTTACACTACCAGCAGCTTGACCTCTCCATGGGCCAATATGCACCTCAAAGTGTAAGTGAGGGCCAGTAGAGCGACCTGTGCTACCCATCGCTGCAATTTGCTGACCTTGTGTTACCTCTTGTCCCACACCTACATTAAATGAACTTAGATGTGCATATACTGTTGTATAAATTTGTCCATCGATGGAATGCGTTAAAATAACAACATTGCCATAAGAGCTAAGTGGTGCTGCATAAGAAACGACACCATCTGCTGCTGCCCAAATCGGTGTTCCTGCTGCATTGGCAAGGTCTACACCATAATGGAATTCAGGGCCTGCACCAATATTACGCCAACCATAAGGTGATGTTAAACGACCATTTGTTGGCTTAATCCAAGTGCCGTTTGATTGAGGTGCATTTACAATCACATTAGATGAACCGGATGAACTGCTTGAACCACTGCTAGCATTTCTAGCAGCCGCTGCGGCAGCGGCTGCCGCGGCTGCTTTACGTTTTTCTTCCTGTTGACGAGCAATTTCAGCTAAACGCTTTTGCTCAGCAACAATTTGATTTTGTAATTCTTGACTAACTTCTAATGCTTCAGAATATTCTTTTTCAAGTAATACCTTTTCAGATTTCAGCTTTTCTTGTTCTTTTTCTAATTGCTCAACCAAGCTGTTTTTCTCAGCCTTTTGACCATTTAATGATGCTTTTAAACGTTCAAGCTCAGCTTTTTGACCTTCTAATTTTTGACGCTTTTCTTCCACACTCTGCTTTTGCTCCTCTAATTGCTGCTTATCGTCTTTTTGATCTTGAATAATTTGACGATCCGCTTCTAGTAATGCATTAACTGCGGAAAATCGATCAATAAAGTCTACGAAGCTATTAGAGCCTAATAATACGTCTAAATAGCTAACGGAGCCGCCTGCTTGAAGGGCACGAGCACGCTCTTCTAACAGTAAATCACGCTCTTCAATTTTACGTAAAAGCTCTTGAATGGATGCTTTTAATTTTTTAATTTCTTCATTTGTTGTATGAATTTCAGCTTCTACATTTTTAATATTGCTATTTGTTTTGTCGATTTCAGCATTTAATGCTTGAATTTGGTCTAAGATTTTTTGTTGCTTTTCCTGATTAGCAGAAATTGCATTCGACTTATTGCTAATAGATGAATTTAATTCATTTTTCTTTGTTTCAATTTGGTTTTTTTCTTCCTTTAAATCCGACAAACTTGTTGCATACGCTGATGGAGTCTGGATAAAAAGAAATAGAGCAGATGTCGCTGCAAATGTTTTCCATATGTTCTTCGCCTTACTTTTCACCGATCGAACTCCCTTTCAACTATTCTTCATTTCTTCACAAATATCCGTTGTGACTAACGCCTAAATTAAATCTTTAAAAACTTACGTACTGACATAAAGCTTCCCCAAATACCGATTAGCACGCCAATAAGTAACAGAAGACCGCTTACCTGATACACAAGTGGCGAGAAATCAAGTAATTGGACAAGCTCACCCTGCAAACGAGGTGCAATAATTTTATATATATTGTGGTAAAGGGTTGCGACAACCGCAATCGGAATAATAGAACCTAAAATTCCGAGCCACATTCCTTCCAGTAAGAATGGAATACGCACGAATGAATTCGTTGCGCCTACAAGCTTCATAATTTCAATTTCATCACGACGAGCAATAATCGTAATACGAATCGTATTTGAAATTAAGAAAATCGCAGTAAATAATAGCCCTAAAATTAATACAATTCCTACATTACGACTAATATTTAAAACATTAAAAAGCTTTTCAACCTTGCCTTCACCATACATAACGTCATAAATATAGTCATGCTTTTGAATCTCTTTCGCAACCTTTGCTGTTTGCTGAGGATCAGCAGCCTTTATATAAATAACATTACGTAAAGGATTGCTTTGCTCAAATAGCTTAAAATCATCACCAAAATCTTTTACAAGCTTATTTAGCTCATCTTCTTTTGTTGAATAGGTTACCTCTGATATACTTGCCCATGTTTTAAACTTTTCGATAAGCGCTTTTTCTGCTGCCTCATCTGCCGTTTCATCAATTAACACTTTAATTTCAACATCATTTTCTAAATCCGTCGCTACTTTATTTAAGTTCATCATAATAAGCGCAAAGACGCCTACTAGTATAAGTGTAACGGTTACTGCACTCACAGATGCAAGGGTCATCCAACTATTTCGGCCAAGTGACTTAACACTTTCACGGAAATGCCGTTTTACAGTATTAAAGGTCATAGCCGTAGTCACCTCCGTGTTCGTCACGGACGATTAAACCGCCCTCAATAGCGATAACACGGCGACGAATTGTATTCACAATTTCACGATTATGTGTTGCCATGACAATCGTTGTTCCTCGTGCATTAATTTCCTCAAATAAATTCATAATTTCCCATGATGTTTCAGGATCAAGGTTCCCAGTTGGTTCATCTGCAATAACAACCTTTGGAACATTCACAATCGAGCGAGCAATCGATACGCGCTGCTGCTCTCCACCTGAAAGTTCATTTGGAAACATCCTCGCTTTATGCTTTAACCCAACAAGCTCTAAAACTTCCATCACTCGGCGACGTATTTCCTCTGGCTTTTCCTCTATTACCTCAAGTGCAAATGCGACATTTTCATAAACATTTAAACGAGGTAACAATTTGAAATCTTGGAAAACAACGCCAAGTTGACGGCGCAAAAAAGGAACCTTTTTATTTTTTAAGGTTGCTAAATCTATCCCATTGACCAAAATTTGTCCTGACGTTGCCTTTTCTTCACGATACATTAATTTAATAAATGTAGATTTACCAGCACCACTCGGCCCTACAACATAGACAAATTCGCCCTGCTTTATATTGACAGAAATACCATTTGTCGCAATAACACCGTTTGTGTACTTCTTTGTCACATTCTTCATTTCTATCATAATTAAACCACCTAAAACTCTTAATTTATGTAAGAGGTATTTCTTTTACTATTATAGCACTCAATTTCTGTTTTTCTATTACAGTTTCATTTCAATCTGTGGTAGTTCCTTCTAATTCGATCTTTCATTGTCATAATGATCATGAAAGTTCGACAAAATGAAAACAGGAACCAACTTTCTAGAAAGTCGATTCCTGTACAATCATTACATTTGTTGTTCTTCTGTTGTTGTATAGCGAACTAAAACAGCACCTGTTTTTGATTCACCCTCAATAAATAAACGATTAGCATTTTCAACCTCTTTATCAAAGCGAATAACTTTTGATAAAAATTGATCTGTTGATTCCATTTTTGACACATCTTGAATGCCAACATCTACTTTCCCAAAGTTCGTTACCACTTTACCGCTTAATGATATAGTTCGTGGTACATATAATTCAACGGCTCCTGCCACCGTTTGTGCCTTAATTTTTGAGGAATTTGTTGAGCAAGTTGTCACAACAACATGTCCATTCACCGATTTAGCCTCTACCTCATCTAATGCACCGTCTAAATAAACACGTCCATTTAATGTTTCAGCCTCTAAATCTTTTCCTCGTACATTCGTTAATTCAATGGAGCCATTGGAAGAATCTACTTCAGCCTTGGCAAAGTTTAATTTTGTTCCTTTAATCGCACCATTCAATGTTTTTACTTTTAATTCTTTTAGTGTTGTATCTTGCAATGACACACTGCCATTCATTAGACGAACTGATAATTTTTCAAGCTGTTCCTTGGGTATAAGCACTTTGACATTTACTTGTACAAGCTTTAATTGACTTAAAATACGTAGTGTACGCTCATCTTCTCTCACAACAAATTGCTCTAAAAAGTGATGGCGTGTCTCCTCTTCACTATCATTGATTTGTGGTGCTTTCACCTTACAAATGACTTGAATCGTATCTCCTTCACTAGCTTCTAATGAAAAGTTGCCATTCGGTAATTCAGCCGTAATATTATCGACATGTGCTGCAGCCACTTCTTCTGTATGCGTAAATTCAACTTTATCGCCGAATGGTGAAGACACGTCAAACTCTTTTACCTTTTTAACAGCTGTATTCATCATATCCATAAATAGGGAACCAATTTGCGTTAAATCTTTACGAAAATCTTGCATTTCCTCTTGGAAATATTTTGTGAAATCATCTTTTTTCTTATTGCTATCTTTTTTTAATTCTTCCTCAAATATTGACCCTTTATCAGTTGAAGATGTTTGTGTTTCCTGTGACACATCATTTATAACATTTTGAGTAGACTTGCCTGATTGCTCTAATGCTTCTAATAATGTAAGCGCCTCTTGTGCCGAAATCGTACCTTTTTCTACAAGCTCTAAAATTCGTTGACGTTCATTTTGCATAAATAAATAGCCTCCCTCAGTTCGTTATACTATTTATACGATTCATTATGTGAAAAGTTTCACTGCAAAATTAAATCAATTGGGCTTTTCATCTTACTTTGAGCGGTCCTATCACTTTTTTTGATCATTTTTTATTGTGAAGCTTTCGCAAGTACAGCTTCCATACGCATACGGTCACGTTCTAAAATTGGCTTTAAATATTTGCCTGTGTATGAGCCAGTCACCTCTGCTACTTCCTCAGGCGTTCCTGTAGCAACAATAGTGCCACCTTTATCGCCGCCCTCTGGACCTAAGTCGATTAAATAATCAGCTGTTTTAATGACATCCAAATTATGCTCAATGACTAATACGGAGTCACCATTTTCAACAAGACGCTGTAGCACAACAAGTAAACGTGCAATGTCATCTGCATGTAAGCCTGTTGTTGGCTCATCTAAAATATAGAAGGACTTACCTGTAGAGCGACGGTGTAATTCAGAGGCTAATTTTACACGCTGTGCCTCACCGCCTGATAATGTTGTAGCAGGCTGACCTAATTTCATATAGCCTAAGCCCACATCCACAATCGTTTGCAGCTTGCGTTGAATCTTTGGAATATTTTCAAAGAACACTACTGCATTTTCAATGGTCATATCTAAAATATCGGCAATGCTTTTATCTTTATATTTCACTTCAAGTGTTTCGCGATTATAACGTTTGCCATGACATACTTCACATGGTACATAAACATCTGGCAGGAAGTGCATTTCAATTTTAATAATGCCATCACCACGGCATGCCTCACAGCGACCGCCTTTGACATTAAAGCTAAAGCGACCCTTTTTATAGCCACGTACCTTTGCTTCATTCGTCGCAGCAAAAACATCGCGAATATCATCAAAGACCCCTGTATAGGTAGCTGGATTTGAGCGTGGTGTACGACCGATTGGTGATTGGTCAATATCAATGACCTTTTCAAGCTCCTCCATCCCTGTTACTTCTTTATGCTCCCCTGGCTTTACCTTGGAACGATTTAGCTTCTGTGCCAATGATTTATATAAAATTTCATTAATTAATGTCGATTTTCCTGAGCCAGAAACACCTGTCACTGCTACAAATAGGCCGAGCGGAATATCTACCTTCACATTGCGTAAATTGTTTTCCTTTGCGCCTTTAATAGCAAGCTTACGACCATCTGGCTGGCGTCTTTCAACTGGTAATGGAATAAATTTCTTACCGCTTAAATATTGTCCTGTTAACGATTTTTCATTATCCATTACCTCCTGTGGTGTACCCGCAGCAACAATTTGCCCACCATGCACACCAGCACCAGGCCCTACATCAATCAAATAATCAGCTGCAAGCATTGTATCCTCATCATGCTCTACAACAATAAGTGTATTGCCAATATCCCGCATGCTTTGTAATGTATGAATTAAACGATCATTATCACGTTGATGTAAGCCAATGGAAGGCTCATCTAAAATATAAAGCACGCCTGTTAAACGAGAGCCAATTTGTGTCGCCAAGCGAATACGTTGTGCCTCACCGCCTGATAATGTTCCCGCTGCTCGGCTTAATGTTAAATAATCTAATCCAACATTCACAAGGAAGCCTAAGCGCTCTTCAATTTCACGTAAAACAAGTCGAGCAATTTGCATATCCTTTTCTGTTAAATCTAGTTCTTTGAAAAATTGATCGGCTTCCTGAATGGAATATTGTGTAACCTCACCAATATGCTTACCCGCTATTTTTACAGCTAATGTTTCAGGCTTTAAACGGTAGCCTTTACAAGAAGGGCAGGCTTGCTGTGCCATATACTTTTCCATTTGCTCACGTACATAGTCTGATGTTGTTTCTTTAAAACGACGCTCCACATTACGCACAACACCTTCAAATTCAATCATCTGATCTCGGACATTGCCAAACTCATTTTCATAATGGAAGTGTATTTTGTCTTTCCCAGAGCCATATAAAATTTTATCCATCTTGTCCTTTGGTATATCTTTTACAGGCACGTCCATTGGAATATCATAGTGGTCACATACAGCCTTTAATAGCTGTGGATAATATTGCGAGCTTGTTGGTTCCCATGGTGCAATTGCATGCTCTAATAATGATCGATTCCAATCAGGTACTACTAACTCCAAATCGACCTCTTGTGTGGAGCCTAAGCCATCACAGCTCGGACAAGCACCAAATGGACTATTAAATGAAAACATACGTGGCTCTAGCTCTCCAATAGAAAAGCCACATAATGGACAAGCATGGTGTTCACTAAAGAGCAACTCCTCATGCTCCATCACATCGACAAGAACACGCCCATCTGCCAAACGTAATGCCGTTTCTAATGAATCGCTTAAACGTGCAGCAATCCCTTCTTTCATCACAACACGGTCTACCACTACCTCAATGGAATGTTTTTTATTTTTATCCAGCTCAATTTCATCGTCTAAATCACGTAATTCACCATCTATACGCACACGAACAAAGCCCTGCTTTTTTAAATCCTCCAGCAGCTTTACATGTGCTCCTTTACGCCCAGATACCATTGGCGCAAGTAGCTGCATTTTTGTTCTTTCTGGATAGAATAATAAGCGATCTACCATTTGCTCAATTGTTTGAGAAGTAATTTCGATCCCATGATTTGGGCAAATCGGTTTGCCAATACGTGCATAAAGTAAACGCAAATAGTCATAGATTTCTGTTACAGTCCCCACAGTAGAGCGCGGGTTACGGCTCGTTGTTTTTTGGTCAATCGAAATAGCAGGCGATAATCCCTCAATTGCATCGACATCTGGCTTATCCATTTGTCCTAGAAATTGACGAGCATAGGCGGAAAGGGACTCGACATAGCGCCGTTGCCCCTCCGCATAAATCGTATCAAATGCTAAAGAAGATTTTCCTGAGCCTGATAAACCTGTTAACACAACTAATTGGTCACGTGGAATTGTAACATCGATATTTTTTAAATTATGAGCACGTGCACCTTGCACGATGATTTCAGTATTTTTCACAAGTCATTCACCCTTCTACCTTCAATTCAAATATTGTATCTCGCAGCTCGGCCGCACGCTCGAAATCAAGCGCTTTTGCTGCCTCCTTCATTTCGACTTCCAGGGAAGCCAAGAGCTGTTCTCTTTCTGCCTTTGTCAGCTTTTTGCCCTTCGTAGCCTTTGTGACGTAGGATTCCTCTTCCTCTGCTACCTGTGTTGCACGAATAACATCTGGAATTTTCTTGATAATTGTTTGAGGCGTAATGCCATGCTCCTCGTTATAAGCCATCTGCAATGTACGACGACGTTTTGTTTCATCAATTGCTTTTTTCATTGAATCTGTTACATTGTCTGCATACATAATCACATGACCATTTGCATTACGCGCTGCACGTCCAATTGTTTGAATTAATGAGCGCTCCGAGCGTAAAAATCCTTCTTTATCCGCATCTAAAATCGCTACAAGGGATACTTCAGGAATATCAAGCCCCTCACGCAATAAATTAATACCGATTAATACATCATATGTTCCTTTACGCAGCTCACGAATAATCTCTATCCGTTCAAGTGTTTTAATCTCTGAATGTAAATACTCAACCTTTAAGCCCATTTCCTTTAAGTAGGCTGTTAAATCCTCTGACATTTTCTTTGTTAATGTTGTCACAAGCACACGTTCATTACGTGCAATTCGCTCATGAATCTCATCAATTAAATCATCTATTTGCCCTTCGATAGGACGCACATCGATTAATGGGTCCAACAATCCAGTAGGACGAATAATTTGCTCCACCATTTCTGGTGTATGCTCTAGCTCATATGGACCAGGTGTTGCAGAAACATAAATAGCCTGATGCACACGACTTTCATACTCCTCAAAGCGCAATGGTCGATTATCAAGCGCTGATGGCAGACGGAAGCCATGCTCTACTAAAACACCTTTACGTGCTTGGTCACCGTTGTACATGCCTCGTACTTGAGGAAGTGTTACATGGCTTTCATCCACAACAAGTAAAAAATCATCAGGGAAATAATCTAACAATGTATAGGGTGTTGCACCTGCTTCACGCAATGTTAAATGACGAGAATAGTTCTCAATACCTGAGCAAAAGCCCATTTCACGCATCATCTCTAAATCATAACGTGTACGCTGCTCTAAACGCTGTGCCTCTAGCAATTTATCTTCAGCCCGCAATAGTGCCAAACGTTCCTCTAGCTCTTTTTCAATGTTTTCAATCGCTTTTCGCATTTTTTCCTCTCGCGTTACGAAGTGGGATGCTGGGAAAATTGCCACATGATCTCGATCTGATAAAATTTCTCCTGTTAAGGCATCTACCTCACGAATACGATCAATTTCATCTCCGAAAAATTCTACACGGATACAATGCTCATCACGCGATGCTGGGAATATTTCCACTACATCTCCCCGTACCCGAAATGTTCCGCGTGTAAAACTTACATCATTACGCTCATATTGCACATCAACGAGCTTACGCAATAGCTGATTACGTTCAATTTCCATACCTGTGCGAATCGATACCACCATTTCGCGATATTCCTCTGGTGAACCTAAACCATAAATGCAGGACACAGATGCAATAATAATGACATCCTCACGCTCAAATAATGCTGAAGTTGCAGAGTGACGCAGCTTATCAATTTCATCATTAATGCTAGAGTCTTTTTCTATATAGGTATCTGTCTGTGGTACATAGGCTTCTGGTTGATAGTAATCATAATAGCTGACAAAATATTCAACGGCGTTATTTGGGAAGAATTCTTTAAACTCGCTATATAGCTGGCCTGCGAGTGTTTTATTATGTGCCATAATAAGCGTTGGTTTTTTTACTTGTTGAATAACATTCGAAATTGTAAATGTTTTACCAGTACCTGTCGCACCAAGTAATGTTTGATGACGCTTACCTGCCTTTACACCCTCCACTAATTCAGCAATTGCCTGTGGTTGATCTCCGCTAGGCTGATATGGCGCTTGTAAATCAAATGTTTGCACACATGTCCCCGTCCTTTCCTTCCAATTTGTACATATATTTTAGCATAGCACTCGTAAAATTTCGAACATTTAACGAACGAATGTTTGTAAAACTTTTTTCTACCCCTAAAATTTATACATAATAACTGCGAAACCAATGAAGTCTTTTACTCTTATCATAGCCGTTTCCGCTAACTTTCAAGCTTCTATTTTAAGCAGGTGACACTACTTTTGAGCAGTTCTCTATCATTTTTGAGCGAATGCCCTTAACGGTTAAACAAAAAAATCCCGCTCTCCACTATTCATGGAGAACGGGGCAATCTTATTATTCATCCTCTGTTTGCTGCAAAGAATTTAGTTCGGCTGCGTAGCGATAAAATGCGTTTTCATCTTTTTCATCGAGTGCTCTATCGATTAGAACCATGAGCTGCTCTTGACGATGCATACGCTGGATACGATTTAAAAATAAATCTAAATAAATCTCGTTTAATAATTTCTCTGCCTCATCAACTTTTTTCGACTGACCAACGGCTTTTAGAAAATCTGTGTACGAATAATATTTATCCAACGATCTCACCTCGATCCTTTTCTAAATTATATGAAAATTGAAATAAAAATGCAATGCTTAAGACTCGAAAATAACTTGGATTGACTATTAATCTCGCGCTATTTGTAGCAAATTCTCTAAGCAATTTCGCTATTTCTTAAGCAATTCTCATCTTTATTGATATTTTCTAGAATTTATTTTATTACCTATACTACAGCTATCAATAGAAAAAGGAGGCATTTTTCATATGGCACAAAATTATGTAAATCGCTATTTAGTATCCTTCAATACGTATGTGCTACAACCAATTCAACACAACTCTAAAATTTTCACACATGTAATTGATAAACATAATGAGCTGATCGTGACACGTAAGCCATTACATGTCCTTCGAAAATCTTGTATTTCATTAGGCACAACCTATGAAGCTGCAAAACAATCAGCCAAGCGCTTTTTTGGCAATCAACATAAGCTACCGATTGCTGTTGCCTTTGATTACGGCTATCCATGTATTTTTCTACCAACCTATTCACCAAACTCCATCCATAATATATGGATTGGTCTTCATGCCATTACTAATATTACCCCTAGTAAAGCTGGCTGTATTGTGACACTCAAAAACGATATACAGATTGAGCTTCCTATTCAATATGCTTCCATTAGCAAACAATTTGTCAATGCATCCATGTTATACAAGCATTATATGAATGAACGAAAACAGCTTAGTCAGGATGCACCATATTCCCCACCCTTTTAACATAAAAAATCCCCCAAGACTCTCTCTTGGGGGAATACATATTAGTTAATCTTTGAACGTAAATAAGCATTAATGAATGGATCTATATCGCCATCCATCACCGCACCAACATTACCTGTTTCTTCATTTGTACGGTGGTCCTTCACCATTGAATATGGATGGAATACATAAGAGCGAATTTGCGAGCCCCAGCCAATTTCCTTTTGCTCACCGCGAATTTCATCAAGCTGTGCCTGCTGTTTTTCTAATTCTAATTGATACAATTTTCCTTTTAACATCGTCATCGCCTTTTCACGGTTTTTAATCTGTGAACGCTCTGCCTGACATTGCACAATTGTACCAGTCGGAATATGTGTAATACGAACAGCTGAATCTGTTGTATTAATATGCTGACCACCTGCACCTGTTGCACGATACGTATCAATTTTTAAATCCTCTGTGCGAATATCAATTTCAATATTGTCATCAAACTCTGGCATAACATCGCAGGAAACAAATGATGTATGGCGGCGGCCAGATGAATCGAATGGTGAAATACGCACGAGTCGATGCACACCTTTTTCAGCCTGTAAATAACCGAAAGCATTATGACCTTTAATCGATAATGTGACGGATTTAATCCCCGCCTCATCGCCAGGGAGGTAATCCACTGTTTCTACTTTAAAGCCACGCTTTTCTGCCCAGCGAGTATACATACGTAATAGCATAGAGCCCCAGTCCTGTGACTCTGTACCACCTGCACCAGGATGTAGCTCTAAAATAGCATTGTTTTGATCGTATGGTCCACTTAGCAGTAATTGTAGCTCGAAATCAGCCATTTTTTGTTGGAATTCTGCTAGCTCTTTGCCTAGCTCTTCCTGTAATTCTTCATCCGGTTCTTCACGTAAAAGCTCTAGTGTCATATCTAAATTTTCATGTGTTTCCACTAAATCTTTATATTCATTGACAATTGCCTTTAAGCCATTTCCTTCATTAATGATTACTTGTGCACCTTGTTGGTCATCCCAAAAGCCTGGCTCTAGCATCATTTCATCTAGCTCTTGAATACGTGCCTCTTTGTTTTCTAAGTCAAAGAGACCCCCTAAAGTCCGCCAATTTTTTGGCTGTAGTGTCTAACACATTACGTACATCTGCTAATTCAATCATTGTTAAATCCTCCGAACGTTAGTAATAAAGCATATAAGCCTTGTATCTTTTTATTATAACGTTTTTACAAAGGAAAACCTACTACTATACTTCATCCTCAAACATATTAAATGCTAAGCGCTGAAATATTTTCGCGCGATCATATTGTACAAGTAAATGCTTTGTGCGCTTCTCCAATTTATACTTTAATAAAAAAGCCCGTTGAATACGGTACTCCAGCGCCCTCACACTAATATCCACTGTAATATCCATACCGTTCATAAAAATAACCTTTGTTCTTTTTTTATCCACAGCTATATAATCATCAATATGATGCACAGCAAACCATATACATTGAGGATGTAAGGGTGACTTACTTGGGAACCATAATATATTACAGCGCTCATGAATGACAATTGGATTTTTATTGAGCTTGCCTAAAACCATTTTTGAGCCATCAAAAGCGCCTCTTAAACTAGAACCAAAATAGCGTAAATTAAAGTCTATTAACTTCGTTGGTGCTAGTTGGGATATATATTCATTATTTTTTTCAATTACCCGAGTACATAAGTTTCCAAAGGCATCATACTCAGGCATATATAGCATTGTATCACTCGTCATAATATCTTTTTTATGCATACATACTCCTCCTTTATACACTTTATGTTTTTAATAAAAATACATAGGAATATACGCTTATATTCCTGATATTTTTCTCGAGTAGAATAATTCCATCAACCTCCTCCTTTTTCTTGCTAAAAATAATTTCGCATAGACATTAGTACCAATATCATATAACTTTTTAGGATAATCCTAGTAATTTGATACTGAACTAAAATCCTATTACACCAGCTATTGTATACCCAAAAATTTCAATTGTCTATAAATTCTGACTTTTTATATTAAATTTTCTTTATTCGTGTGTGCCTCCAGTCCTTTTATACATTAAAAAATAACAAAAGACAGCAAGTAGCTTAACGCTTGCTGCCTTTTGTTGAAAATTTAAGAGATGATCGTTATTGCTTATTTTATTGTCCCGCACCATGGCAGTTTTTATATTTTTTACCACTACCACAAGGACATAAATCATTGCGACCAATATTTTCAGCTTTGCGTACAGGTTGCTTTTTCGGAGCAGAGCCACCGCCATCCTCTTTTGGATTGACAGCTTGTCCCTTCGCCACTTCCTCACGCTCAAGATTATTACGGATTTCTGCCTTCATTGCATATTTCGCAACATCCTCACGAATAGCAGCTACCATATCCTCAAACATCGCAAAGCCTTCTTGTTGATATTCACGAAGCGGATCATTTTGACCATATGCACGCAGATGAATACCTTGACGCAGCTGATCCATCGCATCAATATGATCAATCCATTTTGTATCAATCGAACGCAATAAAATTACCTTTTCAAACTCACGCATACGCTCTGGTGTTAGTTCTGCCTCTTTTTCATCATAGCGCACACGTACTGCATCAGAAATCATTTGATTAATGTCCTCAGCAGACTTGCCTTGGAAATCAGCTACCTTCAACTGACCTTCCTCTAACAGGTTGGCAGCTACAAAATCTTCAATCGCCTTTAAGTTCCAATCCTTCTGCTCACCTTGTGTATATGTGCTCACAACATTATCGATAGTTTCTTGAATCATGGATTCAACAAGCTCACGCATATTTTCTGTTTCTAGTACATCGTAACGCTCTTTATAAATAATCTCACGTTGCTGACGGAGAACATCGTCATATTGCAATAAACGTTTACGTGCGTCAAAGTTATTCCCTTCAACACGTTTTTGCGCTGATTCAACAGCTCTTGATACAACCTTTGATTGCAATGGCTGTGAATCGTCCATGCCTAAACGCATCATCATCGACTTCATATTATCTGAGCCAAAACGACGCATTAAATCATCCTCTAATGATAAGTAGAATTGCGTAACCCCTGGATTCCCTTGACGCCCAGAACGTCCACGAAGCTGATTATCAATACGGCGTGATTCATGGCGCTCTGTACCGATAACGGCTAACCCACCAAGCTCTAATACACCCTCACCAGGTTTAATATCTGTACCACGACCAGCCATGTTTGTAGCAATTGTTACAGCACCTTTTTTACCAGCATCTGCAATAATTTCCGCTTCACGCTCATGATTTTTCGCATTTAAAACATTATGTGGAATTTTATATTTATCCAATAATTTCGAAATAATTTCAGATGTTTCAATTGCCACCGTACCAACAAGCACAGGCTGCCCTTTTGCATGACGCTCTGCAATATCTGCGGCTACCGCTTTATATTTCCCTTCCATTGTTGCAAAAATTAAATCCGGACGGTCATCACGCGCAATTGGTTTGTTCGTTGGGATCGCCACAACACTCATATTGTAAATATTGCGGAATTCCTCTTCCTCTGTTTTCGCTGTACCTGTCATCCCTGCAAGCTTTTCATACATACGGAAATAGTTTTGGAACGTAATTGTTGCCATTGTCATCGATTCATTTTGAATCTCAACGCCTTCTTTTGCCTCAATTGCTTGGTGTAAGCCGTCCGAATAACGACGACCTTTCATTAAACGACCTGTGAAGCTATCAACAATAACGATTTCACCATCCTGCACGACATAATCTACATCATTATGCATACTAACATGTGCTTTTAACGATTGGTTAATGGCATGGTTTAAACGAACATGTGTTAAATCAAATAGATTATCAATACCGAATGCTTTTTCTGCCTTTTCCACACCTGCATCTGTTAATGTAACGCCCTTTGTTGACTCTTCATACGTATAATCTGTTTCCGCATTTAACATACGCACGAAAGCATTGGACTGCTTATAAAGCTGTGCTGACTTCCCAGCCTGCCCCGAAATAATTAATGGTGTACGCGCTTCATCAATTAAAATTGAATCCACTTCATCGATAACAGCATAATGCAATGGGCGTTGTACACGTTCCTCTTTATACAGCACCATATTATCACGTAAATAGTCAAAGCCTAGCTCATTGTTGGTACTATACGTAATATCAGCTTCATAGGCAGCACGCTTTTCTTCCTTTGAAAGGCTATTTAAGTTCAGACCAACTGTTAAGCCTAAGAAATTATAAAGCTGTCCCATCTCAGCAGCATCACGGCTCGCTAGGTATTCATTGACAGTTACAACATGTACACCTTTACCAGTTATGGCATTCAAATAAACGGCCATTGTAGCCGTTAATGTTTTACCTTCACCTGTTTTCATCTCTGCAATATTACCCTCGTCAAGAGCGGCTGCCCCCATAATTTGCACACGGAATGGGTACATCTCTAATACACGCTTCGACGCTTCACGACAAACAGCAAAGGCTTCCGCACGAATCGACTCTAACGCCTCACCATCAGCATAGCGCTTTTGAAACTCCTCTGTTTTTGCCTGTAATTCAGCATCAGAAAGCTGCGTCATTTGAGAAGCGAATCCCTCAACTTGGTCAGCGATTTTTTCTAATTTTTTTAACTCACGTTTATTGAAATCAAATAATTTATTTAATAGGTTTGCCATGAATGTTTTTCACTTCCTATATAGATTCAACTTTCATTTTACCATTGTGTAACAGTTTCATGCAAACAGTCACCCTATTCACACAAAAAGACCCTCGCCATTGCGAGAGCCTTTGTCATTATGCAAGTTTAAGTTGTTTCAATTAAGCCATATTTACCGTCTTTACGTTTATAGACAATATTTGTGCCGTTTGATTCAGCATCTGTAAAGACATAAAAATCATGACCTAACATATTCATTTGTAATACAGCCTCTTCTTGATCCATCGGCTTTAAATCGAATTGCTTTGTACGCACGATTGCGTATTCTTCTTCCTCTGAAACAGCATCAGCGGCTGCTTGTGTACTAGCAAAATAAAGGCCTGCGCCTTCACGCTCACGGAATTTACGGTTTACTTTTGTTTTATGCTTACGAATTTGACGCTCTAATTTATCTACAATTAGATCAACCGCAGCATACATATCATTATGACGCTCCTCAGCACGAAGCGTTAAGTTTTTCATTGGAATCGTAACTTCCACTTTTGTTTGCTTATCATTGTAAACCTTTAAATTGACATTAGCGTTGGCGTTAACATCTTCGTTAAAATAACGTTCAACTTTCTCAATTTTTGTTTCAACATACTCTCGAATAGCTGGAGTTACCTCAATATTTTCACCACGAATGTTAAAGTTTAACATGTAAACTCCTCCTTTATAACTGCTATACTATATATTTCTACACAAGTGTGTGAAATTCCTCTAAAATCATTCTTTTTTTTACAAAAAATTTTAGTTCTTTTAACAAACATTTTTAGTAGCAAAAGCAAGAAAGAACACTATTTAATTATTTTGCTTTTTCGCCTCTGCTGCTTCTTTTCTGCGTCGTAGCTTTAGTTCTTCAATAATCAAATCCTCAACAGCCTTTTGATTATTAAAAAACACACCATATTGTTTGCCATTGCCAAAGGGACGGCTCCAAATCACCTCTCCATAAGCACGCACCCTTTGCGTATCCAAAACAAAATGGATATCCAATGGTGGAGGATTCACACCTAAATCCACTTCTGTAAACATCTTTAACCCACGTGGACTAATATCTAGCAATTCTGCTGTAGCCGTTTGCTCTTGATTAACTCTACCATTCTCATAAATAGCAAAAGTCATTGGAAGAGGCTCCTCAAATTTAAAACGGAAGCCTTCTTGACGCTTAAAAATCATATTCCCACCCCAATACTATGTTAAACATATATATTGCTTTGATTATGACACGATGTATAGCTAACAGCTAGAGGGAATAAGTAACATATTTTACCGTTAAATAGCCTAAATTATGACGATTTAGTGATAATTACAAATTATTGATGAATTTTAACCTAAAGAAAAGGAACCATCGTTGATGATGGTCCCTTATTGTGTCTAAATTTGCCCGCTGTTCCCCTGACCAAACTGCTGCTGTCGATTAATGCGAATAACTTCCTTCCACGTATCGCGGAATTCCGTCACCAATCCCTCAACTTCTTCAACAATCGCTACATCATTTTGAATATTCGCCTCAACTAAGCGATGGTTCATATATTCATAAAGCGGTAACATTTGCTTTGAAATTTCAATGTCCATATTAAGTGTTGACATTAGCTCAGCAATAATTGCCTGTGCCTTTTGAATATTGGTATTTTTCTCTTGTATATCCTTCTCTTGCATTGCTTGCTTTGCCTTATGCAAAAACTTTAGACATCCATTATAAAGCATTAACGTCAGCTCGCCAGGAGAGGCAGTCGTCACACTATTTTGTTTGTATGCATTTTGTGCTGCAAAATTTGCTGTCAATTAACGGACAACTCCTTTGAAAGGTTACTTATTTACTATTTTAAACCATTTTCCGAAGAAAAGCTAATAGGTAAATATTAATTCTTTTTGTCATAATACATGCCATCCATCACACGAACGTCTGAATAAGGATTAAAATATTGCTGTTCACTTTTTTTCGTTTTTTGTAAATTAACCATATCCTGCTTTACAGCGTTCATCACAGCAGCCAATCGCTCTTTAATACCATTATCAAGCTCTAACAATGTACGATGCACACGATTTTGTTCATCAAAACGAAATCCCTCTTGAATAAGGCTCTCAATAATTGCTCCACGCTTATCCAACATCTCATTAATGGTTTCAATGTATTCATCACGATCTTCGCCCTTTGGAATATCACCCAAATACTTAAATAAATTAGCTGACGTTTGCAAAAATTGATCTATAGATTGTTGCATAACACTCTCCTACCTCGCTAATTAAAAGCCGCCTCCAGCATTTTGCATAAACAGACCTGATTGTTGATTGGCTTTGTTAATAGCTTGCTCCATTGCTGTGAATTGCTTCCAGTAACGTGCTTCGATGTTTTTTAATTTATCTTGCCATGTTGAAATACGTTTTTCCGTATCAATTAGATTTTTACCTAGCGTGTATTGCTGTTCTGTCATCGTAGCACGACCAGCTTTTTGCTCAATTGAAATTTTGAATTCATCCATTGAACTACGGAGTCTTGCAAGATAGCCTCGTGTATCAACAGTTTGGCCATTTACAGTATCCTTTTCATTACCGGCATCATTTTTAAATAGGCGTGCTACTGCATCTGGGTCTTCTTCTAGCGCTTCACGTAGTTTCTTTTCATCAATTTCTAATGTGCCACCATCATTGTAATTTTTTGTAGTTGTAATACCGATACTAAATAATGTCTGGAATTTTGAGTCCTCAAGACCTGGAACTGTTTCATAGACAAGAGAACGCATCTTCGAAAGTCCATCACGAAGGATAGAATCATTACGAAGTAAACCACTCTTCGCTTTCTCTTCCCAAAGCTTAATTTCATTTTCCTTCATATCTTTTTTCTGATCTTCTGTTAGTGGCGCATAATCTCGATATTTCGTTTGTGTCGTTTGGTCTTTTAAATCTGTAACGAACGCATTGTACATATTCACAAAATCTTTAATTTTGTTCATCATATCGTCAACGTTTGTTGTAGAAGACAATGTAACAGCAGCTTCAGTTGGGTTTGTAGGCAACCCTTCTTTAATATTTTCAGTTCCTTCTTCTAAAATCCCTGCAGCTTCAGCTTCAGCCTTTGCTGATGCAAATGCGGCAGTCGCATTTGTTAAACGAGCTTCTCCAGCAGTAAGTGCAGCATCCGCTGAGTTTTTAGCAACTCTTTTCTCATCATGTACAATTTGTAATTGTGCAAGTTCAGAGTAGGCTGTTAAATCTGCCTTAGTAACTGTATCTAATTTTTCCTTTTGTGCTGTAGATAAACTAGCTAATTTTGCTTGAACGCTTGCTTGTAAATCTGCATCTAAGCTTAGCCCTTCAAATGGATCGTCCTTGGATAAATCAAGGCTAGCGATCACATCAATTTCATCAGCAGTTAACCCACTTAAAAAAGACTTATTTAAACTAGCATAGTCAACCTCTCTATTGGCTTCTGTACGGAATTTCGTTAAAGCTGTTGCATCTAAATCCTTCAATGTTTCTAGCTGTTCCTTTGAAGTTAAAGAAGTGTGTAGCTTTTCCTTTAAATCTTCTGAAATCGTACTATCAGCTGAGATTTTAGCCAGCATATCTTCAAATGTATCATCTTGATCAAATGCAGGAAGATTACCTAGCTCTGAAATCTCGTCATCAGTTAGATTAGCTAAAAATGATTGATTAAAGCGGTTATAAGCTGCTTTCTCTGTATCATCAAATCCAACTTTAAATACATTATTAAGCTTATCTTGATATGCAAGTGAGGCTGTATTAAATGCCTGATTTGCAGTTGTAGCTTTTGTATCTAAATCAGCCTTAGCTGCTGTAGCATTAGTAAATTCTGTTTGTGCAGCAAGATATTTATTTACATTTGTAGCTGTATCATTAAATGTCTTTTTTAGGGTAATGTTATAACCATTAAGTGTAAATGTGTTTGAATTACGCTCTGTGGCAATACCATTTACTTGGAAAATAGCATTTTTCCCTTCAGTTACTGTTGCACCTTCACCCTCTTGTAACTTCAATTTACTTATATCCGTATTTGTGCCATTAGCATTAACACCATTAACAGTGATATCGCCTTTACCGGTATTTTGAGCTGTGAAAGAGAAGCGTCCGTTTTCAAAAATTGCTGAAACACCTGCATTACTTTCGTTCACTTTTTCAATAAAGGAATCTACTGTCATATTGGATGTAATTGCAACTTTTACACTTGTTGGATTTGAACCATCAGCTGTAGGAGCTGTGAATTCAATAAATTTCGTATCACTTCCCACTAAATCACTCATTTTTGTTGAACCAGTACCATCAATTTGTCCACTTGTTGTACGTGCTGCAGATGCTAATTGTGAAACCCCTTCAATGGAAAGTGTTCCTGTAGCCTTACTAGTTGCAATAGCTGATACTAAATCTGAATTTGAGCTACTTGCTGTTTTTGTATTTAAATTTTTTAATACTAAATTATCTGCAATGTACGTATCAAATGTTCTTAACTTATTGTTAACATCGCGATAAGCATCACGTTGCCACTCATATCTTTGTTTATTTTGTAATAGCTTGTTTAATGGTGCCTTTTCTGCATTCATTAATTTTTCTACTAAAGCATCAATATCCATTCCTGACGCTAAACCGCCAATTCGCATTACCATAGTGAGTCCTCCATTTTACTTATTTTTATATTTTTTCGTCTACAATCATCCCAAATAATTTTTGCATTTCATAAAAGCCATCTAATAGCTTTTTCGGCGGGATTTCTTTTAATACCTCATCTGTGGCGCTGTCTACTACAGTTATATAATATCGATCTAAGCCTTCATGATACTTAAATTTTGCAGCGTTCTGGTTTACTTCCAGCATTTTATTCATTTTTTCAATGACATCTTGTACTTTTGCTTTCGTTTCATCATCATTACTTAGTTGTTGTACCTGTTCCATAATAGGTGTAGCACTTTTCATCGTAGCATCGCTTCCTTGCGTTGCCACTTTCTCCACTGCTGGTGCATGAGAGGAGATTTGCTGCTGAATTGTTACTGCACCATTATCTGCATTCCCTGAAATACGCATAATTTCATCCTCCTTGAATCTAATACAGATATGATTGTTACTAATATCGGATAAAAAAAAGAGAATTTCAGTTTTTTTTAAAACAATGCAGATAATAGGAGAAGAATGTAATAAATATTCTGCACTTTATATTACAAAAAGCATGGCGCTGTACCATGCTTTTGATATTTCTTCTATTATTTTAATATCTCTAATATTCCTTGGCTCATTTGATTGATTTGCCCCATCATTGCTTGAGAAGATTGCAAAAGAATTTGATCCTTTTTTAGTTTAGATATTTCTTGTGCCATATCAGCATCGCGTAAGAGAGATTCAGCTTTTGTTAAATTTTCTTCTGCATTTTTAACATTACTATAAGCGTGCTCTAGCCGATTGTAGATAGCACCATATTCACTGCGGTAATTTGAAATTTGTTGCATTGCGTTATCAATAATTTCCAAAGCTGCCACTGCACCATCATGAGTAATAACAGATACCTTATCTATCCCTATTTTCTTTGTACGGCAATCATATAAATTAATGTTCATATTTTGCCCTTCATTCGCACCAACTTGTAAAATCAACGGATGCATTATATCCTCTTCATTAACGCTACTGGCAGAAGAACCGATAGCTTCTCCAATGTTTTGTGATAATTCCGATCCCCAATTCGAATTGCCGTCCAATTGAACCGTTTGTCCATCTGTTTCATGAACGACATGCTCAAGCCCTGATGATGTATTCATCACCGCATGTAAAGTAATGTTATGCTCTTTTAGCAATTCCGCCGTAGCAGCTGCTTTCTCGTTATCATCTCCTGGTTCATCCGTAATAATAATCATATGCTTGTAATTTGTATTACTATTTGGATACTCCCTAAAATCATAAAAATTTATTACTTCTTCAATAGCAGTCATATTATTTTCAATGCCTCCACGATTGGCTATGGCAATATCATTTATTTCCGCTATTACTTCATTTATATCACTCGTCCATCTATTTCCATCAAAATCACTTTTATCATAGCTTGTATCAGCATAATTTAATATGCCAATTCGAATATCAGTAACACCTTTTCCTTGAATGGAAGAAATTAAATCCTGAATATTATTAGCAAAATTTTGCTGTCTAAATGACATACTGCCTGTATCATCAAATACTAATATAAGATCAACTACTCCATTTGGCGTTGCAACTGGTGTTTCAACTGGAGGACTTAAAACTTTAATTGTATTAAATTCCAGACCATTCGCAATATCATCAATGCCCTCTTTAATAGCATCAATTTCCATTTGTATTTTTAAGCGATCATCATTCGTTAACGTATCATTAGCAGCTTGTATAGCTAGCTCACGCATACGTAATAAGTTTGGGTCCGTAATACTTGCTAAGCCTTCATCAGCCGTTTGCAATAATGACAGACCGTTTTGAATATTTTCTCCTGCTTTATGTAAGCCACGTATTTGAGCTCTCATACCTTCACTAACACCTAAACCTGCAGCATCATCTGCAGCCTGAGTAATTTTATAGCCTGAAGATAATTTATTTAAAGTTTTATTCAACTGAGTATTTGTATAATTATAACGGTTTTGAGTAAATAGACCTTGGTTGTATTGGATTCTCATTTCTTTTCTCCTGATTATTATTAGTTAAATTATACTATACAATCAGCATCAGTCAATTACCTAAAATTTCAAATTAGAGGGATTTATTTTGAGGGTTTAAAATACAAAAGTAATTAATTTTTATAAAAAGGCTATACAAAAGTAGTTGATAGTTTTGCACAGCCTTTTCCAATTAACTTAGGTAAGTTAATTGGAAACAAATAATATCGTCTTCTTCTATTCTTAATTCTAGGCTCTAATAATACAATATAGATTAATAGTACTGCAAATTACTTTTCAGATATCGAAGTTATAGTAATAACTCCAATAAGATCACAACTTAAATGTTGCCGAAATCTTATTGCAGGTATTTGGAATCACTTTATAACCTTTATATTGTTCTAAGGTATTTACATGCTTTTTTTCTGGATATCTACTACTTTTTTTATTATTTACACAAACAATTGCTTCTCGAGCATCGGCACTTTGATTAGGTAAAGCTACTCCATTTATCGCTGCTCCATGATGCGGTACAACAATTATGCTATATAATTTCATAAAATATTGGGGAAACTCTATATATTCACAATCACCAGGCAACAACATTGAATATCCATTGTTTTTCACTTCTAATATAAGCCCCAAATTATTTAAATCATTGTATTTCGTTTTCCAACTATATGTATTCCCAATTACAACCTTTTTTCCTGCTTGATTTCCTTGTCCTTTTCCTAATACAAAATAATTATTGTTAAAAATAACCTCTCCATTAAATGTATCAGCAACAAAAATGGTATTAATACTACTTTCCTTTGCTAAATAAGCAGCTAACCGCTTAGATGATTCACTTGCAGCATCAATAATTTATGGAACAATCCATGTTTTCTCATAATCAACTTTATCCAATTTCGAAACACCTAAAATATGATCTAAATCCCAATGAGAAAGCATAATTAAATTTGATTTTTTAGCCTCTTGTGCAGCCTGTTGTATCGCATCCTCATGAAGTTTGCTTGTTTCCGTTATAGTAAATCCAATGTCAAAACAAAATGAAAATATTTCGCTCCCTTTGTCGATTCCTTTCACTTGAATCCAATTTCCTTGACCTACCGAATAGACAACGACATTTAACTCAAAATCGTTATATTGTGACAAATTTAAAGCTTGTTCAAATTGCTTCATCACATCATTAGCATTTTTCGCTATCCAGTTTTTTTGTTCTTGACTTAGTAGTTGACTAAAACGCTGTTCAATATTTGTTGAAACTTCTTCTCCAAATACTAGCTGTCTTCCTTTACGTTTGAGAGGAGAAGCACTAAAAAGAAGTGTGCCTTTCATCATTCTTTCATTAAATTCATCTTGTACAAATGCCTCAGCATAAAGACTTACCTTATACCACCTATTTCTCTCTAGCTCCATCTGCTCTATTTTTTCAGCCGTTAAACCTACTGGCACAAATTCATAAAAATATGGTCGGTAATGTGGTAAATTCGAATCATACTCTCCTAATAAATAACCCGTATCTACTTGAAGCATCTTTTTATTCGTTAAAGTAACAAAAATCTCCCCATCCTCTTCAACAATTTTACCGTATGTTTCTCTATTTTGAATGGTGTCATTACTGTATAAAACGACTTCCTTAAAGTCATTTACAATGCGATATGTATCAAGAAAGAAATCCTTTGTATTATCCACAATTGGAGTAGCATATGGATAATTGTCATCTTTAGTCTGATATAAAGAATAATTAGCATCACCAATATACTTCCGCTTACTCTTTGCAAATAAATATTTTAAATGTTCCACAGGCATTTCTTGTAGATTTACAAATGCTACGATGTTGGTTTTTACGCAAAGTTGGTGAAAACATTCAGACTTATGTATAACTACAATTCAAAGTTATTTCAGAATACAATCAAAACCGATATTGCATCCGTTTTTCCAGTAAATCTGGTTTTGCGCGACCATACATCATGCGTTTAATCCATTTTAATCGATTTACTTGTCCCTCCAATAAACCATTTGAATAGGGGGATGCAAAAGCATTTTTTACAGCCGCTAAATCTAAACGAAGTCCGGTACTATAACTATGAAAAGGTGAATTTTTATTCACCAGTTGTGTGTTCATCCAATCGATTAAAGGCTCGATCGCTCTGTTCTCGAATATAGTTCGATATTCTTGTACTATTTTTTCGAGTGGTTCAAGAAATGAATATAGATGCTGGCACTTCTCCAACACTTGCTTCTGCTCATCATTCAATTGCTGAAAACCTCGCCAAATCCATTGTGAAATTTTTGCTCTTGAAATTTGTTGAATCAACGCTTGAGTAATTCCTTTCTTTTTGTTTGCACGATAAGGCTCTATAAAATGTCGAAGAGCAGAAAGACTGCCGTTGTAGCCTGCTAAACGGATTTTCTTGAGAATTTGATCGGTTGTAAGATGCTCGGTATCATACGCTACAATCAACTCATAATAGGGCTGTAGCTTTGCTTGTGCTGGCTTTGTTTTACGCTTTGTTTTCCGTGGAGGCGTGACTTGTTTTAAATATTTGTAAATGGTGCCACGACTTAATTCATATTTTTTAGCTAGGTACGAAATCCGTACACCTTCTTTGTAATCGTCTTGTACTTGCTGAATCAACTGCCAGCGTAGTTCATCTATAGGCTTTTCTTTAGGTAATTCAATTATTTGATTTGGTTCAATCGACCATTCAATTTGTGCAGGCAGTTTTTGATCAAGCCATTTAATTAACGCTTCTTTTGCATTTTTAATCAAATGCCAGCGATCACTTATTTGTTGGATTGCAACGTTTGCATTGGTGATGGCTTCTCGATACGTTTTAGAGCCGTCCCTACTAACGGTTTGAATATGTGGTCGCGCTACGAGCCAAGATTCAATGAGTTTGCTCGTTCTGCTAGGTAAAATGGCAAGGGGTTGATGTGTTTTTAAATCACAAATAAGCGTCCCATAATTATGACCTTTTCGAAAAGCGAAATCATCGATACCAATTGCGGTTGTCTGTGGTAATGCAATCATTGTTGAACGAATCAGCCTTAGAAAAGTATCGTGGCTGATTCTTCTTAAGTAGGATTGGGCTACTCGCTCGGCTTGTCGGCAGCTCATTGAAAAGACTAATTTTCTTAAGAACTGTTGAAGTCGTTCCGTTCTCCTTGCGTACGGTAGAAGCCATGAAAAGCGTTCTGTAACAATACGCTGTTGACAATAAATTTCTGTACAAAACCATTTTCTCGATTGTAAACGGATAAGAACATGTTGACTACCAACGGAGAGATCTTGTAGTTCACGTGTATAAAAACTGTGTTGGTGCTTACTTTGCGAGCCACACGATGGACAAAATGCATATGTTTTTGTCAGTTGTAAATAAAGTATAACAGCTGTTTCTGTTGTTTGAAGTGAATAAAGCGAAAGCTGTTTTTCAGGTGCCTGCCAAGGTATCAACATGAAAATCAGTCCTTTTTAATACTATACCCGAAAAACAAGTAGTCGTTGCTTTCACCAAAAGAGCGTAAGAACCGATTCGTTGACATTTGTATAGATTCGCTTAATTGCATAAGTAAACATTGTATCTACGAAATTTGGAAAGAGTTCTAAAAAGTCCTCTTTAGTGTATAGTTCTAACATTTTTCCGTAATATAGCTCGCCATTATGATAGATAAAAATATACCCTGGTTCCTCTTTACATGCTTCCACGGTCTTTGTAGCAAGCGATACATCAATCAGTACAAATTGTAGAAGTCTATGTAACTGCTCGTCACTTAATGTCATAACCTTCCCTTGATTATCCCGAACGTCTTTAAGATTATTAAAAAATAAATGTTCCATCCTCCATCATCTACCTTTTTCCCCATGTATTTACCCCATTATAATACTATGCAAATTATGTATAAACAAAAAAGGGATATTGGATACACCAACCCCCTTCTAAAATAAATATAGCTGTACTATATAAAGAAACAATTATATACATTCTATCAAATTCATTCATCTTAATATAGATAAATAAAATAGTAATACTTCTACCTTTGGTTTTTCAGTGTAGGTAAAAATAGTTTTCACAGATAGCACTATACATCGAAATTACTTATTACTATTTGGAACTAGCATGATTTTATCACAATCAAGCTTTTAATTTTCTACTCCATTATATAAAACTCCATTATTTAGTTAATATTTAATTTCCAAAAATCAATTAGTACTTACAAAAAATGCATTAATTTATTTATGATAAATTCCACCTCTTCATTACTAAGTTGAGGGTGGATTGGCAATGTCAGAGCTTTATCATACCAAGTCTCCGCCACTGGACAAAGCTCTTTTCTATATCCTAATTGCTGATAATAGGGGTGCCAATATACAGGTATATAGTGCACATGCACACCAATATTTACGGCACGCATTTCTTCAAATACTAGTTTTCGGTCTGCCTTTTCTAGTTGAATCATATATAAATGCCAGCCTGAATTCGTTTCTTCTAATTGCTGTGGCACTTGAATACCTTCAACTTTTTGTAATGCTTCTGTATACATTGCTGCAATCTCACGTCTTCTTTGCAAAAAAGTATCAATTTTAGATAGTTGAGATATTCCTAAAGCTGCTTGTAAATCCGTCATACGATAATTATAGCCTAGATCTGTCATTTCATAATACCAGCCACCCTGCTCCTGCGCATAAGATGTTTGCTCAATACCATGACTACGGAATTTTAAAAGTTTTCTATAATAGTCTTCATTATTAGTAACAATAACCCCACCCTCTGCTGTCGTAATAGGCTTTACAGGATGGAAGCTAAACATGGTCATGTCCGCTTGTATTCCAACTTTACTCCCTTTATATTCAGCACCTAACGAATGAGCGCCATCTTCAATAACAACCAGATTGTGCTCTTTCGCAATTGACATAATTTCGTCCATATCGGCAGGCTGTCCTGTAAAATCAACCGGAATAATTGCTTTCGTTTTCTCTGTAATATTAGCTTGAATTTGTGCCGGGTTGATATTATAAGTCACTGGGTCAATATCAGCAAAAACAACCGTTCCTCCAACATAACGTACACAGTTTGCACTAGCAACAAAAGTAATAGGAGAAGTAATAACTTCGTCTCCTTCTCCAACCTCCGCAGCATAACAAGCACCATGTAATGCTGCTGTTCCATTACAAAAAGCAACTGCATATTTTGCTCCAACAAAATTCGCAATTACTTGCTCAAACTCAGCAACTTTAGGTCCTTGTGTTAAAAATGGCGAACGTAGTGTATCAATAACTGTTTGAATATCTTCTTCATCAATTGATTGACAACCATATGAAATAAAATGCATATATTTTCGCATTATCTATTATTCCTCATTTCACAAAATAACAATAAACACAGAAATAATTAACAATATTTTTCGTAAAACTCTCTGCGTATAATAAAGAGCCATATGTATCTAATTCAAATCAGAAACTTGTTACTCTTCTATTTTAATAATACATTTTATATCTTTCTAATTAATCTTTTGAGCTGTGATAACCCACCAGCTATTATGTTCTTTCAAATTATTTTTCCAATAATCATCTCGCTCAATTAACTCAACTTTAAAATCTGCATTTTGTAATAATTTCACAGCCTCTTCCTTATCCAAAAAAGTATAAGTAAGCCCACTATAAACTCCTTGATTCTCAAGTAAATATGTATTTCTTGCTAACTGCTTTCCTTGTTTATATAAAAAGTCTTCTTTTGTTCTAAAATTAATAAAAAGCTTACCATTCTTTTTAAGAAATTTATTTACTCTTTCTAAATCTTTTTTTATCTCTTCTTCAGGTCGCAAAAAGGCTACTCCGAACATCAAAACAACATCATAAAACTCTGTATATTTTACATCATCTAAATTAGCTAATTTTACATGAACATTACTACCAAATAAGCTTTTGACCGTATCTACACTTGATTCACTATAGTCTATTCCATGTGCCTCAAATCCATAATCCATTAATAATTTCAAGTGCCTACCAGATCCAAAACCAATATCAAAACCTCTGCGTGTTTCCTTATTTTCTTCTATATTTGGATAGTTACGCGCTAAAAAAGCTACTACTCGTTCATTTGGATATAACATAACATCCTTTTCAATAACAGAGGACCAAATCTTTTTATTTTGCTCATCATAATTTTTCACCATTATTATCGCACCACCGAATCTAATACATTTTGTCTTAAATCTAATATTGCTTCTTTTGTATTTGCTTTTAATAGAAAATAGCCTCTCTTATAAATATCAGCACCTTGCTTTACTGTAGGTACCGTATCATTAATATTTAGGTTAAATTTAAATTTAATGATACCATCCTTTGAATAATCTAAAGCTTTTGTAATTTTTTTATTTGGCAAGTCCCAAAAATATAAGCCTATGAAATTTGTTTTGTCTGTTAGTACACAATCATTATTGTCATTCGTCATTATATTGATACATTGTTGAACAACAGGTTCTCTGTAATACACATTAAGTAAGTTCTCATAAATCCCTAACCCCGCTGGTCTTGGTGAAGCTTCAATAATAAAAATTTGTTCCCCATCAATAATTACATCAGCATGCATCATTACATTTTTTAACCTGACTATATGTACTAATTTTTCAAATTCCTTTTTTACTTTTTCTTGAATGCTATTATCAATTACAATAGTAAATCCTGTTTCTTGTCGATATGGCATATCAGTCAGCAGTTTCTCACGAATACTCAGTATATAAACTTTATCTGAAATAACTAAATCCACACCATATTCAATCCCCTTTACGAATTCACTTATTAAACAGTGCTCTGTTGGTAATAAAGCATCTAGATGTTCTTGTATTAAGGCAGAGTCTTCTTTCTCAACAAGAACAATACCTCGACTTCCAGAACCTTTACTTGGACGTAAAATACAACAACAATTCCATTCTTCTAGAGCAGCTTGAATCTGAAATATAGTAGGCTCTTTTATTGAAAGTTCTTTTGGATTATAGAATCCATGAGTTATCTTAAACTCCTTAAATTTTTCTTTATCTGAAAATAATTCAGCTTGCTTTCGAGTTACTCCCTTTAAGTTTAATGCATCATTGACAGCACCCATTGTAGTAATTAAACTTCCAATTGGTACTGGTATAACAAAATTAATAGCATGCTTTTTTGCTAGTTCAATTATTTTTTCTTCATTTTTTATGTCTATACAATAACCTTCATTAGCTACAGTCAATCCCCTTGCTAAAGGATTGCCATCTACAGCTATAACATAGATACCTAATTTTTGTGCTTCTTCAATAAAAAAGATTTGTTCTTCTCCAGCACCAACAGCCAAAGCTTTTAAATTCACTATAATATTAGCTCCCAACTTACAGGTGTTCCTTTTTTAGCATCCTGTTTAATCGTCTTACCTAATAATAAATCATAATATTTAGTAGGCAATCCAAGCCCTGGACGTACATCTCTTAAATTTTTTTTTGTAAATACATCTCCTACTCTCATATCTTCACCAATGTAAAGAGAGCGTCGGTCATCGGTTGCTTTTATTTCAGATTCTGTCGGACCATATTTTATATTACCTACAGCTTGCCAAGCTCGCTCCGTTTCTTCCACTAACATTTTTAATTCATGTGGTTCCATCGAAAATGCCGAATCTACTCCACCTTCAATACGAGAAGTTGTAAAGTGCTTTTCGATAACTGTCGCTCCTAAAGTCACAGCTGCTACAGATACTCCTAGTCCCATCGTATGGTCAGATAAACCCACTTCTACATTAAATAAATCACGCATATGTGGTATAGTAGCTAAATTTGAATTCTGTGGTGATGCAGGATATGTACTTGTACATTTTAATAAAATAATTTGGTTATTTCCTTCTCTTAATACGGTTCTAACTGCTTCATCTAATTCTGATGCTGTCGCCATACCAGTTGATATAATAATAGGTTTACCTGTACTTGCTACTTTTTTTATTAAAGGGATATCGACATTTTCAAATGATGCTATTTTATAGGCTGGGACATTCAATGTTTCTAAAAAATCTACCGCTGTTTCATCAAATGGTGAGCTAAATACAATTAACCCTAATTCATTTGCATAATCAAAAATCGGTTTATGCCATTCCCATGGTGTGTATGCTTGTTCATATAAATCATATAATGATTGTCCCTTCCATAAACTATTTTCATTTGTTATGAAAAATTCATCTGTATGCACATCTAATGTAATTGTATCCGCAGTATACGTTTGTAATTTTAACGCATCTACTCCTGCTTCTGCTGCCAACTCCACTAAATGTAAAGCTCGTTCTAATGATTGATTATGATTGCCCGACATCTCAGCAATAATAAAAGGTTTTTCATGCTTTCCTATCTCACGATTTCCTATTTTAATCATTGTATCAACTCCAATATAGAATCTACCCATGCATTAGGTTTATCATTTTCTGTTATCTTTAATCCTTTATCACTTACTTGTTGTAATTTATCAACTGTAACAGTATTCAATATATTTTTATATGTGGCTACAGTTACTTCTTCGTGCCATCCTAGATTTATACAAGTCCCTATCTGCCCCGCATAAGTAGTACCTAATCGTTGATTTTCTGCAACAATTGTACATATTGAAGGTAAACCTATAAAACTTCTTTCCCAAGCTGTGATGCCTCCAGCACCTATAGATAAATCTGCTTTACTCATTAATTCAGCCATATAATTAATTTGTTGGTGATATTGATAACCTTTTTCTATACAAATTTTTTGAATCTCTTGTCTTTGCATGTTACTACTTCCAACAACAATATCGACATGTTCAAACGATGTAGTTTGCAGCGCTTTTAATACTTTTAAAGTTTCAATTGTCGGATCAGATCCGCCCATAAAAACAAGTAGACGATTAATTGAATGTATTTTTCTAGGTTGACGTACAGCTAAAAATTCATCACGCAAAATTAAATATTGTGGTCCTAAATGCTTTATACAATGTTTTGGCACTAATAAATCATAACGTACAGAATAGTCTGGAAGTACACTTTGATCTAATAAAATATCACAATCATGCTCACGATTTGCTAAATCATCTATCACCATAATATATTTTGTATAATTACGCATTTCTTTTTCATCTTGAATATCTCTATCATAACAATCTACTATATATAAATCTGCTTTTGTATATTCAAAACTATGCTCATATCCCTGTTTTATAACATAATCAATTAAATTACCGGGCAAATTACGCATGACAAAAGTAATATAATATGAATATTTCTTTAAATTATTTGCAATAGTTAAGCATCTCATAATATGACCGATACCAATTTCAATTGAAGCATCTGCTACAATCACAATTTTCTTCATTAAATCACCGGTTTCTGCTGAATATGTGCATTTATTTTTGCTATTTCAGGATGATTTTTTAAATATTGAATAACTTCTACGCTTGATACTAAGGGATTTTGAAAATAATTTGCAACAGCTTGTATTAATTTATAATCTTCTTTTGTATCGAGTGTAATACGTAACTTTAAAGCTTTCCGATTTTCTGGAACTTTATAAGTCACTGCTTCAAATTGTTCTTTAAATTCATATGCATAATATGTAACATGCTCACGATGACGTGGCTTCTGACCCACATTATAAATATGTAATAGTGCTTTGTATGAAATGATTTCAACCGCTAATCCGCGCGGAATATCTCCCTCTAAAAAAATAATATCCTTGTGTTCTTTTTGTATTAATTTAACCATTTCACTAGCCATTTCATAATCTACAAATGGGCAATCTGATGTAACTCTCATAATATAATCAGGTTGATACAATTTTGCACATTGTATATAGCGATCAAGCACATCATCTTCTGACCCACGATAATATACTACGTCATGTTTTTCACACCACCTTACAAGTTCATCATCCTGTGGTAATGAACTTGTTGCTACAATCACTTCACTTACTCCTTCAATTGATTTACAACGAGTAACGTTATATGTTAATACATCAACATCATGAAGCGGTTTTAAAATTTTTCCTGGTAAACGTGATGAACCCATTCTTGCTTGAATAATAACTATTATGTTCACCCTTGTACCTCCTAATTAAATTCTAATAATATTTTAAATAATATAAAATCCCCTAAAATTATTCATATTGTTGTTATAGATTTTCTATTAATTGCTGTAATTGTTTAATACTTAACCATTCTGTATTCTTATCACTTGTGTAAGCAAAGTTTTCTGGTAAAAGCTTCCCTTCATTAATATATTCCATCGACCACCATGGAAATTCAGGTTGGATGACATAATACGTATCAAACTCCTTAGTATGCCGAGCATCATCTTCTGTTATCATTGCTTCATGTAATTTTTCTCCTGGGCGAATGCCTACAATTTCATATTTACAATCTGGTGCAATTGCTTTTGCTAAATCCATAATATTCATACTTGGAATTTTAGGCACAAAAATTTCGCCGCCATGCATACGTTTTAAGTTTTCTAATACAAATTGGACACCTTGTTCTAACGTAATCCAAAAGCGCGTCATACGTTCGTCTGTAATCGGAATCACACCTGTATCCTTAATCTTTTTAAAAAATGGAACAACACTTCCTCGACTACCAACAACATTGCCATAACGAACTACTGCAAAACGGGTTTTCTTCTCACCAACATATGAATTTGCTGCAACAAATAGTTTGTCTGATGCTAATTTGGTTGCACCATACAAATTTACTGGTGAACAAGCTTTATCTGTTGAAAGTGCAATAACCTTCTCTACGCCACGATCAATTGCAGCTTCAATAATATTTTGTGCACCATGAATATTCGTTTTGACTGCTTCAAATGGGTTATATTCACAAGCATCTACATGTTTCATTGCAGCCGCATGAATAATGATATCTACACCATCAAATGCTCTATATAATCGCTCCTTATCACGAACATCTCCAATAAAAAAGCGTAAACGTTCATCATGAAATTCCTGTTTCATTTCATATTGCTTTAATTCATCTCTACTGAAAACAATAATCTTTTTTACATCTAGTTCTAAAGCTTTACGTATAAACGTCTTACCGAATGAACCTGTACCACCTGTTACTAATACTGTTTTATCTTGTAGCATAACAAATCCTACCTCTGCTCTAAAAGTGTTTGGATATTATGTATAATCATCCACTTATTCTTCAAATATTTCGTTAAGAGTAACTCAAATAATGTTTACACTATTCCTGATCTCTTTAATTATTTTGGAAACTAATAGCTTCCAATTTTTCGAAAAACGGAGCTACCTCATACTCAAATAAATCAGCTACTAAAAAGTAATCCTTATTCTCTAATCCACTATTGATTTCATTTAAAAACTCTGTTGCTTTTTCTACACTAAATCCTGTTGCTACTTTATTTTGTATCAACAGCTTATCTGCCTCAATCAACCAAAACATTCCATCAATAAAATCCTGAATAATAGCTAATCCTCTATTTTTATTTGCAACTCTTAAATCATTCGCAATAATTATACACCCTGCTGGTACCTTTACAATATATTCATTATAACTCTCAACTACTTGTTTTATTTCTTCCATCATAAATTCTCCTGCTCTTTATAATATTTAATCGCTTCTTTATACAGTCGATTGACATACGTTAAAATATCTATTAATTCCATGTACAAAGATTTATTTTGCTCATATACTCTATCAAAAGCTTCTTTATCTGTTTCATTTACTTTTGGCAAATAACCCGTTATAATCTTTTGTTGAATCGGGTCTAAAATAGCCTTAATCGGTAACTCACTTAAACTTTTTTGAATCTGTTCATCCGCTTTTTCTAATTTTTTTAACGTTTGCGGAGAAAATGCTACTGGTGATTTATTTAGCGCAAGAGCACTTAATCCTTCTTTGCAATAAGAAATAACTTTTTGTTGTACTCTCACTTCTTTCAATAATTCAGCCTCTAAATCAAATGAAATTATTTGTTCCCTTGTTGGTTCAATAATTTCAACTATACCTTTAGAAACATTTAGATCACAAAACTCCTTAAAAGGCTGTTGTTTCATTCCTTCAATATATGCTCCACCTTCAGTACAATTAAATACTCGTTCTTTTCCAAAGAAATTTCGGAGTTGACTTTCAAAATTTTCTTTCATTGCATTCATTACAGAAGAAGTCCACACATCATCATTATAATATCCTTTTACTTTATAATGCCCTTTCAATACATGCTCTTCATCTTTTATTTTAATTGATCCCGCATTTCCTTCGGCATGACTTAAATTATTAGTAAAGGCCAAGTCCTGTCCTATAAAGGCAATCTTTCCTGTCGTTATATATAATGCAAAAGATAAAGATAGGTTAGCAACTGATGGTCCTGCTGCTAACATTGGAACAGTAATATTTAATTTATTTTTTAAATAGCGATAGTTAATACCCCCACCGTCTCGTTCAGTCACATAATAAGGTGCCTTAAATTGTCTTGGGATAAATGGATGACTTGTCATATGATAGATAAGCTTTGCATGTTTAAACTTTAATGGACTAAATAATTCATAATTAACTATATTGCCATCTAATGATAGTATATAGTCTGGTTCAATATTTTCCTTCATCAATGTTGTAATTGTAGATCCTGAAGCAACCAGGATAATTTGTTTACGATATTTCCTAACTAGGGGTAATTGTTTTATTAACGATGGTCCTGCTGATGCAACAACAACTGGAGCATTATATTTTCCTTCTAAGTGTTTAACAGAGCAAGATTTTAGTAGATTCCCCATATTGATTAATCGATTAAATTCCCATTGCAATGCTCCATCATACTTTGTATTTTCATTTATTAACAAAGTTTCTTGAAATTTTCTAATATGCTGCAATAAATTTTTATACTCTTCTGAACAAATTTTATCATAATTGGGTGTTGTTATAATTTGAATTAACTTACCATTTTGTTCTCTCTCATAAGTTAAAAATAGAAAAAGCTTATTTAAACTTTTTTTATCTAATTTTAAATAGTTGATATCCTCTTTAATCTCTAATAATCCTAAGTCTACTAAAGGATCAATAATATAAATTTCTTCATCAAATTTTTTCACTTTTTTATATTGTTCATAAACATATCCTAATCCCCATCCAAATAAAACATGTACATGATGAGGTTTGTAGCCTTTTTCTACGATTCTTTCCGCTTCTTTGATTGGATTATACTTACTATGGACATATAAGTTATTAATTTTTAATGTTTCATATGTATATTGTTCTTTTTCAATAGTATATTTCATCTCGCTCACCTACCTAATTACTATATCGGTTCCTTCTTATAATTTTATACAAAAAACTCCCCATCTATTAAAGATAGGGAGCTTATTTAAAAATTAACCTAAAAGTTGTAATACACCTTGTGGTTGTTGGTTAGCTTGCGCTAACATTGACTGTGCAGCTTGCATTAAGATATTGTTCTTAGTGAACTCCATCATTTCTTTCGCCATATCTGTATCACGGATACGAGATTCAGCAGCTGTTAAGTTTTCAGAAGCAGCACCTAAGTTGTTAATTGTATGCTCTAAACGGTTTTGAACCGCACCTAGCGCAGAACGTTGCTCAGATACTTTTTTAATTGCATCATCAACAGCTGTAATTGTACCAGTAGCTTGGTCACGAGTAGATACATCTACACCGCCTACTGTGAATTTTCTTCCGTCGCCAAAAGCAGTTGTAAGACCAATTCCAGTTGCTGTTAATGATACTGAAGTTGATTTACCGCCATCAATTTCAATTGTTACTGTACCACTAGCATATGTCCCTACTTTTTTACCGTCTTTTAAAACATTGGAACCGCTAATTTCATATTCACCAGCAGCAATTTTAGAAACATCTGCATTTGCATTCAAGCGAACTTCAGCTTTTCCATCTTTAACGCTAAGAGTAGTACCAGTTGAAAGACCTGTTCCATTAGCAATACCTGTGAATGTTGTTACAACATTACCATCTACTTCAATTGTATTGCCAGCAATTTGTCCAACTTTCTGACCTTTAGCATCTAATAAATTACCATCTTTGTCAACTTTATATGAACCATCTTTGAAATTAGCTGATACATCTTTACCAGTCGCACCTACAACTGTTTTTGTTAAACCTAAGTTTGCTGCTCCCATGTTGCCAATATCCATAGCCATATCTTGGTTTTCATTTGCACCAATTTGGAATTTACCTGAGAATGAACCATCAAGTAATTTTTGAGTATTAAACTCTGTAGTAGTAGCGATACGATCGATTTCTTTTGTTAATTGCTCAATTTCTTGTTGGATTGCGTCACGGTCAAGGTTAACGTTTGTATCGTTCCCTGATTGAACTGCTAATTCACGCATACGTTGTAGAATTGAGTGAGTTTCGTTTAATGCACCCTCAGCAGTTTGGATTAAAGAAATCGCATCTTGAGAGTTTTTCGTAGCCATGTCAAGACCACGGATTTGTCCGCGCATTTTTTCAGAGATTGCTAAACCAGCAGCATCATCACCAGCACGGTTGATCTTGAAACCTGAAGATAATTTTTCAAGGTTTTTTGAAGCTTGTGTGTTGTTGAAACCTAAGTTACGGTGTGCATTTAATGCAGAAATGTTGTGTTGAATTCTCATTTGGAATTCCTCCTTGAATTGTTTTTTTGTATAACCCACGTCCCTGTGGGAGAGTTTGGAATCAGTAGTTATGTACTACTTCCGCCTTACACTATATATATCGTAAGCTGTTTTAAATGTTTAATAGTTTTTTATAAAATTTTTTAATTTAATATATTTTCAAGCGTGTTGTTAGAAGGAAAACGCTTTGTCTAAAGCATTCTCTCGTTGATTGGCGTGAAAGGTGGCGACTCTAGCGGAAAAAGTGCGAGCTGAAAA